>CAMPJJ010000071.1 GCA_946886855.1 uncultured Roseateles sp. | reverse complement strand
AACTGCCCCCGCCCGCCCGGCCGGACCGGCCCGAGCGCCCCGAGCGGCCCGAACTGGACGATCCGACGCCCTCGCACAACTCCAAGCCGCTGGCGGGCTGCCACCTGCTGATCGTTTCGCCGCGACGTGACGTGCGTCAGGAGATCCAGAACGCCGTGCGCCACATGGGACTGATCATCGACGCCGTCGGCTCGATGGACGAGGCGCTGCACTTCTGCGAGGAAGGCCTGCCGCACGGCATCGCCTTCGAGCAGTCGATGCGCGACGCCGACTTCGACCGCCTGCGCGCCGACATCACCGCCGAGGTGCCCAGCTTCAGCTTCATCGAAGTGCTGGACGGCGAGCAGCAGACCCAGCTGTCCACCGCGACGGCGGAGCACATGGCCCGCATCTCCCGGCAGAACCTGCAGGACGCGCTGCCGTCGGTGCTGCTGTTCGAGCTCTCCAAGGCGCTCTGACGCGTCGGTGCGCCCCCGTGTCGGCGCCTGCGCGAAGTCGCCCTGACAGGCTGTTGGCTTAAGCCCGACCAAAGTCGCGGGGCTGCCGTCCCGGGCCTACACTTCCGCCCATGAAGCTGCCTCGCTGGTCCGGACTCCTGCTGCTGGTCGCCGCCGTTGGTATCGGCGCCGGCCTCGCCTATGAGGGCTTGAAGCCCGAACCTGCCCCGCAGGTGAACTACGTGCTGCTCGACGGCTCGAAACACGCCTCCGCGCAGGCGTGGCCGGGCAAGGTCATGCTGGTCAACTTCTGGGCGACCTCCTGCACCACCTGCGTCAAGGAAATGCCGCAGGTCGTCGCGACGCACCAGAAGTACAAGGACAAGGGCTTCGACACGCTGGCCGTGGCCATGAGCTACGACCCGCCGGCCTACGTCGCCAACTACGCCGAGACCCGCAACCTGCCTTTCGGCGTCGCGATGGACAGCACCGGCGAGATCGCCCGCAGCTTCGGCAAGGTGCAGCTCACGCCGACGACCTTCCTGATCAACAAGCGCGGCGAGATCGTCAAGCGCTTCGTCGGCGAGCCCGACTTCGCCGCGCTGCACGGCACGATCGAGAAGCTGCTCGCCGAAAGCTGAGCCCGCGCCGCGCCACCGATCCATGCCGCTCCCGAGCGGCATTTTTCATGGCGGATCCCAACGCGCTTCCGCGCACGCTTTGCTCGCGCTTCCCCCCGCACTTCCCCCGCACTTCCCCCGCAGATACGCGGGTTAGCCCGGACGCTTTGCGATTCTTTTCCTTGGGTACACCAGGCTGCTGTCGCCAGATACTAGGGTAGCGACATAGCAAGCATCGCCCGCCCGAATGAACACGAACAAGAACCTGCCCGGCGCGCCGGGGACTGTCTTCTCCCCCCTCCTCCACGCATCGAAGCCCCGCCAACAGCAAGGCCGGGCGACGCCCTGGATCCTTGGCGTGGTCGTGCTGTCCATCGCAGCCGGCGGCTGGTGGTGGTGGAAGGGCCGTGGCGCTGACGGCACGGCGGGCGGTCCCGCCTCCGCGGCGAGCGGTCCGGCCGGTGCCGGCGGCCCGGGCGTCCCTGGGGGGGGCGGTGCCGGCCGCGGCGGCCGCTTCGCCGCCAACCGCGTGCAACCGGTGTCGGTGATGCCCGCCCGGCTGCAGGACATCCGCCACACGGCGGCCGCGATCGGCACAATCACCGCCTCCAACACCGCCGTCGTGCGCGCGCAGGTCAGCGGCGTGCTGCAGCAGATCCACTTCACGGAAGGCCAGCAGGTGAAGGCCGGGCAGACGCTGGCGCAGATCGATCCGCGCGCCTTCCAGGCCGCGCTCGGCCAGGCCGAGGGCCAGCTCGCCCGCGACAAGGCCACGCTGGACAACGCCCGCATCGACCTGACGCGCTACCAGGACCTGCTCGCCAAGGACGCGATCGCGCGCCAGCAGGTCGACACGCAGCAGGCCACGGTCAACCAGCTCACCGGCACGGTCAAGGCCGACCAGGCCGCGGTCGACAGCGCCCGGCTGCAGGTCACCTACAGCCGGGTGCTGGCGCCGATCTCGGGCCGCGTCGGCCTGAAGCAGGCGGACATCGGCAACGTCGTGCAGACCGGCGACACCAACGGCATCGTCAGCATCACGCAGACGCGTCCGATCGCGTTGACCTTCGCGGTGCCGTCGGCGCTGCTGCCACAGGTCAGCGCCGGGTTGAAGGGCAAGACCTCGATGACGGTCGAGGCCTGGAGCCGCGACGGCAAGACGCGCCTGGCCACCGGCAAGCTCGCGACGGCCGACAACGCGATCGACATCGCCACCGACACGATCAAGCTCAAGGCGCTGTTCCCGAACGACGACGACGCGCTCTATCCCAACCAGTCGGTCAGCGTGAAGCTGCAGCTCGCGACCGAGCAGAACCGCCTGGCCGTGCCGGCCGCCGCGGTGCTGCGCGGCTCGCAAGGCTTCTACGTCTACGTCGTGGGCGCGGACAACACCGTCTCCACGCGGGTCGTCCAGACCGGCGCGGTCGACGGCGACTGGATGGCCGTGGACGGCAGGATCGAGCCGGGCGAGCGCGTCGTCATCGACGGCGTCGACCGGCTGCGCGAAGGCGCGAAGGTCGAGGTCATCGCCGCCGATCCGAAGCAGCGGGCCGGCGCCAACGCGGCGCCGCGTCGCGGCCGCGGCGCCAGCGCGCCCGGTGGTGGCGCCTCCGGCGCGTGGGGCCGGGCTTCGGCGCCGCAAGGCGGTACCGCGAGCGGTTCGGGCAACCCGGCCGACGCCGCACTGCGCGCGCCGACCGCGGAAGCCCGCAACGATGCCGCTCAAGCCGGCGGCGAACGTCCCGCTTGGCTGGACCGCCTGCCGCCCGATGTCCAAGAGAAGGTCATGAAGATGAGTCCCGCCGAGCGGGAAGCCTGGATCGCCGAGCGCCGCGCTGAACGGGCGAAACGGCAGGCGGCCTCGAGCGGCGGCCACTGATCGGGGCCCGGCCATGGCCATGAATCCGTCCCGTCCCTTCATCGAGCGGCCGGTCGCGACCTCGCTGCTGATGCTGGCCATCCTGCTGGCCGGCCTGCTCGCCTACCGCCTGCTGCCGCTGTCCGCGCTGCCGGAGGTCGACTACCCGACGATCCAGGTCACGACGCTCTACCCGGGCGCGAGCCCCGACGTCATCTCCACCACGGTCACCGCGCCGCTGGAGCGCCAGTTCGGCCAGATGCCGGGCCTGAGCCAGATGACCTCGTCGAGCTCGGGTGGCGCCTCGGTCATCACCTTGCGCTTCTCGCTGGGCCTGTCGCTGGACGTCGCCGAGCAGGAAGTGCAGGCCGCGATCAACGCCGGCAGCAACCTGCTGCCCGGCGACCTGCCGATGCCGCCGGTCTACAGCAAGGTCAACCCGGCCGATGCGCCGGTGATGACGATCGCGGTGACTTCGCCGTCGCTGCCGGTGATCAAGGTCCACGATCTGGTCGAGAACCGGCTCGCGCCCAAGCTGTCGCAGGTGGACGGCGTGGGCCTGGTGAGCATCGCCGGCGGCCGGCGTCCCGCTGTGCGCATCCAGGCCAACCCCCGCGCACTGGCGGCGCTGGGCATGTCCCTGGACGACGTGCGCAGCGCCATTGCGTCGGCCAACGTCAACCAGGCCAAGGGCAGCTTCGACGGCTCGCAGCGCGCGTCGACGATCGACGCCAACGATCAGCTGCGCTCCGCCGCCGAATACCAGAACCTGATCATCGCCTGGAAGAACGGCAACCCGCTTCGCCTGAGCGACGTCGCGGAGATCGTCGACGACGCCGAGAACCTGCGCCTGGCCGCCTGGGCCGACACCACGCCCGGCGTGATCCTGAACGTGCAGCGCCAGCCGGGCGCCAACGTGATCCAGACCGTCGACCGCGTGAAGGCGCTGCTGCCCAAGCTGCAGGGCACGCTGCCCGCGTCCGTCGACGTGCAGATCCTGTCCGACCGCACGACGACGATCCGCGCCTCGGTCGACGACACCGAGATCGAGCTGCTGCTCGCGATCGTGCTGGTGGTGGCGGTGATCTTCCTGTTCCTGCGCAGCGGCAGCGCCACGCTGATCCCCAGCGTCGCGGTGCCGCTGTCGCTGATCGGCACCTTCGGCGTGATGTACCTGGCCGGCTTCTCGATCAACAACCTCACGCTGATGGCGCTGACCATCTCGACCGGCTTCGTCGTCGACGACGCGATCGTGATGATCGAGAACATCGCCCGCTACGTCGAGGAGGGCGACTCGCCGATGGAGGCGGCCATCAAGGGATCGAAGCAGATCGGCTTCACCATCATCTCGCTGACGGTCTCGCTGATCGCGGTGCTGATCCCGCTGCTGTTCATGGGCGACGTCGTCGGCCGGCTGTTCCATGAGTTCGCGATCACGCTGGCCGTGTCCATCCTGATCTCGGCCTTCGTCTCGCTGACGCTGACGCCGATGATGAGCGCGCGGCTGCTGAAGCCCGAGGCCGAGCAGAAGCACTCGCGCCTCGGCACCTGGTTCGGCGAGAAGTTCGACGCCATGATCCAGGCCTACGGCCGCGGCCTGGACTGGGTGCTGGACCGCCCGGTGCTGACGCTGCTGGGCTTCTTCGGGACGCTGGCGCTGACGGCGCTGCTGTACGTCGTCGTGCCCAAGGGCTTCTTCCCGGTGCAGGACACCGGTTTGCTGCAGGTCATCACCGAGGCCACGCAGAGCACCTCGTTCGACGCGATGAGCGAGCGCCAGCAGAAGCTCGCCGAAGTCTTCCTGAAGGATCCCGACGTCGATCACGTCGCGTCCTTCATCGGCGTCGACGGCGCCAACGCGTCGCTGAACACCGGCCGCATGCAGATCACGCTGAAGCCGTTCGCGTCGCGCCACGCCTCGGCGACGGAGATCATCGCGCGGCTGGGCGACGCGAACCGGCAGGTGCCGGGCATCACCGCCTACATGCAGCCGGTGCAGGACCTGACGATCGAGGACCGCATCTCCAAGACGCAGTACCAGTTCCTGCTGAGTTCGCCGGATTCCGGCGACCTGCAGAAGGCCAACGACCAGCTGCTGGAGCGGCTCAAGGCGCTGCCGCAACTGGCCGACGTCGCCAGCGACCTGCAGAACCAGGGCCTGCAGGCCTGGGTGCAGATCGACCGCGAGGCGGCGGGCCGGCTCGGCGTGACGATCGCGGCGATCGACACGACGCTCTACAACGCCTTCGGCCAACGGCTGATCTCGACGATCTACACGCAGTCCAGCCAGTACCGCGTCGTGCTCGAGGCGGCGCCGGAGTTCCGCAGCGGCCCGCGCGCGCTCGAAGGGCTGTACGTGCCCGGCAGCACGACGACGACCGGCGCCACCGGCACCACGTCGACCACCTCGGTGCAGGTGCCGCTGAGCTCGGTCGCGCAGATCGTCGAGCGCCCCGCCGCGCTGGCGATCAACCACGTCGCGCAGTTCCCGGCGGCGACGATCTCGTTCAACCTGCCACCGGGCGTCGCCCTCGGCGACGCCGTCACGGCGATCAAGTCCGAACAGGCCAAGCTCGACCTGCCCCTCAGCGTCGAGACCAGCTTCCAGGGCGCGGCGGAGGCCTTCAGCAACTCGCTGTCGAGCACGCTGTTCCTGATCCTGGCGGCGGTGGTCACGATGTACATCGTGCTGGGCGTGCTCTACGAGAGCTACATCCATCCGGTCACCATCCTGTCGACCCTGCCGTCGGCCGGCGTCGGCGCGCTGCTGGCGCTGCTGCTCGGCGGGCTGGACCTCGGGATCATCGCGATCATCGGCATCGTGCTGCTGATCGGCATCGTCAAGAAGAACGCGATCATGATGATCGACTTCGCGCTCGAGGCCGAACGCGAACAGGGGCTGGAACCGCGCGCCGCGATCCACCAGGCGTCGCTGCTGCGCTTCCGTCCCATCCTGATGACGACGATGGCCGCGCTGCTGGGCGCGCTGCCGCTGATGCTGGGGAGCGGCGTCGGTCATGAGCTGCGGCATCCGCTGGGCGTGACCATGGTCGGCGGCCTGATCGTGAGCCAGCTGCTGACGCTGTTCACGACGCCGGTGATCTACCTGGGCTTCGCGCGCATGGCGCAGCGTTGGCGCGAGCGCCGCGGCGTGAAGCGCGCGACGCGCGACGCCGAGGAACGCCGCGGCCCCGACGCGCCGCAGATCGCCGACCCTGCCGGGCCCATCGGTCCGGTCGGCCCGATCGCTCCTGCGGGACCGGTCGGATCGCCAGGTCCCGGCGGAGACCTGCGATGAATATTTCAGCGCCGTTCATCGCGAGGCCGGTCGCGACGACGCTGATCACGATCGGCATCGCGCTGGCGGGGATGCTCGGCTATCACTTCCTGCCGATCGCGCCGCTGCCGCAGGTGGACTTCCCGACGATCTCGGTGTCCGCCTCGCTGCCGGGCGCGAGCCCGGACACGATGGCCGCCACCGTCGCGACGCCGCTGGAGCGCGCGCTCGGCAGCATCGCCGGCGTCACCGAGATCACCTCGCGCTCCTCGCTCGGCTCCAGCAACGTCACGCTGCAGTTCGACCTCAGCCGCGACATCGACGGCGCCGCGCGCGACGTGCAGGCCGCGATCAACGCGGCACGCACGCTGCTGCCCACCGGCATGCCGAGCAATCCGACCTACCGCAAGGTCAACCCGGCCGACGCGCCGATCATGATCCTGGCGCTGACCTCGCAGACGCTGACGCGCGGCCAGATGTACGACACCGCGTCGACGGTGCTGGCGCAACGGCTGGCGCAGGTCGGCGGCGTCGGGCAGGTCAACGTCGGCGGCGGCGCGCTGCCGGCGGTGCGGGTCGAGCTCAACCCGGACAAGCTGGCGGCCAACGGCATCTCGCTGGACCAGGTGCGCCAGGCCATCACCAACACCAACGCCAACCGGCCGAAGGGCGCGGTCGAGCAGTCGGGCCGCTACTGGCAGGTCGGCGCGAACGACCAGGCGCGCACCGCGTCCGAGTACGCGCCGGTGGTCCTGTCCTACCGCGACGGCGCCGCGCTGCGGCTGCGCGACGTCGCGGACGTGAGCGACTCGGTCCAGGACGTGCGCAACTACGGCGCCTCCAATGGCCAGCCGGCCATCCTGCTGTTCATCCAGAAGGAACCCGGCGCCAACATCATCGAGACGGTCCGGCACGTGCGCGAGCTGCTCCCGCGCCTGCAGGCCTCGATCCCGCCGGCGATCGACCTCAAGGTCATCAGCGACCGCACGCCGACCATCCGCGCCTCGCTGGACGAGGTGCAGCGCGCGATGGCGATCGCCGTCGGCCTGGTCATCCTCGTCGTGCTGCTCTTCCTGCGCAGCTGGCGCGCGACGCTGCTGCCCGCGGTCGCCGTGCCGGTGTCGCTGGCCGGCACCTTCGGCGTGATGTACCTGTGCGGCTACAGCCTGGACAACCTCTCGGCGATGGCGCTGACGGTGGCCACCGGCTTCGTCGTCGACGACGCGATCGTCGTGCTCGAGAACATCACCCGCTACATCGAACAGGGGCTGCAGCCTGTCGAGGCCGCGTTGCGCGGCGCGCGCGAGATCGGCTTCACGGTGATCTCGATCAGCCTGTCGCTGGTGGCGGTGTTCATTCCCATCCTGCTGATGGGCGGCGTCGTCGGGCGCCTGTTCCGAGAGTTCGCCGTCGTGCTGTCGGCCTCCATCCTGGTGTCGATGATCGTGTCGCTGACGACGACGCCCATGATGGCCTCGCGCGTGCTCAAGCCGCGCAAGGAACCGGAGCCCGGCGCCGCCACCAAGCCCAAGGGCTGGTTCGCGCGCGCCGCCGGACGCTTCAATCGCGGGCTGGCGCGCGGCTATCGCCGCTCGCTGATGTGGACGCTGCGGCACCAGCCGGTGGCGTTGCTGTCGCTGGTGGCGGTGGTCGCGCTGAACGTGCATCTCTACGGCGCGATCCCCAAGACCTTCTTCCCGCAGCAGGACACGGGGGTGCTGATCGGCGGCGTGCAGGCGGACCAGGGCAGCTCCTTCGAGATGATGCGCAAGCGGGTGGACCGCTTCATGGAGATCATCCTGTCCGATCCGGCGGTCGAGAACGTCAACGGCAACACCGGCGGCGGTCAACGCAACGGCGCCAACTTCTACATCACGCTCAAGCCCTTGAAGGAGCGCAAGGTCTCGGCCGACCAGGTCGTGAACCGGCTGCGCGACAAGATGGCGCACGAGCCCGGCGCCAACCTGTTCCTGGTGCCGGTGCAGGACATCCGCATCGGCGGCCGGCAGGCCAACGCGCAGTACCAGTTCACGTTGCAGGCGGACGACCTCGAGGTGCTGCGCGAATGGGAACCGCGTGTGCGCAACGCGCTCTCGCAGCTGCCGGACCTGACCGACGTCAACACCGACCAGCAGGACAAGGGCGTGCAGACCTCCCTCGTCATCGACCGCGACGCGGCGGCGCGCCTGGGCGTGACGGTGAGCACCATCGACACGACGCTGAACAACGCCTTCGGCCAGCGCCAGGTCGGCGTCATCTACAACCCGCTGAACCAGTACCGCGTGGTGATGGAGCTGGCGCCGCAATACCTCCAGGGTCCGGAGACGCTGCGCAAGCTCTACGTCACGAGCAGCTCCGGCGCGCAGGTGCCGCTGTCGGCCTTCAGCCGCGTCGAGACGACCAACACCCCGCTGTCGGTGAACCACCAGAGCGGCTCGCCCGCGTCGACGATCAGCTTCAACCTGCCGGAAGGCGTGTCGCTGTCGCAGGCCACGGACGCGATCAACAACGCGATGTCGGAGCTGGGCGTGCCCGTGTCGGTGCGCGGCACCTTCGCGGGCACCGCCAACGCCTTCCAGGACGCGCTCAAGTCGCAGCCCCTCCTGATCGGCGCGGCCATCATCGCGATCTACCTGGTGCTGGGCATGCTCTACGAGAGCCTGGTCCACCCGGTGACCATCCTCTCCACGCTGCCGTCGGCGGGCGTGGGCGCGCTGCTGGCGCTGATGATGTTCAACACGGAGTTCTCCATCATCGCGTTGATCGGCGTGATCCTGCTGATCGGCATCGTCAAGAAGAACGCGATCATGATGATCGACTTCGCCATCGCACGGCAGCGGACCACGGCGCACCTGACGGCCGGCGCGGCGATCTTCCGCGCCGCCAAGCTGCGGCTGCGTCCTATCCTGATGACGACCTTCGCCGCGATCTTCGGCGCCGTGCCGCTGGCGCTGGGCAGCGGCGACGGCGCCGAGCTGCGCAAGCCGCTGGGCATCGCCATCGTCGGCGGCCTGATCCTGAGCCAGGTGCTCACGCTGTACACCACGCCGGTCGTCTTCGTGACGATGGAGCGGCTGCGCCAGCGCGTGATGAAACGCCGCGCGGCCAAGCGCACCGCGAAGGCCGCGCCCCCGATGAATCCCGAGCCCCCCGCGGCTCCGACCCTGCAGGGCTGAGACATGCAGACAGACATGCAGAGCGACATGCAGACCCCGATGAAGAAGAACGCCTCCTCCGTCTCCGCCGCGCGTCCGCGCACGGCCGCCCTCCACACGATCGCGGCGGCAGCGGCGATGACGGCGCTCATCGCCTTGATGAGCGGCTGCGCGGTGACGCGCGTCGACCCGCCGGCGCCGGTCGCCGCGCCGGCGCAGTTCAAGGAGGACGCGCTCTGGAAACAGGCGCGTCCCGCTGCCGCCGAGCCGGTGCCCGAACAGTGGTGGATGCTGTTCGACGACCCGGTCCTCAACGACCTGCAGCACCGGCTGGTCATCGGCAACGAGAACCTGAAGGCGGCGGTCGCGCAGGTGGAAGGCGCCCGCGCCGCGCTGGAGGCGAGCCGCTCCGCGCTCTTCCCGACGCTCTCCGCCGGCTTTTCCGGCACGCGCAGCAAGAGTCCCGACGGCAACGTCACCAACGGCTCGATCAATCGCGGACCGACCAACAGCGTGCAGGCTTCGCTGAACGCCAGCTGGGAGCCCGACCTCTGGGGCCGCCTGCGCCTGGCGAGCGAAGGCGCGAACGCCTCGCTGCAGGCGAGCGCCGACGATCTCGCCGCGGCGCGTCTGAGCGCGCAGGCGACGCTGGCGCAGACCTACTTCTCGCTGCGGACGGCGGAGGCGCAGGAAGCGCTGTACGACCGCAGCGTGAAGTCGTATCAGCGCTTCCTCGACCTGACGCAGGCGCGTTACCAGAGCGGCGTCGCCGCCCGCAGCGACGTGCTGCAGGCGCAGACGCAACTGCGCTCGGCCGAGGCGCAGCTGCTGGAGACACGTTCCACACGCGGCCAGCTGGAGCACGCCATCGCGGTGCTGCTGGGCCTGCCGCCATCGGCGCTGGACCTGACGAAAAGCGCGACGCTGCCGAAGCCGCCCTCGGTGCCCGAGATGCTGCCCTCGCAGTTGCTGGAACGCCGCCCCGACATCGCCGCCGCGCAGCGGCGCGTCGCGGCGGCGTACTCGCAGATCGGCGTCGCCGACGCGGCGTATTTCCCCTCGCTGACCTTGTCTGGCAGCGCCGGTTATCGCAACAGCACGCTGAGCGACCTGCTCTCCGCGCCCAACCTCTTCTGGTCGCTGGGTCCCTCGCTGGCGCAGGCGATCTTCGACGGCGGCCAGCGCAAGCTGGCGAGCGCGCAGGCGCGCACCAGCGCCGAGGTCGCCACCTCGACCTACCGCCAGACGGTGCTGACGGCGCTGCAGGAGGTCGAGGACAACCTGATCCTCACCGACCACCTGCGCGAAGAAGCGCGGCTGCAGCAGGAGGCGCTGGACGCCGCGCACCGCAATCTCGAGTTGGTGACCGACCAGTACCGCGCGGGCACGGTGTCCTTCCTGGACGTCACGACCGCGCAGAACAGCGCCTTCAACGCGGAGGCGTCGCTGCTCTCGGTGCGCAACCGGCAACTGGCGGCGATCAACCTGCTGCTGAAGAACGTGGCGGGGCGCTGGACGCCGGCTTGACCCCGGATGCGAACGCGAACGTGAACGCCAAGGCCAAGGCCCGCGACCAGCGAGTTTCACTGGGGCCGGAATGATGCTGGAGGTTCCCGGAGGGAGGCCTCCTGCATCGTGGAGAGCCCGCGCTCAACGTCCCGCAGGGGATGTCTCGACGTGCACGCCTGGCCGACGCGGTGCCAGCAGCGTCGACAGCGAATCCCGCGTGCCTTCGATGCGTTCCAACGCGGGGTAACGCAGGCTTCCAGAGGCCTCGACCGTCACGGTCTCCTGATTCCCGTCGACCAGGATGCCCATCCGCAGACCGCCTTGTTTGGCAGCAGCAGCGACCGCGGCCATGAGGCGTTCCGCGCTGTAGGGTTCATCGTTGACCGTCTTCAGCCGCGTGCCCGGCACGATGCCCGCGCGGAAAGCGGGGCCGTTCCAAGTCGCAGCCTTCACCCGGCCGTCCTTGGTCACCGTCATGCCCACCGACCACGTCAGGTCGAGCACGCCGTCGCTGGCCTCGTACAGGCGGAGGTACTCCGTTGGCGTGTCGCGGAATACCAGGCGCCAGCCGTGCGCGGCGAGGCCGTCGAGCACGCCGTCGTCATCGTGCGCATCAAGTTTCTTGCGCAGCGTCCCCGCCCACGGACCGGGGCAGACGCGATCGAGCGTCGCGACGACATCAGCTTCCGAATAGGGTCGCTGCCGCTCGCCCGGCTTCTGGTCCGCCGCGCTGAAGAAGCGCGTGGCGAAGTCGTCCAGGCCCCGGGCGCCCTGGCTGCACTGGCGCAGCCGCGCATCGATGTCGAGCCAGAACAGCACGCCTTCGATGTAGTAGTCCTCGCGCCGCTGCCAGTCGCGCCAATACACGGTGCCGTCCTGGATCAATGGGTCGTTGGCGCTGTCGGCCAGCGATTTCCACTGACGGCCGGCGCGGTGCTGGACGATGGCCGCATCCAGGGCGAGCGCGCCCAGCGTCTGCTCGACCGTCCGCAGTCCCGAGCGCGCCGCGACCACACGCGACCAGAACTCGGTCTGGCCTTCGTAGACCCACAGCAGCGTGCCGGTGAACGGCTCGTTCGGCGTGGACACGGCCATGTCCGCCGGCACACGCCACAAGCCGTTCCATGCATGGATGAGCTCGTGCGGAATGACGTCGATGAGGGGCGCCGACTCGGTTGGCTCGGACAACAGGTTTGCGGGCAGCACGACCTCGCCCGAGTCGGCGTGCTCGATGCCGCCGGGACCCGGCAGCCGGTCGTCGAGCGCGATCAGGTAGTCGTAGCGCTTGAACGGCGGTGCACCGAAGATCGCTTCCGTCTCGCGTTGGACCGCCTGCATCCTGCCGTCGAAGCGGTCGACGTTCCTGAGGACCTCGGCGTCCGCGGCGAGCCAGTGGGCACGCACGGGACGCGCACCGCCGGGGATCTCCCGGGTGACCGCGTGGCGAGACGCGAACACCGGCGAATCGATGAGTCGATCGAGCGACACCGGCTCGAAGCGGACCCGGTCGCCATCGGCCACGCGGGACAAGGCGGTGGCCGGAACCATGCCCGCAGGCAGCTTGATCGTCGCCTGCACCGGCAGGTCGCTGGCCTTCCAACCCGACGGGTACATGAGCATCCGATTCCAGTAGACGCCGACGAAGCCCTCGACGATCGTCGCCGAGGGGTCGCGGCTGAGCGGCGCCAAGTACTGGAAGCTCAGGTCGAGCGCTTGCGCACCCGCGGGCACGACGACGCGGAAGGCGTGCACCCGCGCCGGATCGCGCCGCCACGGCAGCGTCTTGCCGTCGGCCTTGATGACCAGCCCCGCCAGGCGGTGCGCGGAAATCGAGGGCGCGTGGCTGCCCGTCTCCCACTGCGGATAGAGCAGCGTCATCTCGCCCGCGCGCTGCACGGGAATGCGCTGCTGGACCGTCACGATCCGCCGGCGCGTGTCGGTGAGATCGACGGCTAAGGTCATGACGCCGCGGAAAGCGGTGCCGTTATTCAAGGCTGCGATCCGCGGCTTTGCCTTCGCCTGCGATTCGTCGGGAGCTTGCCCCGACGCCGGCGACGCGGACATCGACACCAAGGGCAGGCACAGCATCGCGCCGGCCAGTGCGCGCATCAAGGCGCTCGAATTCTTGGGCATGGGATCGGAAGCGCGGGAGCGCAGGGGCCGGCTGGAGAGACGGCGTTTGTAGGCCGGGGCCGGAGCGCCAACGAAAGTCATGGCACGTTGCCGGCCCATCCAGATGCCAACGCGCCGTGAAGTCGACGCGCCATGCAAGACGGCCCCGAAGGGCCGTCCTTGTGAGCCGATCGCTCTGCCGATCAGGCGATCAAGCCGCCGACGCCTTCTCCGCTTCCACCTTCTCCAGCGCGGCATGCGCCTGCTGGTCCGCGTGGTAGCTGGAACGCACCATCGCGCCGACCGCCGCGTGCGTGAAGCCCATCTTGTAGGCCTCTTCCTCGAACATCTTGAAGGTGTCCGGATGCACGTAGCGACGCACCGGCAGGTGGTGACCCGACGGCGCCAGGTATTGCCCGATCGTCAGCATGTCGATGTCGTGGTCGCGCATGTCGCGCATGACCTGGAGAATCTCCTCGTCGGTCTCGCCCAGGCCGACCATGATGCCGCTCTTGGTCGGCACGCCCGGCACCGCTTCCTTGAAACGCTTCAGCAGGTTCAGGCTGAACTGGTAATCCGAGCCCGGACGCGCTTCCTTGTACAGGCGCGGCGCGGTCTCCAGGTTGTGGTTCATCACGTCCGGCGGCGCGGCCTTCAGGATGTCCAGCGCACGGTCCATGCGGCCGCGGAAGTCGGGCACCAGCACCTCGATCTGCGTGCGCGGGCTCAGCTCGCGCACCTTGCGGATGCATTCGGCAAAGTGGCCGGCGCCGCCGTCGCGCAGGTCGTCGCGGTCCACGCTGGTGATCACCACGTAGTTCAGCTTCAGCGCCGCGATCGTCTTGGCCAGGTTCAGCGGCTCGTCCACGTCCAGCGGATCCGGCCGGCCGTGGCCGACGTCGCAGAACGGGCAGCGCCGCGTGCACTTGTCGCCCATGATCATGAAGGTCGCCGTGCCCTTGCCGAAGCACTCGCCGATGTTGGGGCAGGACGCTTCCTCGCAGACCGTGTGCAGCTTGTGCTCGCGCAGGATCTGCTTGATCTCGTAGAAACGCGTCGACGGCGAACCGGCCTTCACCCGGATCCAGTCCGGCTTCTTCAGCTGTTCCGCCGGCACGATCTTGATCGGGATCCGCGCCGTCTTGGCTTGCGCCTTCTGCTTGGCGGTCGCGTCGTAGTCGGACGCGCTCTTGGCTTCGTGGGTGACGTTCTCGGTTGCCATCAGGCGTTCTCTCGGTTGCCTTGTTCCGGGCCTCAGGGTTGGAGCTGGGCGGCGAGCCGCTCTCCGAACCGCTGGGCCACCGTGGCCCAGTCCGTGAAAACCCCGAGTGTACCGAGGTCCACCGTCTGAAGCCCTGCGTATCCGCACGGATGGATGCCCAGGAAGGGCTTCAGGTCCATCGCGACGTTCAACGCGACGCCGTGATACGTGCAGTGCCGGCTGATCTTGATCCCCAGCGCCGCGACCTTGCCCAGACCGCGGAAGGGATCCGACGGATCGGCCGGCCCGGTCAGGGCGGCGTGCGCGCCCGGATCGTCCAGCCGCACATAGATCCCGGGCGCGCCGCTCACCCGGTGGCCCGTGACACCGAAGCCGTCCAGGGTCTGGATCACCGCGGTCTCGAGGCGGAAGACGTATTCCTTGACGAAGATGCCCAGCCGCTTCAGGTCCACCAGCGGATAGGCGACCACCTGCCCGGGGCCGTGGTACGTCACCTGCCCGCCCCGGTTGGTCTGGACGACGGGAATGCCCTGCGGGTCGAGGACGTTGTCCGCCTGACCGGCCAGGCCCTGGGTGTAGACGGGGTCGAATTCGCAGAGCCAGAGCTCGTCCGGGGTCTCCGGACCGCGCGTCTCGGTGAAGGCGCGCATCGCGTCCAGCGTGGCCGCATAGTCGACGCGGCCCAGGGTCTTGATCAGCATTCCGGCATGCTAGCCGGGATGGCCCTAGCATCGTGCCATCGGGACATTCAGGAGCCGCGCCATGCCGCGTCACATCACGGCCCTTGCCGCCCTCGCGGTCTGCTGCCTCGCGCTGCACGGCGGCGGCGCCCTGGCCGCCGGCGTCACGCTGGACCAGGCGCTGACCACCTACGAACGCGGCGACTTCCGGACCGCGGAGAAGCAGTTCCGGGCGCTGTCGCAGCAGGGTCTGGCGCTCGGCGACTACAACCTCGCGATGATGCATCTGCGCGCGGAGGTGCCGACACCCGATCCCAGGCTCGCCCGGCAGCTGCTCTTGCGCGCGGCCGGTCGCGGCCTCGTGCGCGCCGAGCTGGCGCTGGGCCAGTTCCACGAACAGGGCGAGGACGGCACCCGCGATCTGGTCCAGGCCCAGTCCTGGTACCTGAAGGCGGCCGAACACGGCAGCGTCGATGCGCAGGTGGCCGTGGCCACCGCGTTCTACCTGGGTCGTGGCGCGGAAAAGGACTTCCCGCAGGCGGCGCTGTGGTATCGCGAAGCCGCCAAGGGCGGCGACGTGGGCGCGCAGTACCTGATCGCGTCAATGTACGAATCGGGGCTGGGCGTCGACCGCGACCTGCGCCTGGCGCGCTACTGGTACGACATCGCCGCGCGCAACGGCGACGAGGCGGCGCCCTACAAACTCAAGGCCGTCGACGCGGCGCTCGCGGCCGACGCCGGCTCAGTCTGAGCCGGCCAGATCGACACGGGGACCGTCCGACCGCTCCCGGTCTACAGGACGACCTTCACCATCGGGTGGGTGGTCAGCGTGCGATAGAGCTCGTCGAGCTGTTCGCGGCTGGTCGCGGTGACGGTGATGGTCACGCCCAGGTACTTGCCGCCCGAGCTCGGGCGCTGCTCCACCGTCGACGCGTCGAACGCCGGATCGAACTGCTGCGCGACGCTGACGATCGCTTCGACGAAGCCCTCCACCTGCGCGCCCATCACCTTGATGGGGAACTGCGACGGGTACTCGATGAGCGATTGCTCGGGCGGGATCGGGGCGTTGTTGAAGCTGGTCATGATGGGAAATTCAAATGGTGTCGGTCAGCGGCTTTGCAAGACCTTGGCCCGCTGGTAGGCCTCGTGGAGCTTCGCGTAGACCGGGCCGGGCTTGCCGCGCAATGCGCCGTGGCCGACCTGGTCGTGGTCGAGCCGGGTGACCGGGGCGACCTCCTTGCTGGCGGAGGTCAGCAGGATCTCGTCGGCGGTGCTCAATTCGGTCTCCGCGATCGGGCGGAGGTTGCAGGCGATGCCGAGTTCCTCGCAGAGCTCCTTGAGCAGGCGCACGCGGATGCCTTCGAGCAAGGTCTCGCCGGGCGGCGGCGTCAGCAGCGCGCCATCGCGCACGATCCAGACATTGCTGCTCGAGCCCTCGGTCACGTAGCCGTCGCGGATCAGCACGGTCTCGTCGGCGCCCTGATCGGCCGCCGTCTGCCGCGCCAGCACATTGCCCAGCAGCGAGATGCTCTTGATGTCGCCCCGCTGCCAGCGGAAGTCGCGCGCCGTCACGCAGCTCAGGCCCTGATGGCGCTGCTCGGGCGTCAGCGCGTGCAGCGGCTGCGTGTACGCGAGCACCGTCGGCTCGAGGTCCTTGGGCATCGCATGGCCCCGCGCCGCGACGCCGCGCGTGACCTGCAGGTAGATCGACTGGTCCTCGACGTCCGGCAAGTGCGCCACCAGGCTGCGGAACAGGTCCAGCCAGGCTTCGCGCTCGTAGGGGTCCTCGATGCGCAGCGCCTTCAGGCTGCGACCGAGCCGGTCCAGGTGGTCGTCGACACGGAACAGCCGTCGCGCGTAGACGGGGATCGACTCGTACACGCCGTCGCCGAAGAGGAATCCTCGGTCCATCACCGGCACCCGGGCATCGCCGAGGCGGCCCAGGTGGCCGTTCAGGTAGCAGGGAAGATCGGCCCAGGGCATGGTCATCGGTAGCTCCCGTCGCGTGGTCCGCCGAAGCCACCGACTGTACGCCGCGGGCCCGGCAGGCCAACCCCGGCAAGCGAGGGGCCTTGGCCGGGCGGTCCGTTCCTTACTTGATCCAGAGGCGGATCGCGTCCCAGGCGCGCCCGAAGATGCCGGCCAGCGGCACCTCCTGCTGCACGACCAGCGGCACCTCGGCCACCGGCGCGCCGCCCGCCGTCGTCACCTTCAGCGTGCCCACGCGCTGGTTCAGCGCCAGCGGCGCGACCAGGGGGTCGGTGCGTTGGATGTCGGTCTTGAGCTTGCCGCCCTCGCCGCGCGGGACCGCGACGAAGACTGCGTCCGCCGCGCCCAGCTTGGCTTCCGGCGCGGCGCCCTTCCAGACCTTGACCGTCGTGATCGGCTGGTTCTTCTCGAACAGGCGCACCGCGTCGAAGGCCGAGTAACCCCAGTTCAGCAGCTTCTGGCTCTCGGTCGCGCGGGCTTCCTTCGAGGCCGTGCCCATCACCACGCTCAGCAGGCGGCGCTTGCCGTTGGGCACGTCGCGCTGCGCGCTCGCCGCCAGGCAGTAGCCGGCGGCATCGGTGTAGCCGGTCTTGCCGCCGTCCACCGACGGATCCCGGCCCAGCAGCATGTTGCGGTTGGACTGGCGGATCTTGTTGAAGGTGTACTCGCGCTTGGAGTAGTAGTCGGCGTAGTACTGCGGATAGTCCTGGATCACGTGCGAGAAGATGACCGCGATGTCGCGGGCGCTCGTCTTGTGGCCGGGCTCGGTGATGCCGGTGACGTTCTTGAACGACGTGTTCTTCAGGCCCCAGGCCTGGGCCTGCTTGTTCATCATCGCGACGAACTGCTCGACCGTGCCGCCCACGCCTTCGGCCAGCGCCACCGAGGCGTCGTTGCCCGACTGGATGATCATGCCGCGCAGCAGCTCGTCGACCTTGGGCGTCATCGTCGTGTCGATGAACATCAGCGACGGGTCGCCCTTGCGTTCGTCCCAGGCACGTTTGGAGACGGTCAGCGTCTGCTCCAGCGTCAGGCGCTTGGCCTTGAGCGCGTCGAAGACGATGTAGGCCGTCATCAGCTTGGTCAGGGAGGCGGGATCCTGCGGCGTGTCGGCGTCGCGTTCGGCCAGCGTCTGGTTCGTCGTCAGGTCCAGCAGCACGAAGTTGCGGGCCGCGATCTCGGGCGGCGTCAGCGCCTGCGCCGAGGCGCCGGTCGTCATCACGAAGCTGGACAGGCCCACGCCGAGGGCCAGGGAAGCAAGGAAGCGTTTCATTCGGGAGAGATCCTCAGGCGCGCGCGTCGCCGACGGCATGCCAGCCGCGCGTCACCAAGTTCTTGAGCAGCGGCAACTGCCCATGGAAGAAATGCCCGACACCGGGCACCACGATGACCGGCAGCGCCTGCGGGCGCGCCCAGTCGAAGACCGCGCTCAGCGGCACCACATCGTCCTGTTCGCCGTGGATCACGACGGTATCGGCCGGTACCGTCGCCACGCCGAAGCGGCTCGCGGCCGGACCGACCAGGAGCAGGCGTTCCGCCGGCTGCTCGAGCTGGAGCGCCGCCTGCGACGCGACGAAGCCGCCGAAGGAGAAGCCCGCCAGCGCCAGCGGCTGCGCCGGATCTCGGAAGGCCGCGATCACGGCCAGCGCGTCGTCGACCTCGCCGCGACCCTCGTCCCAGGCGCCGGCCGACTTGCCGATGCCGCGGAAGTTGAAGCGCACCGCGCGGTAGCCGAGGTGCACGAACGCGCGCGCGATCGTCTGCACCACCTTGTTGTCCATCGTGCCGCCCTGCGTCGGATTCGGGTGGCAGATCACCACCACGCCACGCGGCGGGCCCGCGTCGACCGCGGGTTCGTCGATCGCGCATTCGATCTCGCCGGCCGGGCCGGCGATCTGCCGGCGCTGGGTCTGTGCATTCATTCGAGCGGGCTCCCGATCAACGGCCGACCGAATCGTCGAGCACCAGCCGCTCGACGACCTCGCCATGCTTGAGGTGGCGTTCGACGATCTCGTCGATGTCGCTGTTGTCCACGAACGAATACCAGACCGCCTCCGGATACACCACCGCCACCGGCCCGCCGGCGCAGCGGTCCAGGCAGCCCGCCTTGTTCACGCGCACGCCGCCCTTGCCGGCCAGCTTCTCGGCCTTCACGCGTTTCTTGCAGTGGTCGAAGGCTTCCTGCGCGTTGTGCTGCAGGCAGGCGTTCTCCTTGTCCCGCTGGTTCAGGCAGAAGAAGATGTGGCGTTGGTAGTAGCTGGGAGCGCTCATCGGTCGATTGTAGTTTGAGGGTTTTCACCGAGCGCCTGTTCGTGCAGTCCGTCACGGACCGCTTGTCCTTCAGAGCGCCCGCCCGAATGCTCATCGGCAGGCGGCGGACCCGGGCGGTCGCGCTGCGTGACGCCGTAGAGCAGCCACGCCAGCGCCGCGAACGGCCACAGCCAGCCCACCCACTGCGCCAGCCCGTAGAGGTTGACGAAGCGCCCCTGCTCCCAGAATTGCAGGCTCTCGAGCAGGTAGGGATCGGACGGCGCCTCGGCCATCAACGCGATCAGCGCGGTCAGCACGACCAGGCCCCATGCCGCGTTCGCGCGACGCGACATGAAGGCCGCCAGCAGCGCCAGCACGCCGCCGATGATCAGGCCGGGTTCGGTCGTCGAGGTCAGCCAGGCCCACGCATGATCGGGGCCGAAGTTCAACAGCGTCGACCAGGCCGTCGTCGTCACGCCCAGGGCGATCGCGCCCAGTACCAGCAACGCACGGCGCCAGCCCGGGCGCGCCACCGACAACGCCAGCAGGCAAGGCGCCAGGACGCCCATGGCGATGGCGATCGCCTCGAGGCCGGGCGGCAGCGGCAGGTCGTCCGTCAGCTCCTTGGGCACCAGCTCCCAGGGCGTGTTCTCGAGCAGCAGTTCGGCCCACTCACGCAGACGCGGGAACAGCTGTCCGAGCCCCAGCGGCAGTGGCGCCGGATACAGCAGCCCCACCGGCCACAGCGCGAGCAGCGCCAGCGCGCCCGCGCTGTGCGGCACGAACCAGCGTTCGCGCCAGCCGTTCCAGCGCTCCAGGCCGCCGAGCCACAGGACGGACCACGCGCACAGGCCGCCGAGCCAGGCGCCGGCGCTGTTGAGCAGGAAATCCGCCAGCGACGGCACGCGGCCCGGGAGGAAGTACTGCAGCGTCTCCATCGAGAACGACAGCAGCGGCAGCCCGACCACCGTCAGCAGCAGCGCGCGCATCAGGCTGCCGCTGCCGCGCATCACCGCCGAGAAGCAGAGCAGCCCCAGCGGCCAGTAGCCGACCACGTTGACCCAGATGTCGAACTTGCCCCAGTAGCGCGGCCAGGGCAATCCGACGAAACCGGGCCACGGCAGGCTGGGCGGCATGCGCCAGGGCCAGAACGGATACAGGCTGGCGTAGACCACCAGCACCGCGTAACACAAGGCCAGCCAGGTGGCGGAACTGCGCCGATGCATCGCCGGATCAGAAGGGTTTGACGACGACCAGGATCACGATCGCCGCGAACATCAGCACGGAGACCTCGTTGAATACGCGGAACCACTTGTGGCTGCGACGGTTGGCGAGCATCTCGAACTTGCGCAGGAAGGCGCGGCACACGTGGTGATAGCCGATGACGGCGACGACCAGTGCGAGCTTGGCATGCATCCAGCAATTGCCCGGACCGCGGCCGATGCCGTAGTACAGCCACAGCGCGAGGCCGAAAGCCAGGGCGAGCACCATCAGTCCCGAGCTGAAGCGGTAGAGCTTCAGGGCCATGATCAACAACCGTTCGCGCTCGGCGTGGCTGTCGGCGGGCACCATGGCCAGGTTCACGAAGATCCGCGGCAGGTAGAAGAGGCCGGCGAACCACGCGGCGACGAAGATGATGTGTAGCGCTTTGATCCAGAGCATCGCGGCATTATGGAGGGCGCAAAAAAAAACCCCGGCTTCACAGCCGGGGTCGGAAAGCCTTATCGCTGTCATCACGTTAAGGCTCCTGCTCAGGGAGGAAAAGCAGGGAACGACAGCCGAGCGGCTATCATTCAAGAACGACTTTAACAGATCTGCCGAATTTCGGAATCCACGTCTTTCCGCCTGGTGGCCCCTCATCCTGGTGGTACTTCCCGGAAATCATGCAACTTCCTGCCCCTTATCCCGCCAGCCGTCCCCGTCGCCTGCGCCGCGACGCCTTCACCCGGTCGCTGGTCCGCGAACACCGCCTGCACCCCAGCGATTTCATCTTTCCGGTGTTCGTCCATGAGGGCGAGAACCGTGTCGAACCGATCGCGTCGATGCCGGGCGTCTCCCGGCTGAGCCTGGACCGGCTGATTCCCGTCGCCGAGGAGTGCGTCGAGCTGGGCATCCCGGTGATGGCGCTGTTCCCCGCGATCGACCCCGCGCTGAAGACGCCCGACGGCATCGAGGCGACGAATCCGGACGGCCTGATCCCGCGCATCGTGCGCGCACTCAAGGAGAAGGTGCCCGGCCTGGGCGTGCTGACGGATGTCGCGCTCGACCCGTACACCAGCCACGGCCAGGACGGCGTGCTCGACGAGCAGGGCTACATCCTGAACGACCGCACCGTCGAGCTGCTCAAGCAGCAGGCGCTGGTCCAGGCCCGGGCGGGCGTGGACATCGTCGCGCCCAGCGACATGATGGACGGCCGCATCGGCGCGATCCGCGCCGCGCTCGAAGCCGACAGCCACATCCACACGCGGATCATGGCCTACAGCGCCAAGTACGCGAGCGCCTTCTACGGCCCGTTCCGCGACGCGGTGGGCTCGCGCAGCAACCTCGGCAAGGCCGACAAGAAGACCTACCAGATGGACCCGGGCAACAGCGACGAAGCCTTGCGCGAAGTCGGCCTGGATCTGGCCGAGGGCGCCGACATGGTGATGGTCAAGCCCGGCCTGCCCTACCTGGACATCGTGCGCCTCGTGAAGCAGGAGTTCCGCGTGCCGACCTTCGCGTACCAGGTCAGCGGCGAGTACGCCATGATCAAGGCCGCCGCCGCCAACGGCTGGCTGGACCACGACGCCGTGATGCTCGAAGCGCTGCTGGCCTTCAAGCGCGCCGGCGCCGACGGCATCCTGACCTACTTCGCGATGGACGCGGCGCGTCTGATCCGCGCCGGCGCCTGAGCGTTCCCGGCTCCAGGGAACGCGGGCTGCCCGACCGACGCATGCGCATCTTCCATCTGAGCGAGGCGGTTTACGAGGAGCTCGCCGGCCTGCCCGACGAACTCCCGCCCGAAGGCTTCCTGTGGATCGGCCTGCCGCGGCGCGAGTTCGAACTCCAGCTCGGCACGCTGCAGCAGCGGCTGACGCGCTGGACCGGCGCGCAGCTGCTCGATCTGCATGTGTCGGATCTGATGAATCCGCAACTGCCGTCCCACTTCGATTACACGAGCGCCTACGACCTGATGGTGTTCCGCCGGCTCGCCACGATGCCCGGCAGCGAGCAGTACCTGTCCGACGACGAGCCGCGCCACGCGGCGGCGGTGAACGAGGCGTTGAAGGCCATCGACACGAGCCCGGTGGGCTTCGCCGTCTTCGACCGCGTGCTGATCACCGTGCATCCCGGCGAGTGTTCGCTCCGGGACCACTTCGCCGGCAAGCTCGGCGCGCAGCAGGAAGGCCGCGACCTGCGCGGCAGCACGCGGCTGCCCCACAGCCCGGCGGAGCTGATGCTGCGCATGGTCAACCACATGGTCGACAGCTACCTCGACCTGCGTCGGCTGCTGACGCGCCAGTTGACGACGCTGCAGAACCTGCTGCTCGACCGGCGCGGTCACTTCCGCGACTGGCCGGTCGTGCTGCACGCCCGCGACACGCTGTCGCGACTGGAAGACCTTTGCGAGGACCAGCGCAGCGCCGTTCAGGAATGGATAGACGCGCTCGGCGAGTGGCCCGTCGGCGACGTGCGCGCGGAGCGCGAGCGCGAACTGTTGCGTGTCCGGTCGCGCGACGTGCTCGAACACGTCGAGCGCGTGCTGACCCACGTGCGGCGGCTGGAGAGCTCGGCCGAGACCTCGGTGCAGATGCACTTCTCGCTCACCGGCGAGCGTACCAACAACATCATGCGGACGCTGACCGTGCTGACGGCCATCTTCCTGCCGCTGAACCTGATCACCGGCGTCTTCGGCATGAACTTCGACACCCTGCCGCTGATCCACCGGGCCACCGGCTTCTGGATCGCCGTGGGCGTCATGGTCGTGACCGCCCTCCTGCTCGGCGCCTTCTTCTGGCGCAAGCGCTACCTGGGCACGCAGCAGTAGCGCTCAGCGCTTGACGTAGGGATCGGCGAAGCCGAGCCCGATCATGACCTCGGTCTCGCGCGCCTCCATGAACTCGGCCTCGTCGTCTGCCTCGTGGTCGTAGCCCTGCGCGTGCAGCGTGCCGTGGACCAGCATGTGCGCGTAATGCGCCGCGAGGTCCAGGCCCATCTCCTTGGCCTCCCGTTCGACGACCTCGGCGCAGATCACCAGGTCCGCGGCGACGACGGGCTCGTGCGTGTAGTCGAAGGTCAGCACGTTGGTCGCGTAATCCTTGGACCGGTATTCACGGTTGAGCGACTGCCCTTCCTCCGCATCGACGATGCGTACCGTGATCTCGCCCGGCAGCTCCAGCGCGGCGCGCATCCAGCGCATCACCTTGTGCCGCGGCAGCAGCGCCTTGTGGCGCGGGTCCGCGAACTGCAGCGAGAGACTCAGCGCCGGACGGCTCATCGGGACGCTCCCTTGCGCGTGGACTTGGCGGCTGCCTTCTTCGTCGCTGCCGTCTTCGTCGACGGCTCCTTCACTGCCGGCTTCCTTGCGCTCGCCTTCACCGCGGTCGCCTTCTTTGCGGCAGGTGTCCGCGCAGTGGTGGTCTTCGTGACCGACGTCCTGGCAACGGCGCGCGCCACCGGCGCAGGCGGCGGTGCCGCTTCGACGCGCATGGCCTCCTCGCGCAAGCGCAGGGCGCGCAGGCGACGCTCCTCGCGTTCCTCGGCGAACTGGGCGCGGTGCTCCTCCTGCGCCCGGGCTTCCTCGAGCGCCAGCGCTTCGGTCTGGTCCTCGTAAGCCTGCACGATGCGCGCGACCAGCGGATGGCGCACCACGTCCGCGCGCGTGAAGCGCGTGATCGCGATGCCCTCGACGCCGTCCAGCACCTGCTCGGCGTCGACCAGACCGCTGCGCATGCCGCGCGGCAGGTCGATCTGGCTGGTATCGCCGGTCACCACGCACCTGCTGCCGAAACCGATGCGTGTCAGGAACATCTTCATCTGCTCGGGCGTCGTGTTCTGCGCCTCGTCGAGGATGACGAAGGCGTGATTCAGCGTGCGTCCCCGCATGAAGGCCAGCGGCGCGATCTCCAGCTGGCCCTTGTCGAACGCCTTGGTCACGCGATCGAAGCCCATCAGGTCGTACAGCGCGTCGTAGAGCGGCCGAAGGTAGGGGTCGACCTTCTGCGTCAGGTCGCCGGGCAGGAAGCCCAGCCGCTCGCCGGCCTCGACCGCCGGGCGCGTCAGGATGATGCGCTGCACGGTCGAGCGCTCCAGCGCATCCACCGCGCAGGCCACGGCGAGGAAGGTCTTGCCCGTGCCCGCCGGCCCGATGCCGAAGCTGATGTCGTGCGACAGGATGCTGCGCAGGTAGAGATGCTGGTTGCCCGTGCGACCGGCCAGGTCGGCGCGACGGGTGCGCAGCACGACGCTGTTGTCGTCCGGGCCTCCCGGGCCGCCCACGTCCTCGCCGTTCGCGGCTGTCGTCGGCACGACGACGTCGTTGGCCGCCTCGACGATCGCCAGTCGCAGGGTCTCGCCGGGAATCGCCCGGTCGGCCCGCGCGTAGAGCGACTCCAGCAAGGCCACCGTGCGCCGCGCCGGCGCGCGGTCGCCCTCGATGTTGAAGTGCTCGGCGCGATGGGTGATGCGCACGGTCATCGCCGCCTCGATCTGGCGGAGATGCTCGTCCAACGGGCCGCACAGGTGCGACAGGCGACGGTTGTCGGCGGGGGTGAAGGCGTGGCGCAGGTTCAAGCGGAGAAGGCTCCGTATTCAGGGGGGTTGAGGGCGGTATTGTCGCGCGCCGGTGCGCGGCGCGCTTGCCGCGCCTGCACAATCGCCCCCCATGCACCGGACCACGGAACAACAAGGAGACGCTGCCGGCCCCAGGGATGCCGTGCCGGCGCAGGGGGGATCCAGGCCTGCGGCGTTCGGCGCCGCGGCCGCGCTGACGTTGGCCGTGCCGGTCTGCCTCGCGCAGGTGGCAGGTGCGGCGGTCGCCGGCTCCGACGTCACCGCCGGCTCCTTCGCCACCTTGTGGACGCGGCTCGCCCCGCAGCTCGCCTACGGCCTGCAGTCCGCGCTGGTGCTGATGGCCTTCGTGCTGGGACTGCTGATCTGGCAACGACGCGCCCAGCGCCATATCTCCTGGCTGCTGGTCCTGATGCCGGGATGGGTGGTCATGGTGGGTCTCGCGCCGCTGTCGTCGTGGCGCACGGGGATCGCGGTGATCCTGGCGCCGTGGCTGCTCTGGTCCGCCGTCCACTACCTGATGCGACGGATGCGGCGACGGGACCGCCGCATGCACCGCGCCCTGCTGGCCCAGGCGCTGCTCTTTCCCGCCGCGCTGCTGCTGCCGGTGCCGGCCACGCGCATCGCCGCCTTCGCCCTCTGGTGGCTGGGCGCGCAGCTGCTCGTGGCGATGGCCTGGCACCTCTGGCATCTCTGGCAGGACATGTTCCTGCCGACCTTGGAGGAGCGGTACCCGCGGTCCGACTTCATCCTCAGCGGTGTGCTGATCGGCTTCGGCGCCTTGGCGGTGCTGACGGCCTGGGGCTTGCCCGGCAGCGGCCTGGCCGGCATCCTCGGCCCGCTGTGCCTGCTGGGCCTGGGCCTGCACCGCGTGCGCGAGTTCGCCCGCGCGCTCACGCAGTCCGAGCTCGCCGTCCTGCAAGGCGAGTTGCGCCTGCAGGAGCGCATCGCCGAACTGGAGCGCCATTTCGATCAGGTCGCGGAGACCAAGCTGGAGCAGGTCACCGAACGCGAGCGCAAGCGCATCGCCGCCGACCTGCACGACGACCTCGGCGCCAAGCTGCTGACCATCGTGCACACCAGCGAATCGGACCGGATCTCCACGCTCGCACGTGAAGCGCTGGAGGAGATGCGGCTGTCCGTGCGCGGCCTGACCGGCAAGCCGGTGCAACTGCTGGATGCGCTCGGGGACTGGCGTGCCGAGGTGGTCTCGCGCCTGGCCCAGGCCAACATCCTGGCCGAGTGGAAGTCGCCCGCCGAGGACATCGAGCACACCTTCCCCGCCCGCGCCTACGTGCAGACGACGCGCATCCTGCGCGAATCGGTCAGCAACATCATCAAGCACAGCGGCGCCACGCACTGCGTGATCAGCTGCTCGGCGCAGGACGGCTACTTCTCGGTGGTGATCCAGGACAACGGCCAGGGCATCCCGCTCGAGCTCGAGGGTCGCCTGGACAAGGGACACGGCATGGCCAGCATGAAGGCCCGCGCCAAACAGATGCATGGCCAGTGCCTGGTCGAATCGGGTCCCGGTTGGGGCACCGTCATCCGGCTCACGATTCCCCTTTGATCACGCGCTGATCGCGATCTGCCGTGATCCATTGCCGCTGGCGCCACAGTCCGGCGTTGATCAGGATGGTCAGCCCCTTGAGAAAGCCGTACTGTTGCAGGAAGTCAGCGGGCACTCCGCCCGCACGACAATCCTGAGCAAGAATCCGCGCCATGAACCACATCCTGCTCCTCGAAGACATTCCCGAAATCCGCGCCTGGCTCAAGGTCCTGGTCAAGCAGGTCTTCGCCAACGCGGTCGTCACCGAGTGCTCGCGGGTGCAGGACGCGCTGCAGCAGGTCAACTCGCAGCGCTTCACGCTGGCGCTGCTGGACCTGGGCCTACCGGACGGGTCCGGCGTCGACGTGATCTCCGCGCTGCGCGAGAAGCAGCCCGAGGTCCAGTCGGTCATCGTCACCATCCACGACGACGACGAGCACCTCTTCCCCGCCCTGCAGGCGGGCGCTTTCGGCTATCTGCTCAAGGAGCAGTCCCGCGAGCTGCTGGTCGAGCAGTTGCAGCGCATCAGCCAGGGCGAACCGCCGCTATCCCCGTCGATCGCGCGCAAGGTCATCGCCTATTTCACGTCGCAACGACGGCCGCAGGCCGCGCAGGTGCTGCACGAGGTGTCGCTGACCGACCGCGAGACGGAGGTCCTGCTGCGCGTCGCGAAGGGCTTCACGCTGCCGGAGATCGGTGTGCAACTGGGTCTGTCGCGCCACACGATCGCCGACTACGTGAAGCAGATCTACCGCAAGCTCAACGTGAGTTCGCGCGCCGAGGCCGCGCTGGAAGCCCAGCGACTGGGTCTTTTCGGCAGGAACTGAGCCCCTCGGGCGCCGGCTCCCGAGGCGGGATGAACCGCCTCGGGAAAATACTGGACAAATATCCAGCAGATCGCCGGCGGAGCGTCGACGAACGCGGATAATCCGCGCCCATGATCGGCAAGCTCACCGGCGTCATCGCGGAAAAATCGCCCCCGCAGGTTGTCATCGACGTGCAAGGCGTCGGCTACGAAGTCGACGTGCCGATGAGCACCTTCTTCAACCTGCCCGGCCTGGGCGAACGCGCCACGCTGTTGACGCACCTGAGCATCCGCGAGGATGCGCATGTCCTCTTCGGATTCCTCACCGCCGAGGAGCGCAGCACCTTCCGCCTGCTGATCAAGATCAGCGGCGTCGGTCCCAAGATGGCGCTCTCCCTGCTGTCGGGCATGTCGGTCGGGGATCTGGCGCAGGCCGTCTCCAAGCAGGAGGCCGGCCGGCTGGTGAAGGTGCCGGGCATCGGAAAGAAGACGGCCGAGCGATTGCTGCTGGAGCTCAAGGGCAAGCTGAGTCCGGACCTGTCGCTGCCGGTGTCCGTGGCCAACGACGCGCAGGCCGACATCCTGCAGGCGCTGGTCGCGCTGGGCTACAGCGAGAAGGAAGCCGGCAGCGCGCTGAAGACGCTGCCGTCGGACATCGGCGTCAGCGAGGGCATCAAGCTCGCGATGAAGCACCTGTCATGAATCCACGCGCGCGGCGTACCCTCCCACCATGAGCATCCAGACCGACGACTTCACGCCCGCGCCGCAGCAGGCCCGACTCATCAGTGCGCAACCTGCGTCGCCCAACGAGGATGCGATCGAGCGCGCGCTGCGCCCCAAGCTGCTCGACGAGTACGTCGGGCAGGCCAAGGCGCGGGAGCAGTTGGAGATCTTCATCGGCGCCGCGAAGAAGCGCCGCGAGGCCCTCGACCACGTGCTGCTGTTCGGACCGCCTGGCTTGGGCAAGACCACGCTGAGCCACATCGTCGCCGCGGAACTGGGCGTCAACCTGCGCCAGACCAGTGGTCCGGTGCTGGAGAAACCCAAGGACCTGGCGGCGATCCTGACCAACCTCGAGCGCAACGACGTGCTTTTCATCGACGAGATCCACCGGCTGTCGCCGGTCGTCGAGGAGATCCTGTATCCGGCGCTCGAGGACTACCAGATCGACATCATGATCGGGGAGGGCCCGGCGGCCCGGTCGATCAAGCTCGACCTGCAGCCGTTCACCCTGGTCGGCGCGACCACGCGCGCCGGCATGTTGACCAACCCGCTGCGCGACCGCTTCGGCATCGTGGCGCGGCTGGAGTTCTACACGGCCGAGGAACTCCAGCGCATCGTGACCCGGTCGGCCTCGCTGCTCGGCGCGCCGATGGATCCGGACGGTGCGCTCGAAGTCGCGCGCCGGTCGCGCGGCACGCCGCGGATCGCGAACCGGCTGCTGCGCCGCGTCCGCGACTATGCGGACGTCAAGGCGGACGGCACCATCACCCGCCACATCGCCGAGAAGGCGCTGGCGATGCTGGATGTCGATCCATTGGGCTTCGACCTGATGGACCGCAAGCTGCTGGAGGCGGTGGTGCACCGCTTCGACGGCGGACCGGTGGGCCTGGACAACGTCGCCGCGGCCATCGGTGAAGAACCCGGCACCATCGAGGATGTGATCGAACCCTACCTGATCCAGCAGGGCTTCCTGCAACGCACGCCGCGGGGACGGATCGCGACGCTGGCGGCCTATCGCCACCTCGGCGTCGCACCTCCGAAGCAGGCGGGTCAGCTGTTCGATCTCGAATAGGGCGCGTCGTGCCGCTCATCGACCAACGGGATCGCAGCACGCGGCACAGCAGCAATGACCCGTCCTGAAATGCGTTGACAGTCTCGGACGGTTGTAAAGGTCGGCGTCAG
>CAMPJJ010000070.1 GCA_946886855.1 uncultured Roseateles sp. | reverse complement strand
CCGGCGGGTGGAGCAAGGCCTGACCCTCGATGACTGCGACGCGGCGCAGCAGCTGGACGATGGCCTTGCCGGAGGTTGTCTTGCCGCAGCCCGACTCGCCGACGAGGGCCAGCGTCCGTCCCGACTCGATCGAGAACGAGACGCCGCCGACCGCGTCGAACCATCGCTTCGTGCCGCCGAAGAACCCACGCCCCATCGGATACCGGACGTGCAGGTCCTTGACCTCGAGGAGCATCGCCGGCGCCTCCAGCGCTCTCCGTCCCCGCCACCCGCTCCCTGCGATCCGTATAAAGCAGACACCGCACCTCATGCGCCCCGCCCTCGCCGGCCCCGTCGGACAGGGCGGCCAACGCCGGCGGCGTCGACCCGCAATGGACCATGGCCCGGTCGCAGCGCGGCGCGAAGCGGCAGCCGTCGAAGGTCTGCCACAGCGGCGGCACCGTGCCGGGGATGGCCGCCAGCGGTTCCCCACGGCGCTGCGCATCGGGCAGCGCCTGCAGCAGCAGCCGTGCATACGGGTGTTTCGGTGCGGCGAAGAACTCGGCAGCCGGCGCCACCTCCACGATCTGCCCCGCGTACATCAGCGCCACCTGGTGGGCCATGCCGGACACGACGCCCAGGTCGTGGGTGATCAGGAGCAGGCCCAGGCCGCGCTCGCGCTGGAGGTCCTTGAGCAGGTCCAGGATCTGCGCCTGGATGGTGACGTCGAGCGCGGTGGTCGGCTCGTCGGCGATCAGGAAATCAGGTTCCGCCGCCAGCGTCATCGCGATCATGATCCGCTGCTTCTGGCCGCCGGAGAGCCGGAACGGGTACTCGTCGATGCGGCGCTCGGGCTCGGGGATGCCGACGCGGCGCAGCCAGTCGATGGCCTTGCCGCGGGCCGCCTCGCCGCGCAGCGGCGTGTGCGCCTCGATCGCCTCGACGATCTGCGCGCCGACCTTCATGACCGGGTTCAGGCTGGTCCCCGGCTCCTGGAAGATCATCCCGATGCGCCCGCCGCGCACGTCGCGCATGCGGGCTTCGCTCAGGTCGAACAGGTCCTGGCCGTGCAGTTCCAGCCGGCCGCCGGCGATGCGGCCGTTCTCGGGCAGCAGGCGCATCAGCGCCAGCGCCGTCATGCTCTTGCCGCAGCCGGACTCGCCGACCAGCGCGAAGGTCTGTCCCTGGGCCAGCGTCAGCCGCATGCCGTCGATGGCGCGCACCAGGCCGGCGTCGGCGTCCAGGTGGACGTGGAGGTCGTCGATCTTCAACATGTCGCGGCGTCCCTCACGAAGCCTTGGCGGCCTTGTTCTTCTTCAGCGACAGCACCATCGGCCGCAGCTTGCGTGCCCGCGGATCGAAGGCGTCGCGCACCCCGTCGGCGAACAGGTTGGCCGCCAGCACCAGGCTCACCATGAAGCCGAAGGCGGCCACGAAACTCCACCACACGACCGGGTCGCGGCTCATCTCCGAGCGCGCGAGGTTGATCATGCCGCCGAAGCTGTTCATGCCCGGATCGACGCCGACGCCGACATAGGTCAGCACCGCCTCGTAGAGGATCAGGTCGGAGAAGTTGAGCACCAGCGAGATCAGCACCAGGTGCATCACGTTGGGCACGATGTGGCGGACCATGATCGTCGTGTCGCGCACGCCGAAGGCGGTGGCGGCCTGGACGAAGTCGGCCTCGCGCAGCTTGAGCGTCTCGCCGCGCACCAGCCGGCACAGGGTCGCCCAGCCGGTCACGCCGAGGATCACGCACAGCAGGAAGATCTTGAGGTCGGCGCGCTCGGCGCCGGTCTCGAAGGCCTCGGGATGCTTGTCCAGGAAGACCTGCACCATCAGCACGCAGGCGGCGATCAGCAGGACGTTGGGCACCGAGGTCAGCACCGTGTAGAAGTACTGGATGAGCTCGTCGACCCAACCCTTCAGGTAGCCGGCCAGGATGCCCAGCACCAGCGCGAACGGCAGCGTCGCCAGCGTCGACAGCGCGCCGATGACGAAGGCAGTGCGGATGCTCTTGAGCGCCTGGTAGAGCACGTCGTTGCCGGTCTGGTCGGTGCCGAACACGTGATAGTGGCCCATCAGCGCGATCACCGGGCCGGCGAGCAGCGCGATCACCGACAGGGTCGTGAGCGCCGCGCGCCATGGATAGTGCGTGCGGTCCCCCAGCAGGTCTTTCAAGCCCTGGCGGAAGCCGCCGTGATGCGGCCCAAGGACCACCGCCATCAGCAAGGCCATCAGCACCGACGCCGCGGCGCCCAGCGCCAGCCCCGTCAGCGCGCGCCGCGCCAGGTCGCCGTGCCAGTCGCGCGCCGGGTCCTGCAGATGCGCGCCGCCGAAGGCCAGGCGCGGGAACTCCCGCACCATCTCGTCGCCGTGCGCGACGCTGTCCAGCGTGAAGCCCTGGTAGGCCAGCGGCGCGGAATAGCTGGTCTCGCGCATCTCGATCTGGCGCGCCAGCACCAGGTCCAGCACGGACTCGGTGCGGGTCTCGTAGAACTGCTGGCCGGCGGGGCTGTCGGTCAGCGCGCGACGGAAGTGCAGGCTGTCCAGCGCGGTCACGCCGAGGAACAGCACCAGCACCATGCCCGCGCTCAGCGCGGCCGGGTCACGCAGCACGCGCTGCCAGTTGGCGCGCAGGTGCGGGCGGCGGACCAGCCGCACGATGTAGAAGACCAGCGCCGCGAACATCGCCCACAGCGCCACGTCGGTCCAGAGGAAAACGACCTTGAATCCCATGTCGGCTCTCGTGTCCTGTCTCGAATGCTGAACGCGCCCGGCGCGTCAGCTCAGCCTCACGCGCGGATCGACCCAGGTGTAGATCACGTCGATCAACGCGTTGCTGGCGATGTAGAGCAGCGCGCCGAGGAACACCATGGTGCGCACGATGGCGAAGTCCTGGCCGGTGATCGCCTCGATGACGAAGGCGCCCAGGCCGGGGATGCCGAAGAAGCTCTCGAACACCAGGCTGCCCAGGAACACGTACGGCAGGTAGGCGCCGGCGCTGGTGATGATGGGGATCAGCGCATTGCGCAGCACATGGCGCATCAGCACGGCCGGTTCGGACAGCCCCTTGGCGCGGGCGGTGCGCACGTAGTCCTTGCCGACTTCCTCGAGCAGCATCGCGCGGTACAGCCGCGCCTCGCCGCCCAGGCGCGACAGCAGCGACAGCGCGATCGGCAGCGCCAGGAACTTGATCGCGTCCAGGCCCGGCTCGTAGCCGTTGATCGGCACCAGCCGCAGGATCCGCGAGAAGAAGAACTGCCCGACGATGATGTAGAACAGGCTGGAGATCGACAGCATCAGCACGCAGAGCACGACGCCCCAGAAGTCGATGCGCGAATGGCGGAAGAAGGTCAGCAGCACCGCGAAGGCCACGCTCACGATCAGCTGCAGCACGAAGATCGGCACCGCGAGCTGCAGGCTGACCCCCATGCGGGTCTTGATCTCATGGCCGATGTCGACGGCCTGGCGCGCGTCGGAGCGTCCGAAGTCCAGCAGCATCAGCGAGACCGAGCGCTCCCAGAACACCGTGTGCGTCACGCGCTCCGTGCCGGTACGGGACGCGTCCCAGTACAGCGGCTTGTCATAGCCGCGCTCGGTCTTCCACTTGTCGATCTGTTCCTGCGAGACGCGCTTGCCGCCGATGTTCAGCCGGGCCATGTCGTCCGGCGTATTGACGGTGAAGAAGAGGAAGAAGGTCAGCAGGTTGACGCCGACCAGGATGGCCAGGCCGTAGGCCAGCCGGCGGGTGAGGTACTTGAACATCAGTCGGCTCCCCGCGGGGCGCTCGCGGCGGCCGTGCCGGCGGTGGCACCGGCAGTCGGCGCGGACGTGCCGCGCGCGGTGGCGGTCTCGCGTTTCTGGAAGCTGCGGCGCGTCGTCCACACGATCGCGGCGCCGCCGACGACCAGCACCAGCAACGGCCACCAGACCGGCCGGTTCCAGTCGCCCTGCAGCTGCGCGCGCTGCTGCGGATCGATGCGGTAGTAGCGCACCGGATCGCGGATCACGATGCTGGGCTTGCCGTTGTGGACCCAGCGCTGGTAGGCCTGGCCGGTCCAGGCCCAGTAGCCGAAGGCCCACGGCGCATCCTGCTGGACGATCTCCACCATGCGGTCGATGACCTGCTGTTTCGCCGGACCGTCGTCCAGGACCTGTACCTGCTTGAACAGCCGGTCGAATTCGGCGTTCTCGTAGTTGGCGGAGTTCTCGCCGTCGCGCAGCGACTTGCTGTTGGGCCCGTACAGCAGGAACAGGAAGTTCTCCGCATCCGGATAGTCCGCGAACCAGCCCCACCAGAAGACCTGGTGCTTGCCTTGGTGCACCTTCTCCTGGAACTGGTTGTAGTCGGTGGCGCGCACGTCCAGCTGCACGCCGAGCTTGGCGAACTGCTTCACCAGCCAGTCGTTCTCCGCCTTCACCTCGGGCGTGACGGTGCGCATGAAGTCGTAGTTCAGCACCAGCGGCTGGCCGGTCTTCGCGTCGCGCCCGTCGGGGTAGCCGGCCTCGGCGAGCAGCTGCTTGGCTTCCTCGATCGAGCGGCGCTCGATCTTGCCGTCGACGCGCTTGTGCGTGACCGGGTTGAAGAAGCCCGGCTGCGCCTCGCGCGAGCCGAACACGCCCGGCGGCACCGGCCCGAAGGCGGCCACGCCGCCGCGGTTCTTGAAGATGCGGCCGTAGCCCTCTTCCCAGTCGATGGCGATCGACAGCGCCTGGCGCAGCTTGCGGTGGCGGGCCTCGTCCTCCGGCGTCCTTCCCTTGCCGATCACCGGGTCCAGCATGTTGAAGCCGAGGTACCAGTTGTTGGGATCGGTCGAGCGTGGGAAGGAGAAGCCGCGCTGCCTGAAGAAGGCGTCGGTCTCGGCGGAGTCGCTCGCGTCGGCGAAGAACTCCACGCCCCAGTCGCCGCGCTCGAGGTCGGGCAGGTCGAGGTAACCCTGCTTGAACATCTCCTTGCGCGGCACCCGCTCCTTGATCAGCGTGGCGACGATCTTGTCGATGAAGGGCATCGGCTTGCCGCAGTCGGCCAGGCGGCCGGCCGGGCCGTCGTCGGGCATGCCCTCGCACGGGTAGAGGTCCTGGCGGTAGTTCGGATTGCGCGACATCACGTGACGGCGATCCTGCTGGTACTCCGTCATCATGTAAGGCCCGGTGCCCACCGGCCACTGGTTCCAGGAGATGCCATGCTCGGCCATGCCGGGCTGCGCATAGAAGAGATCGACTTCCCACGGGATCGGCGACAGGAAGGTCGTCGACATCCAGTACGACCACTGCGGGTACTTGCCCACGATGCGCACGCGCAGCAGGTGGTCGTTGACGGCCTCGGCGCCGGCCAGCGGCCATTTGCGGAAGTCCAGGAAGGGCTTGTCGGGCGAGTTGTCGGGCAGGCCCTTGAGCAGCTTGGCGTTTTCCTCGCGGATCAGCGCGCCGTAGTCCTTCAGGCCGAGCACATGCTCGGAGAACAGGCCGTAGATCGGCGCCTCGATGCGCGTGGTCGCATGGCGCTTGAGCGCGAAGACGAAGTCTTCGGCCACGAGCTCGCGGGTGCCCTGGTGTTCGAACTGCCACGGCGAGCGCTTGTCGCCCAGCTCCTTGGCCGTCAGATGGTGGTAGCGGTAGCGGCCCTGCTCATCCTTCGCGAACGCGGGGCTGGGCGCGTACTGCACGCCGGCGCGGATGGGCACGTCGTAGACGCTCTGCGCGATGCGGTCGGCGGGAGCGTCGTCGGGCAGACGCTGGCCTTGCGCGTCCAGGTAATACGGTTTGACCACGGCGGCTGCGGCGCGCGGGATGAGCTCGTAGGGCCGCTTCAGGTAGTGGTACCCGTAGAGCGGCTCGGTGATCTGGTAGGTGTAGACGGACTCGGGCGACGTGTACGAGGCGGTCGGGTCCAGATAACGCGGCGACCGCTCGTCGAAGGACAGGTACAGCGTGTTGTCCTTGGCCGCGCCGGCCGGATACGGGCTGTTGTTGCAGGCGACCAGCAGCACGGCGGCCAGCAGGCCCGCCATCCGGGCGAGCGAGGCCATCGGAGCCCGCCACGTCCCGCGCCAGCTTTCAGCCGCGTGCAGCGACGCGTTCCACAGCCCCGACGACATCGTCATCCTTCCAAAAAGCAAACGCCGCATCCTGCGGATGCGGCATTGCCAGATTGTTGCCAAGGCCGCGCCTCTCGTGGAGGCCGGCCGATGCCGGGGCGGATCATAGCGGCCCGGTTCGCGGGGCGCGCGTGACGTCCGTCAGTGGCCGTGGGGACGGTGGCCGTGGTGGTGATCGTCGTGGTGATCGTGGTCCTCCGCCTGGCCATGGTCGTGCCCGTGATGGCCATGGTGACCATGGCCCGGGCCGACGTGCCCCCAGGCGACGATGACATCCCGCCCCTCCACCATCATCTCGGCCTTCGCCCCGACGGGCAGGCAGACCTTGGTCGGCACGTGGCCGAACGGCAGGCCGGTGAGGATCGGCACCTTGACGCGTTCGCGCAGCGCCTCGACGCAGGCTTTCATCGAATAGCCGCGATCCAGCGGCGACTTCTTCCAGCCGCTGAAGCTGCCCAGCAGCACCGCCTTCTGCGCGTCCAGCACGCCGGCCTGCCAGAGCTGGAGCAGCAGGCGCTCGACGCGGTACGGGTGCTCGTTGACGTCCTCGAGGAACAGGATGCCGCCCTTGACGCGCGGGAAGTGCGGCGTGCCCAGCAGCGAGCACAGCACCGTCAGGTTGCCGCCCCACAGCGTGCCGCGCGCCTCGACGCCGTCCAGGCCGGCCTCGGTGCGGAAGCCGATGGCCTCGAGCGAGCCGTCCATCGCCTCGAGGAAGCAGTCGCGGGTGATCTCGTCGACGCCGCCATCGGTCTCGGCGCGGCCGAAGTCGTCGCAGGCGAGCGGGCCTGCCCAGCTGGTCTGCTTGGTGTGGGCGAGCAGCGCGAGTTGAAGCGCGGTCAGGTCGCTCAGACCGACCCAGCGCGTGCCGCGCTCGACGCTGCGGGCGATGGTCGGCCAGTCGATGCGGTCCAGCAGGCGCGTCAGGCCGTAGCCGCCGCGCGTGGCCAGCGCCACCGACGGCGCGGCCTCGGCCACGCGGTGCAGCGCCGCCAGCCGCGTCTCGTCGTCGCCGCCGAAGCGCTGGTGCTTCGCGAGCGCGGCGTCGTCGATCGCCACCTCGAAGCCGAGCGCCGTCAGCCGTCTGGCCGCGCGCTTGAGGGCTTGCGATTGCGCCAGGACGCCGGAGGGGGTGTAGAGGGTCAGTGAGCTCATCGCTGCTTGTCGTCCTGCATGTCGTCCTGCGAGGGATCGGAATTCGGGGAAAGGTAGTGCGCGTCGCCGACGGGGATCTCGGGGAACTCCTGGACTTCGGGCAGCGCGCGCAGCGTGTCGACGGCGTCGACATCGAGGCCCTCGCCCGCGGCCCCAGACGCGCCCGCCTCCACGGCGGCGCGTCGGCGGCTGTCGCGCAACTGGCGTGCCGCCTCGCGCCGTTCGGCGAAGAACTCGCGCAGCAGACGGGACGACGCCTCCGCCAGCACGCCGCCGTGCAGCGCCGTGTGATGGTTCAGCTGCTTCTGCCCGAACAGGTCGAGCACGGAGCCCGCGACGCCGGTCTTCGGATCGGGCGCGGCGAAGACGACGCGCTTCAAGCGCGCGTGCATCATCGCCATCGCGCACATCGCGCAGGGCTCGAGCGTCACATAGAGCTCGCACTCCGGCAGCCGGTAGTTGCCGAGCAGCTGCGCGGCGTGGCGCAGCGCGACGATCTCCGCGTGGGCGGTCGGATCGTGCGTCGTGATCGGCCGGTTGTAGCCGGTGGCGATCACCTGGCCGGCGCGCATGATGACGGCGCCCACCGGCACCTCGCCGACGAGCCAGGCGTTCTGGGCCTGGTCGAGGGCGAGCCGCATCGCGTAGTCATCCGCGGGGTCGGCACGGTCGGCGGGAGGGATCGGGGACTCGGTGGTCATGGCGGCGCTCGCGCGGCAGTGTAGCCGCGCCCGCTATGCTCCCGGCCCATGCAACAGGCGTTCCCCGGTCAACAGGACGATCTCTTCGGCGAGCTGCTGCCGCCGGCGCCCGCCGTGCCGTCGGTGCATGCGACCGATTGCGATGGCATCGATGGCGATGGCGATGGCGATGGCGATGGCGATGGCGGAGAGCGCAGCGTGGAAAGCGACGGCAAGGTCCCCGCCCCAAGACGACGCGGCGCCGGCGTCCAGGCGCAGCCGCCGGACGAGGACCAGATCGCGCTCGCGGCCGCGCTGTCGCCGAGGATCCGGCTGGGCACCTCCTCGTGGAGCTATCCGGGCTGGCAGGGCATCGTCTGGGCGGGCCGGCACGGCGAGTCCAAGCTCTCCCGCAACGGCCTGACCGCCTACGCGCAGCAACCGCTGCACCGCGCGGTGAGCATCGACCGCGGTTTCTACCAGTCGCTGACGGCCAGCCAGTACGAGCGCTACGCGCAGCAGGTGCCGGAGGACTTCCGCTTCACGGTCAAGGCCCCCAGCGTGATCACCGACGCCCAGGTGCGCGCCGAGGACGGCCGAGGCCGGCAGGCCAACATGGCCTTCCTCGACCCGCGGCTGGCGGTCCAGGAGTTCCTCGAACCGGCGATGGCTGGACTGGGCGAGCGCATCGGCGCGCTGGTGTTCCAGTTGAGCCCGCTGCCCCTGGCGATGCTGGCCCGCATGCCGGAGCAGCTCGACCGCCTGCACGCGATGCTGGCCGCCCTGCCCTCGCTGCGCAACGTGGCGCCCGAGGCGGTCGTGGCCGTGGAAGTCCGCGATCCGGAATGGCTGACACCGGACTTCGTCGCCGTGCTCCGGGACTGCGGCGCGCGCTACTGCCTGGGCCTGCATCCGAAGCTGCCGCCCATCCAGGAACAGTTGCCGCTGCTGCGCGCGATGTGGCCGGGACCGCTGGTGTGCCGCTGGAACCTGCACCGCATCCACGGCCCCTTCGGCTACGAGGACGCGGAAAAGAAGTACGGGGAGTACGACGAGCTGATGGATCCCGACCCCGAGACCCGGGCCGTCCTCGCGAAAGTGATCCGCGCGACGGCCGAGGCCGGGCATCCGGCCTACGTCACGATCTCCAACCATGCCGAAGGCTCAGCGCCGCTGACGCTGCGCGCGCTGGCAAAGGAGATTGTCGCGCCGGGCGAGGTCTGAGCGCGGCTGCGCGCTTGTGGATGGGGCGACCGGCAACGGGCAACGGGCAACGGGCAACGGGCAACAGTGGAGCGCGGGAGTGCGTTCAAGCGAGCGGCCAGCGCGCGAGTTCGACATGCGTGGACAGCCCCTGCAGGCTGTCCATCAGCACCAGGTCCGTCGCCGTCCAACCGGGGACGATGAACGGTTGCGGCTCGACCGCGAGGTCGTCATAGAACAGCGTCAGGTGGGGCGTGAAGTGCGGGTCGGTCCGCAGGCCGCTCGCGCGCAGGCAATCGCCTAGCGTCGACCGGATCGCCCGCACGCGATCGAGACACGCGCCGCCGCTGAGCACCAGCGGCAGGTTCCGCCGCTTGCGGGTGAAGCTCAGGAGCTGATCGAAGTCGACAGGCACGGGTGCGTGCCGCAGCGATGCAGCGGCGGCTTCGGCGAGTTGCCTGACTTCCGACATCACGTCGGCCTGTTCAGTCTGATCGTCGTACCAGCCGAGGTGGTGCAGCGTCACATGGAGGCGTTCCGTGCGCGACGCCTTCGCGCGCAGGCCGAAGCGGCGCACGAGCGCATCGGAGACCGCCCCCAGCCTCGCCGCGGTGACCGCATCGGGCCGCAGGCAGAAGAAGAGCGCATGGACGGTCATGCGGTGGCGCCCTCCAGGGGCGCTCGCGGCGCGGCGCGTGGCGCGATCACTGCGCCTCGGAAGCGCGCTGCTCGCCTTGCTTCATCAGGTCCTGCACCTGGCGGCCGACCGCCTCCGGCTGAGGCAGCGCCGACGACGACGCGGACGCCGCCGGATCCGCCGAGGCCGGCGGCTTCATCGCCTGCATCTGCTTCTTCGCGGTCAGCATCACGATGGTGAGCACGATGACGAGGGCGAGGATGGACAGGGCGCTGCGCATGCAAGGACTCCGGAGTGGAAGCGGGAATGGCGCAAAGCATAGCCACACCCGATCGCTCTGCCCTGCCGCGCCGGATCAGCGCGGCACCGGGACGACGCCCGGTCGCAGGCGCAGGATCTGCGGCGACCGTTCCTGCGCGTCACGCCAGCGCGGTTCGAGCGCGCGCCACGCGGTCGAATGCCGGCAGGCGCTCCAGCGGATGGCCCGATCGTCGGCATCCGCGGCGCGGGTCATCCAGACGAAGAGCTTCTCCCCCTCGCGCACCGGCAGCCGCGGGAAATTGTTGGGCGAACGCTCCGGCACGAAGCTGCCGATCACTGGCAGGCCCGCCGCCTCGATGACCGGCGCGACCTCGTGCTCGAAGAAGCGGGCGAAGCCGTCCTCGGGATCGGCCGGGTCCTTCCACAGGGTGCAGAGGTGCAGCACGACCAGCCCGGGCGCCGCGCCTCGCCCGAACGTGCCCGCGGCCCGCGCCGCGTCGATGCGCGTCGGATGCGGTCCACAGCCCGGGCTCCGCATCAGCAGCACGTTGTCGTTGTCGACGAGCAGCGGATTGGCCTCGTCACGGTGGGCGTGCCACACCGGGCCGAAGTAAAACTCGCCGAGCATGCGCTCGCGCGCCGCCATGTCGTCGAAACCGCGGATCCAGACGAAGCGGTCCGGGTCGTCGAGGTCGGCGAACTGCCCGTACAAGCGCATGCCGACGGCCTCCTGCGACTCGACGAAGACCGCGTCGAACAGCCGCATGAAGCGCTCGCGCTCGCCCTTGACGATCTTGTACTGGCGCAGTTCGTAGACGGGGTGGTCGTCGGCCATGGGAGTCTCCGGAAGGTGTCGAAGCGATCCCGGCGATTCTGGACGGCGGCCCTGACATCGCGTGTCAGCACCGCGATCTCCGTGCGCGCCACATTGGCGTCGAACTTCAACCCCAAGTGAGAGTTGGACTCATACCGATCGTAGGCATCCCGAGGCCGCCGACTACCGTTCCAAGCCGTGGATCAGGAAGAACCAGAGGCGAAGAATCGACGGCTCCTGATTCGTCGAACTCGCTGGAGCGCCCATGACTGGTCCCATCATCACGATCACCAATGAGAACCACATCGATCTTCCCAAGGAAGTTCGTGAAGACATCAACTGGCAGCCCGGCCAAGAGCTGATGGTCATCCGACGCGGACTGGGCATCTTCCTCTGCCCCGTCGTGACGGCTCAAAGCGTTTGCGGCATGATCCCCGGCGCCTCGAGCGAGGGCTATCGCGACATCGTCGGCCGCCTTTAGATAGCCCGTAGGCGCTCCATGACAACCAAACTCAAGGTGGTTGACACATCCGCCTGGATTGAATGGCTGGGCAAGAGCGATACAGGGAGGAAGATGCAACCCGACTTCCCCGATCCCACTGATTGCATCCTTCCTTCGATCGTGCTGTTCGAGCTCGCCATGTGGTCGCTCCGGACAAACACCTCCAAGGAACACGCCGACATCATGAGTCTGCTCGACCTCTGCCATTTCAAGGAGCTGGATCGCGAGACGATCTTTGCCGCGATCGACCTGCAGCTTGATCGCCTGCTACCGATGGCAGACCGCCTCATCTATGCGACCGCACATCGACATGGTGTCAAAGTGCTGACCTGCGACGCCCACTTCGAGGGGCTGCCGAACGTCCTCTTCCACCGCAACGTCAAAACTCCACTGACCGCTGCGGAACCGGTTGCCAGCTATCTGCGACGCCACCCGCCGATGGCATCGTCCGCCGCACATCAATTGATGTGACGCGCCCTCGTTCAAAGCGAACAAGGGCCTGACGGGCCCTTGTCTGCTTGTCAGCGCGAAGCGCTCATTCCCATTCGATCGTCGCCGGCGGCTTGCTCGACACGTCGTAGGTCACGCGGTTGATGCCGCGCACCTCGTTGATGATGCGGCCCGAGCAGCGCTTGAGCAGGCTGTAGGGCAGCTCCGCCCAGTCGGCCGTCATGAAGTCGCTGGTCTGCACCGCGCGCAGCGCCACCACGTAGTCGTAGGTCCGGCCGTCGCCCATCACGCCCACGCTCTTCACCGGCAGGAACACGGTGAAGGCCTGGCTGGTCAGTTCGTACCAGGTCTTGCCCGTCGCCTCGTCACGCGTGTTGCGCAGCTCCTCGATGAAGATCGCATCGGCGCGACGCAGCAGGTCCGCGTATTCCTTCTTCACCTCGCCGAGGATACGGACGCCCAGGCCCGGGCCCGGGAACGGGTGGCGATAGACCATCTCCGGCGGCAGGCCCAGCGCCACGCCCAGTTCGCGGACCTCGTCCTTGAACAGCTCGCGCAGCGGTTCCAGCAGCTTCAGGCCCAGTTGCTCCGGCAGGCCGCCCACGTTGTGGTGGCTCTTGATCGTCGTGGCCTTCTTGGTCTTCGTGCCGCCGCTCTCGACCACGTCCGGATAGATGGTGCCCTGCGCCAGGAAGGTCGCGCCTTTGTGGCCGCCGTCGCCGGACTTGAGCTTCTCGGCCTCGGCCTTGAACACGTCGACGAACAGCCCGCCGATGATCTTGCGCTTGCGCTCCGGATCGGTCACGCCGGCCAGCTGGCCGAGGAACAGCTCGCTCGCGTCGACGCGGATCACCTTCGCGTGCAGCTTGCCCTCGAACATGTCCATCACCGCGTCGCCTTCGTTCAGGCGCAGCAGGCCGTGATCGACGAACACGCAGGTGAGCTGGTCGCCGATCGCGCGGTGGATCAGCGCTGCCGCCACCGACGAATCGACGCCGCCGGACAGGCCCAGGATGACTTCCTCGTCACCGACCTGCTCGCGGATCTTCGCGACCGCCTCGGCGATGTAGTCGCCCATGATCCAGTCGCCCTTGCAGCCGGCGATCTCGCGCACGAAGCGGTGGAACACCGCCGCGCCTTGCACCGTGTGCGTCACTTCCGGGTGGAACTGGAACGCGTAGTAGCCCTTGTCCTCGTTGGCCATGCCGGCGATCGGGCAACTCGGCGTCGACGCCATCAGCTGGAAGCCCGGCGGCAGCGCCGTGACCTTGTCGCCGTGGCTCATCCAGACCTTCAGCATCCCGTGACCTTCGGGTGTGGCGAAGTCCTGGATGCCGTCCAGCAACTTCGTATGACCGTGCGCACGGACCTCGGCATAGCCGAACTCGCGGTGATCGCTCCACTCGACCTTGCCGCCCAGTTGCACCGCCATCGTCTGCATGCCGTAGCAGATGCCCAGCACCGGCACGCCCAGGTCCCACACCGCCTGTGGCGCGCGCAGTTCGTGGTCCTCATAGGTCGACGCGTGGCTGCCCGACAGGATGATCGCCTTCGGGCCGAACGCGCGGATGAAGTCGTCGCTGACGTCGTTGGGATGGATCTCGCAGTAGACCTGGGCCTCGCGCACGCGACGCGCGATCAGCTGCGTCACCTGGGAGCCGAAGTCGAGGATGAGGACTTTGTCGTGCATGGTCAGCTTCTGGGGATGCTTGGGGATTCTTGGCGGCCCGAGTTCGGGATCAGGCCTTGGCCGCGGCGGCCTGGGCCGGCGGGTCCATGTTGAAGTGGCGCCATGCAAAGCCCAGCGAGGCCAGCTGCAGCAGCGCACAGAGGTAGAACGGCGCGCCGAGGCGCCAGTCGGTCTTGGGGAGCTCGGCGACCAGCGCCATCAGCCCCAGGCCGGCGATCGGCGAGATCACCGCCATCAGGCTGTTGATCGCTGCCACCGCGCCCATCGTCTCGCCTTGCGTGCGGGCGTCGGCGGCGTTGGAGATCAGGCTCTGCATCGCCGGGGCCGCGGCCACGCCGGCGATGTTCAGGAAGATCGCGCCGACCATCATCCAGGCCTCGGTCGACAGGCCCCAGATCACGTTGGTCAGGATCGAGGTCGTCAGACCGATCAGCACCAGGCGCCGCGCGCCCAGCCAGCGCATCAGCGGCTGCAGCAGCACGCCCTGCACCACCACCGCGACCAGGCCCACGACGAACAGCGACAGGCCGTTCTCGCGCGGTCCCCAGCCGAACTTGTGCTGGTTGTAGAGCACCCAGCTGGTCTGGATCACCAGCTGCGCCAGGCCCGAGCACGCGATCACGTAGATCAGCGGTCCGACGCCGCTCAGCCGGCGCAGCCGGCCCAGCGCCGCGACCGGATTGGCCTTGCGCCATTCGAAGGGTCGGCGGTGTTCCGGCGCCAGCGATTCGGGCAGCACGAAGAAGCCGTAGAGCCAGTTCAGCAGCGCCAGCGTGCCGGCGACGTAGAACGGCAGGTGCAGGTCGATGCTGCCGAGCAGCCCGCCCATCACCGGGCCGAGGATGAAGCCCATGCCGAAGGCCGCGCCCAGCATGCCGAAGCGCTTGGCGCGGTCCGCCGGCGGGGTGATGTCGGCCACGTAGGCGTTGGCGACCGCCGCGTTGCCCTGCATCGCGCCGGAGAACAGCCGCACCACGACCAGCATCCACAACGCGTCGGCCATCGCCGTGACGAAGAAGCTCAGCGCCAGGCCGCTGAAACCGATCAGCATCACCTTGCGGCGGCCGAAGCGGTCGGACAGTCCGCCCAGGATGGGCGAGCCGAAGAAATTCGCGAGACCGAAGGCGAACGCCACCGCCAGTTGCGCCAGCGTGTGCTGGGTCTCGCTCTGCGTGAAGGTCCCGACCAGCGGGGGCAGCACCGGAATGATCAGGCCGATCGACACCATGTCGATCAGTACCGCGATCAGGATGAACGACATGGCGGCCTTGCGGCCGCCATGTGTCGTCGGAGCTGCGACGGCGTCGGGGCTCGCGCCCCGCGCCGCGTCCACAGGGTCGGACAAGGGCGTCACTCCAGCCGGTAGTTGGGCGCTTCCTTCGTGATCTGCACGTCGTGGACGTGGCTCTCACGGATGCCCGCCGAGGTGATCTCGACGAACTCGGCCTTGTCGTGCATGTCGGCGATGCTGGCGCAGCCGCAGTAGCCCATGGAGGCGCGCACGCCGCCGGCCATCTGGTGCACGATCGCCACCATCGAGCCCTTGTACGGGACACGCCCTTCGATGCCTTCCGGCACCAGCTTGTCCGCGTTGGGGTTGGTCGTCTCGTCGTTTTCCTGGAAGTAGCGGTCCGCCGAACCGGCCTTCATCGCGCCGATCGAGCCCATGCCGCGGTAGCTCTTGTAGCTGCGGCCCTGGTAAAGGATCACTTCGCCCGGGGCTTCCTCGGTGCCGGCGAACATGCCGCCCATCATCACCGTGCTCGCGCCGGCGGCGATGGCCTTGGCGATGTCGCCGGAGTAGCGGATGCCGCCGTCGGCGATCGCCGGGACGCCGGTGCCCTTCAGCGCGGTGGCGACGAAGTCGATCGCCGCGATCTGCGGCACGCCGACGCCGGCGACGATGCGGGTCGTGCAGATCGAGCCGGGACCGATGCCGACCTTGACCGCGTCCGCGCCGGCTTCCACCAGCGCCAGCGCCGCGGCGCCGGTGGCGATGTTGCCGCCGATGACCTCGACGCCGGGATAGTTCTTCTTGACCCAGCGCACGCGTTCGATGACGCCGCTGCTGTGGCCGTGCGCGGTGTCGACGACGATCGCGTCGACGCCGGCCTTGACCAGCAGCTCGACGCGTTCCTCGGTGCCCTCGCCCACGCCGACCGCCGCACCGACGCGCAGCTTGCCGTGCGCGTCACGCGCGGCGTTCGGGAAGTTGGTCTGCTTGGTGATGTCCTTGACGGTCATCAGGCCGCGCAGCTCGAACGCGTCGTTGAGGACCAGCACACGCTCCAGCTTGTGCTTGTGCATCAGCGCCTTGCCGTCGCTGAGCGACGCGCCTTCCGGCACGGTGATCAGGCGTTCGGCCGGGGTCATGATCTCGCTGACCGGGATGTCCATGCGCGTCTCGAAGCGCAGGTCCCGGTTGGTCACGATGCCGACGACCTTCTGTCCCACCAGCACCGGGAATCCGGAGACGCCGTGGTGCTCGCTCAGCTGCTTGACCTGGCGGACGGTGGTCTCGGGGGTGATGGTGATCGGGTCGCGGAGCACGCCGGACTCGTAGCGCTTGACCCGGGCCACTTCCGCGGCCTGCTGCTGCGGGGTCAGGTTCTTGTGCACGATGCCGATGCCGCCCTCCTGGGCGATGGCGATCGCCAGGCGCGCCTCGGTCACGGTGTCCATCGCGGCGGACACCAGCGGCAGGTTCAGGCGGATGCCACGCGTGAACTGCGTGGCCAGACTGGTGTCGCGCGGCAACACCTGGGAGAACGCCGGCACCAGCAACACATCGTCGAAGGTGAGGGCCTTTCCGAGTAGGCGCATGAGGGAAGCTCCAGACGCAAAGGCGCATTATAGAGAAGCCCGGCAGTACACTCCACGACCATGAAGAATCCCCGACTCTCGCGACGCCCGCTGGGCGTGATCTGCGCGCTGGCGCTGATGGCGCTGACCTCGATCGCGCACGCCCAATGGAAGTGGCGCGACGCCGACGGCCGCACGCAATACAGCGACCGTCCGCCGCCGCCGAGCGTCGCCGACAAGGACATCCTGCAGCGTCCGTCGAATGCGACGCGCGTGCCCCCGTCGCCGGGCCAGGCCGCGCTGCAGGGCGCGTCGGCGCCGGCCTCCGCGGCTTCCGCGCCGGCTCGTGCGGCGAGCGAAGCCTCCTCGCGCGACAAGCTGGAGCGCGAGCGCAAGGCCCAGGAGGACAAGGCCCGCGCGGACGCCATGGCCGAGAACTGCCGCCAGGCCCAGAACCGTCAGCGCGTCCTGGAGTCCGGCGTGCGCCTGCGCAGCGGCACGCAGACCGGCGAATCGCAGCCGATGACCGAGCAGATGCGCCAGGAAGAGATCCGCAACATGCAGGTCGTGATCACGGCCAACTGCAAATAAGGCCGGAACGAGTGCCGGAAACAACACCGGGCGGCAAGACGGACGTAAGTCCGGTGACCACTGGTAAGACCAAAGGCCGCTCACGCGGCCTTTTTGCATGCGGGCTTGGCGGCGTCGCGCCCTCGCGGTGTCAGGCCTTGCGGCCCAGCGGCCGATGTCGCGTGACGATGCGGCTGCCCGCGGCCTGGAAGCGCTGGCGGCGCGCCTCCTTCGGATCGACCGTCAGCGGGCGGTAGACCTCCACGCGGTCCTGCTCGCGCAGCGGCGTGTCGAGCGCCGCCGAGCGGCCCCAGATGCCGGCCGTCAGCGCATCGATCCGTGCCGGTTCGAACCAGGCGCTGGCGACCAGGGCATCGCGCAGCGTGCTGCCGGCGGGCAGGGTCAGCCGTTGTTCGCGCAACTCACCGCGGACCGGGCTCCAGAAGAGCGCGATCGACAGCTCAGCGGGCGCCATGGACCTGCTCGGCGCGCTTCACGAAGCTGTCGACGAAGGTGTTGGCGATGCGGTCGAAGACCGGACTGACGACCGCCTCCAGCGCGAAGCTCGAGAACGCATAACGCAGTTCGAATTCGATCTTGCAGGCGCGCGGCTCGCCGTCCGTCGGCGCGCCCGGACGGTGCAGCGGCAGGAACTGCCAGTCGCCGTCGAGCATCGAGAACGGTCCGTCGACCAGCGCCATGCGCACGCGCTGGTTCGGCTCGTTCGTGTTGCGGGTGGTGAACGCGTGACGCAGCCCGGCGTACTGCAGGGACAGCTTGGCGGTGACGCCATCGTCGTGGCGCTCCAGGACCTCGGCGGACGAGCACCAGGGCAGGAACTCCGGGTAGCGCTCGACCTGGGTGACCAGCTCGTACATCTCGCGCGGCGAGTACCAAAGGAGGACAGTCTTCCGGACGTGCTTCATGGTGGTTCTTAGAATGGCGGGATTGTAGGCGGCCCGATCGACCCCATCTCGTCGTCACCAGGTCGCCACGCACAACAAGAGTTCCCATGTCCATTGCAGAAAACCGTCGCGCCCGATTCGAGTACCACCTCGAGGAGCAGTACGAGGCCGGCATCGTCCTCGAAGGCTGGGAGGTCAAGGCCATCCGCTCCGGCCAGGTCCAGCTGCCGGACGGTTATGTCGTCATCCGCGAGGGCGAGCTGTTCCTCATCGGCTGCCGGATCGATCCGCTGCGCACGGCGTCCACGCACGTCAGCCCGATGGCCGACCGCACCAGGAAGCTGCTGATGAGCCGCGCCGACATCCGCCGGCTGATCGGCAAGGTGGAGCAGCGCGGCTTCACGCTCATCCCGCTGGACCTGCACTACAAGAACGGCCGGGTGAAGGTGCAGATCGCCCTCGCCAAGGGCAAGGCCCAGCACGACAAGCGCGAGACCGAGAAGAAGCGCGACTGGGAACGCGAGAAGGGCCGCCTGATGCGGCACAAGGTCTCGGGGCCGTCCAAGGACTGAGGGTCGCGGCGGGCCGCTCGCGCGCTCAGCGCTCAATGGCCTCAAGACCTCAAGACCTCAAGACCTCAAGACCTCGAAGGCTTGCGCGAGGTCCGCGCGCAGGTCCGAGACCTCCTCCAGCCCGATCGCGAAACGCACCAGCGTGCCGCCCTCCTCCGCCGTCCACGGCAGCCCCAGCGAGCGGCTGCGGCTGAGGTCGTAGGGCACGGCCAGGCTCATCGGACCGGCCCAGGAATAGCCGATCCCGAAACACGTCAGCGCATCGACGAAAGCGTCGATGCGGCGGGCATCGAACTCGGGGCGGAACACCGCCGAGAACAGGCACCCCGCCGCCCCGGGACTGACGTCCCGCCAGAACGCATGGCCGGGCGAGTCCGGCAGGGCCGGGTGCAGCACCCGCGCCACCTCGGGCCGGTCCGCCATCCACTGCGCGAGTTCGCGCGCCGCCGCATCCTGCGCGCGGTAGCGCAGCGCGATGCTCGGCAGCCCGCGCAGGACGGCTTCGACGTCGTTCTGACCGACGCCGTAGCCGAGGTACTCGTGCGTGGCCACCAGTTGGCGGTTGAGGGTCAGGTCGCGCGTGCAGACGGCGCCCATCAGCAGGTCCGCGCCGCCTGAGGGGAACTTGGTCAGCGCCTGCATGCTGATGTCGGCGCCGAGTCCGGGCGCGATGTGCGGCGCCACCTCGAAGGCATTGAAGGCCAGTCCCGCGCCCCAGGTGTTGTCCAGCGCCGTGAGCACGCCGCGCGCGCGGCAGGCTTGCAACAGCCCCACCAGGTCGGGGAACTCCAGCGTGATCGATCCCGCGGCTTCGAGCCACACCAGCCTGGTGCGTTCCGACAGCAGCGCCTCGAACGCCGGCACGTCGAGCGGATCGTAGAAGCGATGGGTGATGCCGAGCCGGGTCAGCAGGCCGTTGGCGAGGTGGCGGTTCTGACCGTAGACGTTGTCGGGCAGCAGGACCTCATCGCCCGGCTTCAGGAAGCTCAGGCTGGTCAAGGTGATCGCGGAAACGCCGCTGGGTGTGAGCACACAGTGCGCGGCGTGCTCGAGCGTCGCGATGCGCGCGGCCAGCGTGTAGGTCGTCGGCGTCCCCGGGAGGCCATAGCGATAGCTGACGCCATCCATCGCGCGCGGGCGGTGCAGCTCGGCGGTGTTCTTGAACAGCACCGTCGAAGCCTTGGCCACCGGGACGTGCACGGCGTCCCAGCCCTCGGGCGCCCGGTACGGGTGGTGGATCAGTTCGGTGGACGGGCCGCGCTGGGTCACAGGGTCTCCTGGGTCGGGAATCAGCCAGCCGACATTCTCCAGCACGCCCTGTCCCGGCTGGCGCGGCAGCGATCAGGTCAAAGTCGGCGCCGAGGCACGGCTGTTGATCGAACTCTCGGGTCCTGTTTCCGGACAACGATACGCATCAGCCCCCTCCAGGACATTCGACACCCCATGCGCCCGGACAAGTTCTCCAGCACCGTCACCCCGCCGGCAGCGGCGTTCGCTCCATCGACCGGCGAGGTCTCCGAGGATTTCGAGAGTTTCGAGCAGGTCGACGTCGACCCGCCTGCGCATCTGCCGCCGGCCGAGTGGCATCGCCATCGTCCAGACTGGGCGCATCTCCGGCCGGGGGAGCCGGTGGACGGCAATTCGCTGTGCCGTCTGCTCGCGGAGCTGGCGGACCAGGTGCGTCGGCGCGGCCGGTCGCTCCCTCACGGACTGCTGAGGCATGTGACGGCCTGCGTCGACGCGGCGCCGGCCATCCCCCTGGTGATCGATCGCCGTGGCTGGCCGGACATCCTGCTGGCCCGGGAGGCGCTGAAGGCCAGGCTGCTGACCGCCGCGCTCGATCCCGAGAACATCCAGTCCGCGATGCCACTTCGCTTCGACCGCCTGCTGCGCCACCTGCAGACCCTCCAGGCTCCGGCACGCCGCAGCCACCAGACGATCCAGCTGGTCGAGGCCGCCGAGGCGACGCGGGTCGTCGATGCGAACGACGCGTTTGCAGCCGCGCTGCACGACAGCGCCACGGAGATCCGCCGTTCGCGCGCATGGTCAGGCCTTGGCGGCGAGTTCTCGGTGCGTGCCATCACAAGCCTGCCCGGCTGGCCCGCGGGACGTGTGCTGAGCATCGAGGACCGCTCCGGCCGCGAAAGCGATCGCTATGGCACCGGGACGCCGGGCAGCACGCCCATCCGCGTGCGTCTGCACGCGTCCCATTACGACGCCATCGTGGACGGCAAGATCGTGCCCGTCCCGGGTGACGGCGATTGCTTCTACTCGTCGGTGCTTGCCGGCATGGATGCGGGCGAGCGCCAAACCTTGCTCAAGACCTCGACCGCCAATGAGGACCAGCAGCGGCTCATCCTGCGCGGGCTGGTGGCGGACCACATTGAAGCCATGGCGCGCCGGCCGTCGACGGCGCCGGAGATGATGCGCCACGTCTGGATCGCCAACGCGCCCTGAGTCGCTCACGCCAGGAAAAACGCCGGCGCGAGGCCGGCGTTCATCGGGGCGCCGACGCGCTCGATCAGATCGGGAGCGCGATCAGGTCGTGGCCCTCGACGCCGACGATGCGGGCGCGGGTGAATTCGCCGACGCGCAGTTGCTTGCTGGCCTTCTCGGGCGGCAGCAGACGCACGGTGCCGTCGATCTCCGGCGCGTCCGCGTACGAGCGGCCCACGCCGCCCTTGCGACCCAGCGCCGGCGCGGCATCCACCAGCACCTGCATCGTCGCGCCGACGCGGCGCTGCAGCTTGGCGATCGACACCTCCTCGGCCACGGCCATGAAGCGGGCACGGCGCTCTTCGCGGACCTCGTCCGGCAGCGCGCCGTCGAGCGCGTTCGCCGGCGCGCCTTCGATCGGCGAGTAGGCGAAGCAGCCGGCGCGGTCGATCTGCGCCTCGCGCATGAAGTCGAGCAGGTACTGGAACTCCGCCTCGGTCTCGCCGGGGAAGCCGGCGATGAAGGTCGAACGGATCACGAGCTCCGGGCACATCTCGCGCCAGCGCAGGATGCGCTCGAGGTTCTTCTCCCCGTTGGCCGGGCGCTTCATGCGCTTCTGCACGTCGGGATGGGCGTGCTGGAACGGCACGTCCAGATACGGGAGGATGAGGCCCTCGGCCATCATCGGCACGATCTCGTCGACGTGCGGATACGGGTAGACGTAGTGCAGGCGGACCCACGCGCCGTAGGGCTTGGCGATCTCGCCGAGCTGCGCGACGAGGTCGAACATGCGCGTCTTGACCGGCTTGCCATCCCAGAATCCGGTGCGGTACTTGATGTCGACGCCGTAGGCGCTGGTGTCCTGGCTGATGACCAGCAGTTCCTTGACGCCGGACTCGAACAGCGCCTTGGCTTCGGACAGCACGTCGCCGATCGGGCGCGAGACCAGGTCGCCGCGCATGCTCGGGATGATGCAGAAGCTGCAGCGGTGGTTGCAGCCCTCGGAGATCTTCAGGTAGGCGTAGTGCTTGGGCGTCAGCTTGATGCCGGCGATGCCGCGGGCCTCGGGCACCAGGTCGATGAAGGGGTCGTGCGGCTTGGGCACGTGGGTGTGGACGGCGTCCATCACCTCCTGCGTCGCATGCGGGCCGGTCACGGCGAGCACGCTGGGATGGATCTCGCGGACCATGTTGTCGGAGCTCGCGCCCGCCTTGGCGCCGAGGCAGCCGGTGACGATGACCTTGCCGTTCTCGGCCAGCGCCTCGCCAATGGTGTCCAGCGACTCCTTGACGGCGTCGTCGATGAAGCCGCAGGTGTTGACGATCACCAGGTCCGCGCCGGCGAAGGTCTTGGAGGTCTCGTAGCCCTCGGCGCGCAGCTGCGTGAGGATGAGCTCGGAATCGGTCAGCGCCTTCGGGCAGCCGAGAGACACGAAGCCGATCTTCGGGGCGGGGCTGCCAACGGAGCCTCCGATCCTGGCGGCGGTGGGGTCGTAAGTCGTTGATTCCATTTGAGTTCCGCCGGGCGATCTGGCTGAGGGCTGGGGCGGCATTGTAAGCGACGCGGCATTTTCCGGACGGGCCGGGTGCATTGCGCCACGCCCGTGACCGTGGACGACTGCCGCGGTGCACGACCGGTAACGGCCCGGGACCGCCGCGTGCCGAGCCCGCGGGCCGCTCCGGGGATACTCGCGCCTCCGGTCTTCCCGTCACGCCACGCCCCGTCTTCCCTCACCCCGCCTCGATGTCCGATCCCTCCCCGCGCTCCGAGCTCCTGCCCCTGGTCGGCGACCGTGCCTCGGTGGAAATGGCCGCGCTGGTGCTGCCGCCGGTCGTGGTCGCGAGCACGCCGGCGGGCAGCGCGGCCCCCTGGGCGTGGGCCTGGGCCATCGCCTATGCGCTGAGCTCGATCGGCGTCGCCGTCGCGCGTCGCCGCTTCCGGCGCGAGGCCGCGGCGATGAACCCCGACGACTTCGTGGCGCGCTGGTCGCGACCGCTGGAGCGCATCGCCCTCGCCTTCGGCCTGCTGTGGGGCCTGCTGCCCGGTGTCGCCGCCGCGAGCGGCGTCTTCGAGCACGCGGTCTTCCTGTACCTCGTGCTCGCCGGCACGACGGTGTCGACGGCCGCCTTCGCCGCGGCGGATCTGCCGTTCTTCGCCCGTTTCCTCGTGCCGGCGTGGGCGATGGCCACGGTGGCGGTGCCCTTCGCCTTCCCCACGCAATGGCCGATCGTCCTGCCGCTGTGCCTGCTCTTCCCGTGGCTGGTGTGGCGCCACGCGCGCACGTCGAACGGCTTCCTCGTCCAGCAATCCCGCCTGAAGCGCCAGAGCGAAGCGCTCGCCCTCGCCCACAAGGAGGCCCGCGATGTCGCCAAGGCCGCATCGCGCGAGAAGAGCCTCTTCCTGGCCACCGCCTCGCACGACCTGCGCCAGCCGCTCTACGCGCTGACCCTGACCGCGCAGGCCGCGCTCCAGCGCAACCGGGATCCGTCGCTGCGGCCGCTGCTGGTCGACATCTCGCAGGCCGCCGGCCACGTCAACGACCTGCTGAACTCGCTGCTCGACGTCTCCGCGCTGGACAGCCGCAGCGCCGAGCTCGCGCTCCAGCCGCTGGCGCTGGCGCCGCTGCTTTCGGAACTGCATGAGCGCTTCCAGCCGGAGGCGCAGGCGCGCGGCCTCGACTGGCGCATTCGCGGGCCGGAAGCGCCGGCCTGGGTCGTGGCCGAGCCGATGCTGCTGCGCCGCGCGCTCGCCAACCTGCTGCACAACGCGCTGCGTTACACGCCTGAGGGCGGCGTGCTGCTCGCGATACGGCGCCGGGGCGACGACTGGGCCATCGAGGTCTGGGACACCGGCGTCGGCATGGCGGCGCCCAAGCGCGAGTCGCTCTTCTCCGAATTCCATCGCGGCGACGACGCCGAGCGCGTCACCGGCGAGGGCCAGGGCCTCGGCCTGTCGGTCGTGCGCGACTGCGTGCGGCGCATGCAGGCCTCGATCGACTGGCACTCCACGCCCGGGCGCGGCTCCTGCTTCCGCATCACGCTGCGCGCCGCGGCCATGCCGGCGGCGCCGACGCAACGCGTGCCCGTGGCACGGCAGGCGTTCGAGTCCCTGGGCGGCCGCGTGCTGGTGGTGGATGACGACCTCGGCGTGACCCGCGGCCTGTCGCATCTGCTGGGCGAATGGGGCGTCGACTGCCGCATCGCGGGCGATGCCTCGCAGGCCCATGCGGTGCTGGACGCCGACTTCGAGCCGGACATCGTGGTGAGCGACCTGCGGCTGGGGCACGACGATGGCGGCTATGCGCTGCTGCAGGATCTGCTGGACCGCCTGCCGCTCGCTCGCGGCCTGGTGGTCACCGGCGAGTTCGACCTGCCCGACCTCCGCCGCGCCGAGGCCGACGGCTACCTCGTGCTGCGCAAGCCGGTGCAGCCCGGCCCCTTGCACGCGGTGCTGCGATCGATGCTCCCGGCGCGGGTGCTGTCGCCGCCGGACTGACCTCGACGGCCCACGGCACGCGCGTTGCCGGCAAGCGCCCTCAAGGAGAACATCCGCCATGCACCTCGAAGGCTCCTGCCACTGCGGCCGCATCCGCTTCTCGGTCGACTCGACCGAGCCCTGTCCGTTCATGCGCTGCTACTGCACGATCTGCCGCAAGACGGCCGGCACCGGCGGCTACGCGATCAACATCGGCGCCGACAACCGCAGCTTCAAGCTGATCAAGGGCAGGCGCGATCTGAAGGTCTACCGCGCCGTCATCGACGGCAAGGAAAGCAGCGGCCAACGCCACTTCTGCGGACATTGCGGCACCGCGCTCTGGATGTACGACGACAACTGGCCCGACCTGATCCATCCGCACGCCAGCGCGATCGACACGCCGTTGCCGCAGCCGCCGGAGAACGTGCACGGATTGCTGGACTCCAAGGCGCCCTGGGTCAGCGTGGAAGGCAAACCCGGTGATCCGCGCTTCGGCCACTTTCCTGACGAGTCGCTGGCCGAGTGGCACCGGCGGCACGGGCTCTAGAACCGCGCATTCGGTCACGGCGCCGCGGACAGGCCGCACCCGCGGGGGGCGCGCGGCTGTCTAGCATCGTGGCCATGTCGACGACCCGCCCCGCCCCGCTCCTGGACGACGCGCCGCGCACGCGCTCAGCCCCCTTCGCCTGGATGAAGCGACGTCCTGTCTGGGCAGCGCTTGCGCTGATCGCGGTGATCGTGCTGCTGGCGGTGTGGACGGATCAGGACCCGTATGCAGAGCGCGAGGACTGCCTGGCGCGCCAAGGCACGCCTGTGGTCGTGAACGCGGCCCTGCATCAGAGCGAGTGCCGCGTCGTCGGCGAGGACGCCGACGACGGGGTCAAGCGCTGAGCGCGCTGAACCCGCAGCCCCCGCTGAACGCGCCGCTCACTTCTTCGGCGGCGTCGGGAAGCCCGGCATCCCGGGCACGCCGGGGAAGATGTTCCCCGCGCTCTGGAACTGCTCCTGCATCTGCAGGAACAGGTTCTTGGACTGCTCGAGGTAATTGCCCATCAGGCCCTGCATCATCGGCGCCTGGCCGCTCATGAACTGCGACCACAGCTGCGGATCGAAGCCGCCGCCCTTGCTCGGGTCGGCGAAGCGGCTCTGCAGTTCGGTGACGGCCTCGAGGTTCTTCTCGAGGTAGGCCCCCATCAGGCCCTGCATCGCATGGCCGTAGAAGCGGATGATCTGCGCCAGCAGCGGCGTCGAGAACATCGGCATGCCGCCCATCTCCTCTTCCAGGATGATCTGCAGCAGGATGGACCGGGTCAGCTCATCGCCGGTCTTCGCGTCGCGGACCTCGAAGTCCTCGCCGCCGAGCACCATCTTCTTGACGTCCGCCAAGGTGATGTAGCTGCTGGTCTGCGTGTCGTACAGCCGCCGGTTGGGATACTTCTTGAGCACCCGCGGCCCCTTCGGGTGCGCGGGGTCCTCGCTGCCGGTTGCGGTCTTGCCGCGTCGGGCCGTCGCCATGCTGTCTCCTCTGAGGGTCTTCGACCCATTCTAGGAGGCGCCCGGCGAGCGGCCCGCCGGGTGATTTCCCTTGCTGTGCGGGAGGCGGACCGGACTGCCGGCGCGCCGCCGCGCGTCCGCGTCGGCGCTCAGTCCGGCTTGACGTTGCCGTCCTTGATGACCTTCGCCCACTTGGCCTGCTCGGCCTTCTGGAACTCGGCGAACTGCGCCGGCGAGTTGGGCGTGTACTCCAGGCCCAGCGATTCCATCTTCGCCTTCACCTCGGGCAGCGCGACGATCTTCTGCACCTCCGCGTTGAGCTTGGCTACGATGGGCGCGGGCGTGCCGGCCGGGAAGTACAGCGCCTGCCAGCTCGACACGTCGAAACCGGGCACGCCGGACTCGGCCAGCGTGGGCACGTCGGGCAGCTGCGCGCTGCGCTTGGCCGAGGTCACCGCCAGCGCCTTCACCTTGCCGCCCTTGATCTGCGGCAGGGCCACGGTCACCGTCTCGAAGCTCATCGGGACCTGGCCGCCCATCACGTCCTGGATGGCCGGCGCGCTGCCCTTGTAGGGCACGTGCGTCAGGTCCGCGCCCGTCAGCAGGCGGAACACCTCGCCCGACAGGTGCTGCGAGGTGCCCTGCCCCGCCGAGGCGAAGGTGATGTCACCGGGCTTGGCCTTCGCGGCGGCGATGATGTCCTTGACCGTCTTGGCCTGCGAGCCCGGCCCGATCAGCAGCACGTTGGAGATCTTGCCCAGCAGGATCACCGGCGCGAAATCGCGGTCGGCCTTGTACGGCATCTTGGGCAGCAGCGCCGGATTGATCGCATGCGTCGCGATCGTGCCCAGCAGCATCGTGGTGCCGTCCGGCGCGGCCTTGGCCACGCTGTCGGCGCCGAGCACGCCGCCGGCGCCGGCCTTGTTGTCGACCACGATGGTCTGCTTGAGCGACACCTGCAGCCGCGCCGCGATCTCACGCGCCAGCACGTCGGACGTGCCGCCCGGCGCAAACGGGACGATCAGCTTCACCGGCTGGGTCGGCCAGTTGCTGGCGTCGGCGGCCCGTGCCGCCATCGTCGTCATGCCCAACGCCCCGATCGCCGCCGCAGCGGCCAGGACGCGCACGCGGCCCCGCATCACCGTCTTCATGTCGCTTGTCTCCATCCATGACGGCATGCGGCCCTCGTCGACATCGACCCGGTCCCGATCCCGTCTTCTTGATGCAACGGATGGTATCGGTACCATCCGGCACGTCAAGATTGCGTTCATGAGGGATTCCACCGGGGACCGCGCCGTGGGCCCCGTCACGGAAGCTCAGGCGCTGGCGCGCTGGACCAGCTCGAAACCGATGTCGACCGCGCGGCGGTCGACGCTGCCGCCGGCGCGGTCGAGGATGAAGCGCGCCGCCTGCCGGCCAATCGCGAAACCGTCGATGCGGACCGTGGTCAGCGCCGGCTCCAGGTCCCGGGCCAACGCCAGGTCGCCGAAGCCGACGATGGCGAGGTCCTCGGGGATGCGCAGCCCACGCGCCTGCGCCTCGATCACGACACCCAGCGCCAGCGAGTCGGAGCTGCAGAACACCGCGTCGACACCGTCCGGATGCGCCAGCAGCTCGGCCAGCCCGCGGCGTCCGCTGCCCAGGGTCGTCGGCGTGGCGACGGTGGCCACCGGCACGTCGGCAATGCCGAGCATCCCGGCCTGCTCCTGGAAGGCGCGGAAGCGGCGCATCGCGCGCTCGTCGCTGCCGGCCACGCCCCCCAGCCGGCGGTAGCCGCGCTCATGCAGGAAGGTCGCGACCTGGCGGCCGACCTCGACGTGGGAGAAGCCGACCAGCATGTCGATCGGATCGTTCGTCTGGTCCCAGGTCTCGACCACCGGAACGCCGGAGGCGCGCAGCCGCGTGCGCGCCTGCTCGGAATGGCTGGTGCCGGTGAGCACCAGGCCGTCGGGACGGCGGCCGATCATCGCGTCCAGCCACGCGTCCTCGCGCGCGTTGTCATAGCCGGTCTGGCCGAGCAAGACCTGGTACCCGGCCTCGAACAGCGCCTCGGTGAGGCTCTGCACGGTATCGAGGAAGACCGGCCCGGCGATCGTCGGCACCGCGACGCCCACCATGCGGCTCTTCATCGACGACAGCGCGCCGGCCAGCAGGTTGGGGACGTACCCGGTCTTGCGGACCGCCTCGGCCACGCGCTCGCGGACCTCCTGCGACACCTGCGCGGGGTTGTTGATCGCGCGCGAGGCGGTGATCGGCGCCACGCCCGCGATCTGCGCCACGTCGCGCAGCGTGACGGCGCCGCTGCCCTTTCGGCGGCGGGGACGGGGGAAGGTCTCGATGTCGGACATATGACCGTCGATTATGGCGGTCGATCACCGGGAAGACCCGGGGGCCCCGGGGGAGATGACGCGGCGGACAGGTCCGGCGCCGACGGTCCCGCCCGACGCCCGTGGGCAGATTCCCTACACCGGCGTGAGTGACCCACCCGACTCCGCGTGCCGCCATCGGCTGCTGTTGGTAACGAGTCGTGAGAACGAAGATTCATCCATCGACAACAGGGGGCCAACATGAACACGATCTCGAAGCAAGCCAGCAAGTTCAAGCACATCGCCATCGGTCTGGGCCTGGCGGTGTCCGCCACGATGGCGGCCAACGCCACGACCGCTCAGAACACCTTCCAGGTCACCGCGACGATCACCAGCTCCTGCACGGTGTCCGGTTCGGCGCTGAACTTCGGCAGCGCGATCGACCCGCTGGCGGCCGGCGTGCCGCTGGACGCCTCGTCGACGCTGACGGTCACCTGCTCCAACACGACGCCGTACGCGGTCTCGCTGAACGCCGGTTCGAACGCGGGCGGCGCGTCCAACTTCACGTCCCGCACGATGAAGAGCGGCGCCAACACGCTGGGCTACCAGCTCTACCTGGACTCGGGCCGCACGACCGTTTTCGGCGACGGCACCGCCAGCTCCAGCACCAAGAGCGGCACCGGCAGCGGCAGCGCACAGTCGATCAGCGTCTACGGCCGCGTGCCGACGCTGGCCGGCGTGGTGCCCGGCTCGTACACCGACACCGTGACCGTCACGATCACCTACTGATCCCGGATCCGCGGCCCGGTTCGGCGCCGCCCCCTGCGACGAACCTCAGGCCTCGCGCCGATCAGCGATCAGCGATCAGCGATCAGCGATCAGGCGATCAGGCGATCAGGCGATCCGCCAGAAAGCTCCGTTCATGCCCGCAAGGGCGTCCGGAGCTTTCTTCTTTTCTTCTCTTCGTAGGACATGTCGTCCGCGGCTTCGAGCAGACGCTCGTAGCTGGTCTGGCCGTCGCCGACCGCGTAGCCGATGGAGGCGCCCACGGTGACCACGCCGCCGTCGATCGCGATGGGCTCGGTCAGGGCCTGCAGCAGACGCTGCCGGATCTGCGCCATGCGGAACTCGTCGGGCGCCCCCGAGAACAGCAGCACGAACTCGTCGCCGCCGATACGCGCCGGAAGGTCGCCGTCCCGGCATTGCGCCCGCAGGCGCTGCCCGACGGCGCGCAGCACCGCGTCGCCGGCCGCATGGCCGTGGCGGTCGTTGACCGGCTTGAAGTCGTCGAGGTCGAAGACGATGACGCTGATCGGCCGACCGGCAAGTTCCTCCGCCCGCCGCGCCAGCGAGCGTCGATTGGCCAGCCCGGTCAGCAGGTCCGTGTCCGCCGTCGTGGCCAGTTGGGTCATGTCGCGGTCGCTGGCGCGGACGAGGCGGCTCGCATAGGCGATGGTCCAGAGGGTGAAGGCGATGAACAGCGCCACGAGCGCCAGGGCCGAGCGCTTGACCGCCAGGAGCCCGCGCTCCTGCTCGGTCTGCCGGGCCGTCAGCAGGGCGCGCTCGGCGCGCTCCATCGTGTCGAGCAACTGGCGCAGCCGCTTCGACGAATCACTGGTGATGCGCGCGTCCAACCCTTGCCGCAAGGATTCGACGCCGTCGCGTTCCCCGATCACGGCGGAGGACAGGTACCAGCCGGTGATTTCGAGGGTCTCGGACCGCACCTCCGCGGCCACGCTCAACTGCGGCGGGTTGTCCCGGACCAGCGTTTCCAACCGGTCGGCCGTGTCCCGGGCGTCGCCTGCGGCGGCGCGCAGGCGCTGAAGCGCGTCTGAATGCGGCACCAGCACGAAGTTGCGCAGAGCGACGCCGCCGCGCAGCAGACCGGAGCGCAGCTGGTTCAGCTGATCGAGGACCTCATGGGTGTGCGCGACCAGGTCGTTCGCGTCGCCATAGCGGCGGGCGCTGTCGACCAGCACCCCCGCGGCGCCGATCACCAGGACCAGCGCCACCGCCTGGGACAGCTGCAGGACACGCGCGATGCGCCGGAGCAAGGGGTTGGAGACAGTCGCCAATTGCGTGAGCGGGTGCCGGGATCACAGCATCCTAATGGCGGGCCGCGGCATGCACTGCGCGGAAAAGCGACCTGTTTCGCGGTCATCGCACAAGCGCGAGACCGTCGCTGAAGTCCGCAGGCACAAAGCAGAACGCCCGCTTGCGCGGGCGTTTGCTGAGGTGTCGAGTCCCGGAGGACTTCCTACCCATGCTGGTAGGCGCGATTGGATTCGAACCAACGACCCCCACCATGTCAAGGTGGTGCT
>CAMPJJ010000069.1 GCA_946886855.1 uncultured Roseateles sp. | reverse complement strand
CCGGCACCGGCACCGGCACCGGCACCGGCACCGGCACCGGCACCGGCACCGGCACCGGCATCTGCATTGGCATCGGCGGGCGCGGAATCCGGCCGGGCGAGTGAATCTGGCGTCATGCGGTTCATCGGGAAGCGGGGGCTTGCAGCGCCTCGCGCCATTGGGCGGCGATGGCGCGCGTGGAATAGTCGCGCTCGATGGCCGGCATCGCGGCGCGCGCGCGGGCGGCCAGCGGCGCCGGATCGGCGATGTGATCGGCGAGCTGCGCCCAGTCGTCCAGCGCGCAGTGCGCGCGCCAGGGCTGGTAGTCGGGCAGGGGGTCGGCCATCACCGGCACGCCCTGGGCCAGGGCCAGCAGCATGCGGTTGTTGCTCTTGGCCATCGTGAAGGCGGTCATGCGGGCGGGCAGCAGCACCAGGTCCTGCTCGCCGAGCAGCGACAGGAAATGCAGCCGGTCCCAGGGCCGGTAGCGATGCGGGAAGGCGGCGCGGCCGAGCAGCTCGCGATACCGCTGTTCCGAATTGCTGACCACCGTCAGCCGCAGCGGCTGGCGCCGTGCGGCGGCCTCGAGCAGCGGCAGCAGCGGTTCGAGTTCGGCCATGCCGCCGGTCGCGTAGGCGCTGCCGTGATTGCCGAACCACACGAGCTGCCGGGCGACCCGGCGCTGCGCGCGGTGTTCGCGCAACTCGCGCCAGGCGCGCCACTGCCCGCCCCAGCGGCCGGGGTGCATGCGATGGGGCCAGGATTCGAAGTCGCGCGCGGCCGCGGGCGTCTCGACCGGATCGCCGACGACACGCACCGGCGCCGCTTCGCGCAGATCAGCAGGCAGGTGGGCCTGCAGTTCCGCCTCCAACAAGGGCTTCAGGCCCGGCGAGGAAACGGTGAACAGCGAGAACAGCGGCAGCGCCTCGCGGTAGGCGATCAGCAGCGCGGCGCGGGCGGGGTCGCCGGACTCGTTCAGGAAGTAGTTGTCGAAGCTGTCCAGCACCAGCCGCACACCCTGCGCTCGGGCCTCGGCCAGGCGGGCCGCACGCTGGCGCAAGGCCTCGGGCGAGCCGGCGTCGAGCAGCCATTTCGCCTGAACGACGAGCACGCCCGTGGCGGGCAGCGGCTGATCGTCCCGCGCCGGATCCAGCACCCGCGACACCAGGCCCGAGCGGCGCAGTTCGCGGCTCGGCATCAGGCAGCGCAGGCGCACGCCGGCGTAGGCCGGGTTCAGCGCGTGAGGCATCCAGTGAATCTGCAAACCGGCTCCGTCGCCCGCCTCCGACAGCGGGCAGGCCGCGATTGTGCGGCATGGTCGGAAACCTCCCCCCGAAGGGCGGCCCTCCAAGTGGGTGGGGTCGAGGACGGACGTGCCGACTCATTTCCACGCCAGAATCCGGCGGGGGCGATCCACGCCGCGTGGCCGCCCCTTTTTTCCGCCTCATTGCCTCACTGCCTCATTGCTTCACAGCCTCTTGGCCGCATCGCCGGTCCGTACCCCACGATGACGACGAGCACCGCCACTTTCCTTTCCACTGGTCAACCGCTGCTGCCGGGCCTGCCCGCCGACGCGCCGCCCGCGCAACGCGACGCCGCGTGGCAGACGCTGCTGTCGGCCGCCAACCCGGCCCCGGCGCTGGCGCAGGTCGGCGGACGCTTCTCGGTGGCCTGGCGGCAACCCGGCGGACGCACGCTGCTGGCGACGGACCGTTTCGGCATCGAGCCGCTGTGCTACCGCATCGTCGGCCATGAACTGCAGTTCGCCACCCGCGCCGACGACCTGGCCGGCGACGACGTCGACCTCGATCCGCAGGCGCTGTTCGACTACCTCTACTTCCACGTCATCCCGTCGCCGCGCACGGTGTTCCGCAACATCTTCCGCCTGCCGCCGGGGCATATGGCGGTGTTCGAGCGCGGCGAACTGCGCGTCACGCCCTACTGGACGCCGACCTTCCGCGCCGACCCGGCGCCCAGGCTCGAGGACCTGAAGGTCGAATTCAAGGAGATCCTGCAGCGCTCGGTGCAGCGGGCCATGCACGCGCCGGACGCCGCCTGCTTCCTGAGCGGCGGCACCGACAGCTCCACCGTCGCGGGCATGCTGAGCCGCGTCGCGGGGCGACCGGCGGACACCTACTCGATCGGCTTCGAGGCCGAGGGCTACGACGAGATGGCCTTCGCGCGCATCGCGGCCAAGCACTTCGGCGCCCGGCATCACGAGTACTACGTGACGCCCAAGGACCTGGTCGACGGCATCGCCAAGGTCGCGACGCATTACGACCAGCCCTTCGGCAACAGCTCGGCGCTGCCGGCCTACTACTGCGCCCGCCGCGCCTACGACAACGGCGTGCGGCACCTGCTGGCCGGCGACGGCGGGGACGAGCTCTTCGGCGGCAACACCCGTTACGCGAAGCAGACGGTGTTCTCCTGGTACGGCAACGTGCCGGCACCGCTGCGCGACCTCGTGCTGCAACCGGTGTTCGGCTCGCCGGTCGGCAAGCTGCCGCTGCTCAGGAAGGGCGCGAGCTACATCGACCAGGCGCGCGTGCCGATGCCGGACCGGCTGCAGAGCTACAACCTCCTCACGCGGCTGGGCATGGCCGACGTGCTGGAGACCGACTTCCTGCGCCGCGTGGACCCGCTGGGACCGCAGAAGCAGCAGCGCCAGGTGTGGGCCGGGCTGAAGACCGGCCAGCTGGTCGACCGCATGCTGGCCTTCGACTGGCGCTACACGCTGGCCGACACCGACTTGCCGAAGGTCGTGGGCACGACGCGGCTGGCGGGCACCTCGGTCGGCTTCCCGATGCTGGACGACGAGCTGCTGGCCTTCTCCGAGCGCCTGCCGGCCGGCTACAAGCTCAAGGGCCTGCAGCTGCGCTGGTTCTTCAAGGAGGCGCTGCGCGGCTTCCTGCCCGACGAGATCATCGTCAAGAAGAAGCAGGGCTTCGGCCTGCCCTTCGGCGTCTGGGCCACGCGCGACGCCAACCTGCGCGCGCTGGCGGAGGACTCGCTGGGCAGCCTGTCCACGCGCGGCATCGTCCGTCCGGAGTTCATCCGCAGCCTGCTCAAGGAGCGGCTGCCGGAACACCCCGGGTACTACGGCGAGATGGTCTGGATCCTGATGATGCTGGAGCAGTGGCTGCGGGGGCGGCGCCCGAACTACCGGGTGTGAGGGCGCAGCGGCGGCGCCTTCAGGCCGTCGCCTGCTGCGCCGATTCCGACAGGTCCATGAAGACGCGCACCATGCCGATGTCGCGCCGCTCGGCCAGGCACACGAGGTGCGCGCAGGTCTGCACCTGCGCGTCGCTGATGGTCACCGCATGCAGGCCCGGACTGGGCACGAATTCCACCTCGGACACCGCCGCCACGCCGGCGCCCAGCGCCACCGCCTCGCGGATGATCTCGCGGCTGGCGATCTCCATGACCACCTCCGGCTTGACGTCGGCCGCCCGCAGGGCCGCCTCCAGCGCGAGGCGCGTCGTCGAGCCCTGCTCCCGCATCAGCAGCTTCTCGTGCTGCAGCTCGGCGATGCGGATGGACCGCCGCCGCGCGAACCGGTGCGCCCGGTTGCAGTAGATCAGCACCGGGTGCTGGCTGTACGGCACCGCCGTGAAACGCCGGTCCTGCGAGGCCTGCGCCAGCACGCCCACGTCGGCCTCGTAGGCCAGCAGCCGGTCCAGCACGTCCTGCGAGTTGCCCGTGGTGACCGCCATGCTCACGCCGGGATGGCGCTGGTGGAAGGCCATCAGCATGCGGGTGACGTGATGCGGTCCCACCGCCGCGACGCGCAGGTGGCCTGAGCGCACCTCGCCTTCGTCGCGCAGCAGCTGCACCGCCTCGGCCTCCAGGCCGAAGATCTGGCGCGACAGCTGCAGCAGCCGCTCGCCCAACTGCGTGAGCCGAACCCGCCGTCCGCTGCGATGGAACAGCTCCACGCGATACAGCGCCTCCAGTTGCGCCACCTGCGTGGTCACGGTGGGTTGGCTGACGTGCAGGCTGTCGGCGGCCCGGGTGAAGCTCCCCGTGGCGGCCACGGCATGGAAGGAGCGGAGCTGGGTCAGGCGCATGGTGTCTCCTCGTCGGCGGGAGGGGTCGGCCCCCGCCGGGGCGCCCGTCCTCTGCTGGTTTTCCCTGGCGATGCATAGAGCCGGTGAATGCATCGAGCCGAAAACTTGAATTGGCCCAATGCTCGCGTACGTCGCACAGTAGCACCACGCGATCGATCCGGGCACCTCGCACAACCCCGAGGTGCCGGGGGGTCGCGACAAGAAAAGCCACTGGAGACCGACATGCCGATCACTCGGAGACACCTGCTAGCCACCGCCCCGGCCCTCATGGCGCCGGCCCTGCTGAGCCATGCCGACGACGCCCGCGCCGCGGACGGGGTCCTCACCGTCGGCCTGATCCCTTCCGAGGACTCGCGCGCCATGATCGCCAACAGCCAGGCGATGATGGACATGCTGTCGCGCTCGCTGGGCATGCCGGTCAAGCCCTTCGTGGCGGCCGACTACAACGGCGTGATCGAGGCGCTGCGCTCGCGGCGCCTGGACGTGGCCTACCTCGGCCCCTTCTCCTACGTGCTGGGCGCGAGCGTGGCCAACATCGAGGCCTTCGCCGTCGCGGAGACCAAGAAGGTCGGGCGCACGTCCTACCACTCGCTGATCGTGGCCCACAAGGACAGCGGCATCCGCACCGTGGCCGATCTCAAGGGACGCACCTTCGCCTTCGTCGATCCGACCTCGACCTCCGGCCACCTGTTCCCCAAGGTCGGCCTGCTCAAGACCGGTTTCGACCCGGAGAAGGACTTCGGCCGGGTCATCTTCTCCGGCTCCCACGACTCCAACGCGGTGGCGGTGCAGAACCGCCGCATCGACGCGGTCGCGATCGCCGACCGCATCCTGGACGCCGCCATCGCCAAGGGCCTGGCCAGGCGCGAGGACCTCGTCGTGGTGTGGAAGTCCGACCCCATCCCCGAGTCGCCCACCGTGTGGCGCAAGGACCTGGATCCGGCGCTCAAGAAGCGGGTGCAGGCCGCCTTCCTCGACGTCAAGGACATCCCGTGGTCGGACCAGGGGCTGCTCAACGGCTTCCATCCGACCAACGACGCCGCCTACGACGTGATCCGCGAGACGGCGCGCGTCCTGAAACTCGACCTGAGGAGCATGAAGTGATCAAGATCCGAGGACTGTCCAAGCGCTACGGCGACTTCGAGGCCCTGCGCAACGTGAACCTCGACGTGGCGCCCGGCGAATTCCTGGTCGTGCTCGGGCCTTCGGGCGCGGGCAAGTCCACGCTGCTGCGCTGCATCAACCGGCTCTGCACGCCCAGCCAGGGCGAGGTCCACGTCGACGGCCTGCGCGTCGAGGCGGGCGGCGCCAGCCTGCGCCAGGCGCGGCGCAAGGTCGCGATGATCTTCCAGCACTACAACGTCGTGCCGCGGCTGTCGGTGCGCAAGAACGTGCTCAGCGGCCGCCTCGGCACCATGCCGGCGCTGCTGTCGTGGCTGCAGATCTTTCCGCGCCGGGACATCGACATCGCCATGGAATGCCTGCGCCGCGTCGAGCTGGCCGGCAAGGCGGACCTGCGCACCGACACGCTGTCCGGCGGCCAGAAGCAGCGGGTGGGCATCGCCCGCGCGCTGGCCCAGCAGCCCCTGGTCATCCTGGCCGACGAGCCGGTGGCCAGCCTCGATCCGAAGACCTCCCGCACGGTGCTGACCTACCTCAAGCAGGCCAGCCGAGAGCTGGGCATCTCCGTGGTCTGCAACCTGCACCAGATCGACTACGCCTGCGAATTCGGCGAACGCATCGTCGGCGTCTCCGGCGGCCGCATCGTCTTCGACGGCCGGCCGGACGGCCTGACCCCCGAGGTGCTGCGCCGCATCTATCCGGGACTGGACGACGGCGCCGCGACCGGGTCCGCCGGCCGCGCCCGCCCCTCGTCGCCGCCGCACAACCTGACCCTGGAGGAAGCATGAAACTCGGTGCCTACACGCTGCTGCTGGGGCAGCCCTCGGGACGCTACGGCTGGTGGCCCCGGCTGCTCACGGGCGCGGCCTTCCTCGTGCTGCTGCAATGGGCCGCGCGCGGCGCCCAGGTGAGCTTCGGCGAACTGATCAAGGGCCTGCCCTGGATCGGCGACTTCCTGGGCCGCATGGTGCCGCCGAACTGGGGCTTCCTCGAGAAGCTCGTCCAGCCCGCGCTGGAGACGCTGCAGATCGCCATCTGGGGCACGCTCTTCGCCGTGCTGCTGGCGGTGCCGGTGTGCTTCCTCGCGGCCCGCAACCTGGCGCCCAACGCGCTGGTGTTCCATGCGATGCGGCAGGTCTTCAACGTGACGCGCGGCATCAACGAGATCATCCTCGCGCTGATCTTCGTCGCGGCGGTGGGACTCGGCCCCTTCCCCGGCGTGCTCGCCCTGGCGGTGCACGGCGCCGGCATGCTGGGCAAGTTCTTCGCGGAGTCGATCGAGGAGATCGACCAGGGACCGATCGAGGCCTTGCGCGCCACCGGCGCCGGGCCGGTGCAGACCATCATCTTCGGCGTGCTGCCGCAGGTCGTCACGGCCTGGATCGCGGTGGTGCTCTACCGCTTCGAGACCAACCTGCGCCAGGCCACCGTGCTCGGCATGGTCGGCGCCGGCGGCATCGGCTTCGAGCTGGTCGGCAGCATGAAGCTGTTCCAGTACCAGGACACCGCCACCTGCATCGTCGTGATCATCGTCATGGTCATGGCCGCCGACCAGATGTCCACCCGGCTTCGCGCCTGGATCCAGAAAGGAGCTCATTGATGAACGCGATTCACGAAGCGGTCGAGGCCAACGGCCGCCGCTACGCGCGACCGCTCGCCCCCGTCGTGGTGGTGTGCGTGGACGGCTGCGAGCCGGATTACCTCACGCACGCCATCCAGGCCGGCGCCGCGCCCTTCCTGGCGCGCATGCTGGAACGGGGCACCTCGCTGGTCGGCGAGTGCGTGGTGCCCAGCTTCACCAACCCGAACAACCTCTCGATCGTGACCGGCGTGCCGCCCTCGGTGCACGGCATCTGCGGCAACTACTTCCTCGACGTCGAGCGCGGCGAGGAGGTCATGATGAACGACCCGGCCTACCTGCGCGCCCCGACGCTGCTGGCGCGTTTCGCGGCCAGCGGCGCCCGGGTCGCCGTGGTCACCGCCAAGGACAAGCTGCGCACGCTGCTGGGCCACGGCCTCAAGGGCATCTGCTTCTCCGCGGAGAAGGCGGCCGAGGCCACCCTGGAGAACGCCGGCATCGAGCGCGTGCCGGAGCTGGTCGGCCTGCCGGTGCCGTCGGTCTACAGCGCCGAGCTCAGCGAGTTCGTCTTCGCCGCCGGCGCCAAGCTGCTGGAGACGCACTGGCCCGACCTGACCTACCTCTCCACCACCGACTACGTCCAGCACAAGTGCGCCCCCGGCGCGCCGGAGGCCAACGCCTTCTACGCGATGATGGACCGCTACCTGGAGCGCATGGACGGGATGGGCGCGGTGATCGGCCTGACGGCGGACCACGGCATGAGCGCCAAGACCGACGCGGCCGGCCGGCCCCGGGTGCTCTACCTCCAGCGGGTGCTGGACGACACGCTCGGCGACGGCGCCGCGCGCGTGATCCTGCCCATCACCGATCCCTACGTCGTGCACCACGGCGCGCTGGGCTCCTTCGCCACGGTCTACGTGCCGCCGGCGTCGCTGGCGCAGACGCGCGAGTGCCTGGCGCGCCTGCCCGGCATCGAGTGCGTGCTGGACCGCGAGACGGCCGCGGCGCGCTTCGAGCTGCCGCCGGACCGCATCGGCGACCTGGTCGTCATCGGCGACCACCTGACCGTGCTGGGCACGCGCGCCGAACGGCACGACCTGAGCGGCCTGACGGTGCCGCTGCGCTCGCACGGCGGGCTGTCCGAACAGCTGGTGCCGCTGCTCTTCAACCGCCTGCTGAGCGGCGTCGACCCGGCCCGCCGGCTGCGCAACTTCGACGTCTTCGACCTGGCGCTCAACCACGCCCAATCCGCCTAGAGACTCCCATGATCCATGACTACTTCAACCCCGTGCGCAGCGTCTACGGGGAGGGGGCCCTGTTGTCCCTGCCCACGCTGCTGGGCCGCCGTCGCGCGGTGCTGGTGACCTTCCCCGAGGCCGCGGCGCTCGGGCTGGTGGACCAGATCCGGACGCTGCTCGGCGACCGGCTGGCCGGCGTCATCGACGACGTGCGCCCCAACCCCGACGTGGCCGAACTGCGCGAGCAGTACGAACGCTTCTGGCGCGAGACGGGCAACAGCGGCAACAGCGGCAACAGCGACGGCAGCGGCGCCGACGTGATCGTCGCGCTGGGCGGCGGCAGCGCCATCGACACCGCCAAGGCGCTGATGGTCGGCACGGCCAGCGGCCGCTTCGACGAACTGCTGGGGCTGCTGCAGCGCGGCGAGCCGTTCAAGCCGCACGCGGTCAAGACCCTGATCGCCGTGCCCACCACCGCCGGCACCGGCAGCGAGGTCACGCCCTGGGCCACGATCTGGGACCGCGAGCGGCAGCGCAAGCATTCGCTGCACCTGCCCTCGACCTGGCCGGAGATCGCGCTGGTCGATCCGCTGCTGATGATGTCGCTGCCGCCCTCGGTGACGCTGCAGAGCGGGCTGGACGCCCTGTCGCATGCGCTGGAGGCGATCTGGAACCGCAACGCCAATCCGCTGTCGGACACCTACGCGGTGTCCGCCGCGCAGGACATCTTCGAGACCCTGCCGGCACTGATGCGACGCCCGCAGGACCGCGGCCTGCGCGCCCGCATGGCGCTGGCCGCGCTGAAGGCCGGCATGGCCTTCTCCAACACCCGGACCGCGCTGGCGCATTCCATCTCCTACGAGATGACGCTGCGGCTCGGGCTGCCGCACGGCATCGCCTGCTCCTTCCCGCTGCCGCTGGTGCTCCAGATGGCGCTGGGGCAGTCGGCCGAGCGCGACGCCGTGCTGGCGCGCGCGCTGGGCCTGCCACTGGCGGACGCGCCGGCCCGGCTGGCGGCGTTCCTCGAGAGCCTCGGCGTCAAGACGACCTTCGCCTCCTACGGCCTGGGCGACGTCGAGGCCCGCGACCTGATCGCGCGCGCGCTGACCGGCGCGCGCGGCCGCAACTTCATCGGCGCCGACGCCGACACGACCGAGGAGATCGCATGAGCACCGGCACCAAGACCCCCACGACGCCCACGTTGCCCACGTTGCCCACGTTGCCCACGTTGCCCAGCATGCCGACCCATCCCCCCGCGGGCACGGTCCGCAGCCTCTACCCCGCCGGCACGCGGGCCGTGATCGACGAAGGGCTGCGCCTGGGCGACGAGATCCTGCACACCGAGCGCCACCTGGACGTGCGCAGTCCCTACACAGGCCAGCAGGTGGGCCGGGTCGCGATGGCCACCGTCGAGCACGTGCGCCGGGCGATGAACATCGCGCACGCCTACCGGCCCACGCTGTCGCGGCATGCGCGGGCGCAGATCCTCAACGGCGCCGCCGCGCTGCTGCGCGCCCGCGCCGAGACGGCCTCCGACCTGATCACGATGGAATCGGGCCTGTCGAAGAAGGACAGCCGCTACGAGATCGGCCGCGTCGCCGACGTGCTGGGCTTCGGCGCGATCGAGGCGCTGCGCGACGACGGCCAGGTGTTCTCCTGCGACCTCACGCCGCACGGCAAGCGCCGCAAGGTGATCACGATGCGCGAACCGCTGCAGGGCGTGATCACCGCGATCACGCCGTTCAACCACCCGATGAACCAGGTGGCGCACAAGGTGGTGCCGAGCATCGCGTCCAACAACCGGATGGTGCTCAAGCCGTCGGAGAAGGTGCCGCTCTCGGCCTACTTCTTCGCCGAGCTGCTGTACGAGGCGGGCCTGCCGCGCGAGATGCTGCAGGTCCTGACCGGCGATCCGCGCGAGATCGCCAACGAGCTGGTGATGAATCCGCAGGTCGACCTCATCACCTTCACCGGCGGCGTGGCCATCGGCAAGGCCATCGCCTGCAAGGCCGGCTACCGGCGCACGGTGCTGGAGCTGGGCGGCAACGACCCGTTGATCGTCATGGACGACGCCGACCTGGAACGCGCCAGCGATCTGGCGGTCCAGGGCTCCTACAAGAACTCGGGCCAGCGCTGCACGGCGGTCAAGCGCATGCTGGTGCACGAGTCCGTGAAGGAGCGCTTCACCGAGCTCGTCGTCGCCAAGACGCTGGCCTGGCGGTTCGGCGATCCGATGGACGAGCGCAACGACATGGGCACGGTGATCGACGAGGCGGCCGCGCGGCACTTCGAGCGCGTGGTCGACGAGGCGGTGGCCCAAGGCGCGCGCGTGCTGGCCGGCCATCGGCGCGACGGCGCGCTGTATGCGCCCACGGTGCTGGAGAACGTCCGGCCGGAAATGACCGTGGTGCGCGAGGAGACCTTCGGCCCGGTGTCGCCCATCCTCGGCTTCAGGACCATCGACGAGGCGATCGCGCTGTCCAACGGCACGGCCTTCGGCCTGTCCTCGGGCGTCTGCACCAACCGGCTGCCCGACGCGATCCGCTTCGCCCAGGAGCTCAACGTCGGCACGGTCAACGTGTGGGAGGTGCCCGGCTACCGCATCGAGCTGACCCCGTTCGGCGGCATCAAGGACTCGGGGCTGGGGCACAAGGAAGGCGTGCAGGAGGCGATCAAGTCCTTCAGCAACACCAAGACCTTCTCGATGCCCTGGTGAGGGGGTCGGCGGCGGAATTCAGACCACCGCCGCCGGCCCGCCCATGCGCGCGTTGCGCATCATCCGCGCGGCAAACATCGCGGTGGAGTGGCCCCACGGCGTGTAGCGCGGCAGCTGGAACAGGTCGGCCCCCGGCAGCGCCACGCCGGCCGCGGTGCTGACGGCGGCCTCGAAGCCGAGTTCTTTCAGCATCGCCGCGTGGCCCGCGTCGTAGTCGCGCACCGGCCGGCCGTTCGGGTAGGCGAAGCTGCGCACCGGCCGGCCCAGCAGCGCCGCGAGGTGGTCGCGTCCCGCCTGCACCTGCGCGCGCGCGCCTTCGGGCGACAAGGTCGTCAGCACCGTGTGGTCCACCGTGTGGCCGCCGATCTCGTGGCCCGCGTCGGCCAGCTGCCGGAGCTGCGCATCGGTGAGCATCAGGTCGTCCGGCATCGCCCCGACCGGCTGCGCCGCCAGCATCCGGCGCACCTGCGCATCGCGCTCGTCGGGCGCCAGGTATTTCAACTGCACCTGCAGCGCGGAGATGGCCTCCAGGCGCGCTTCGGTCGTCGCGACCGGATGCACGCCCATGCCCACCGTCGACAGGTCCAGCACCGGACCCGGCACCAGGCGCACGAACTCGACCACCGTGTCGCTGAACATGCGGCCGCCGTTGAGGTAGCCGGTCGCGATGAACACGGTCGCGCGCGCCTCGTGGCGCGCCAGGATCGGATGCGCCACCGTCCAGTTGTCCGCATAGCCGTCGTCGAAGGTGATGCACGCCGCGCGCTTCGGCAGGCGGCCCTCGCGCAGCGCGGCGGCGGCGTCGCTCACCGTCATCAGCGTGAAGTGGTCCGCGAGGAAGGCCACCTGCGCCTCGAAACGCGCCGCGTCGATCTCGCCCGGCCGCATCGCGTCGGGCGCCGGCAGCACGCGGTGATAGATCAGGATGCTCAGCGCCGGCTGGCCGCGCGGCCAGCCCAGCAGGCTCAGGGACGCCAGCATCAGGTGCCTCCCCAGTACGGCGAATGCACGTCCCGCGGCGCCTGCCCCGCGGCGACCGCGGCCTGCCTGCGGCCGGCGACCTCCGAGGCGACCACGCGGTTCACCACCACCACGATCAGCACGAGGTAGTACGGCAGGTCGAAGTACACCAGGCTCAGGAAAGCGCCGCCGGTCGCATAGCCGATCAGGCCGACCTGGCACATCGCCGACAGGTCGCGCGCCCACTGCAGCTCGGGCAGGTCCCTGGCGTTGCGGATGGTCGCGCTCGCCAGGCGCCAGGTGGTCGCGAAGATGCCGACGAAGATCGCCAGACCGAAGAAGCCGTGCTCGCCCAGCGCCTGGAAGTAGATGCTGTGCGCCGTCAGCGGCACCGACGGATCGGGCGCGTACTTCGCGAACACCGCCGGACCCGCGACGGTGAAGCCGCCGCCGAACGGGAACAGGTCGACCGCCAGCCGCCAGGCCATCTGCCACGCGTTGATCCGTCCCATCGCCGACGAATCCTGGTCGTAGGTCTTGATGGTCTCCATCCGGTTGGTCCAGCTGTCGGGCATGAACACGAAGATCAGCGGCAGCGCCACCAGCACCACCAGCGCCAGCGGCAGCTTGTTGCGGCTCTTCAACCACATGAAGAAGGACATGGTCACGATCGCCAGGAAAGCGCCGCGCGATTGCGAGCCCACCGCCGAGGCCATGCACAGCAGCATGGCTGCCGTCGCCAGGTGACGCTGCCAGGGCTTGGTCGCCTGCAGCTGCAGGTAGCGGATCAGCGGCACCGTCATGATGGTCGCCAGCGCCAGCGAGTTGTTGTCCTCGATGAACGAGCCTTCCGGGCCCCACACCCGCGCCGAGCCGCCGGACAGCACCGTGAACACGCCGCCCTTGATGCCGTAGTAGCCGATCGAGATCACCAGCACCAGCACCAGCCAGTCCAGGTCGCGCCGCCGCTTCACCACCAGCAGCGACACCAGCACCATCAGCAGCACCTTGAAGGCGCGCGACCAGAAGTTCATCTCCTTGTCCGGATAGAACGAGAAGAGCAGCGGCGAGACGCCGATCCACAGGATCCAGATCGCCAGCAGAACGGTCACCGCGTTGACGGGGAACTTCACCAGCTTGTCGCGATGCACGAGGAGGCTGGCGAACAGCGCCAGCGCGATCACCATGGACCAGGGCGCGTCGTGCGCGAAGCCGTAGGCCAGGCGGTGCGGGTTCATCACGCCCATCCACACCCAGCCCAGCACGCCCCACATCGGGTCCTTGAAGGTCTTGTAGATCAGGGCCATGAACAGGCCCAGCATCAGCAGGTCACGCATGGCGCAGCTCCGGCGACCGGCGCGCGGTCAGGATGCGGTGGAACAGGTCGAGCTGGCCTTGCGTCGTCGCATCCCAGCTGAAGCGCTCGGCGTAGCGCCGCGTCGCGGCGCGATCGCGGGGCGACGCGCGCAGCCGGCGCACCGCCTCGGCCACGCCGGCCGCGGTGCGCTCGGGCATCAGTTCGCCGGCTTCGGGGCTGGCCACGACCTCGGGCGTGCCCCACACGTTGGAGGCCGCCACCGGCGTGCCGCAGGCCATCGCCTCCAGCAGCACATTGGCCCAGCCTTCGCGGCTCGACGCGAGCACCAGCGCGTCGACGCCGACGTAGACCTCGCGCAGCCGCGCCTGCGGCAGCGCGCCCAGGAAACGGACGCGCGACGCCACGCCCAGCGACTCGGCCAGGCGGCGCAGGGCGCCCTCCTCCGGGCCGGTGCCGGCAATCAGCAGGTCGACGTCGGGCAGCTCGGCGAGCGCGCCGATGACCCGTTCATGGCCCTTGCGCTCGATCAGGTGACCGACGGAGGCGAGCGTGAAGCGGCGCGTCCCCGCTTCGGTCGTCAGGCCCAGCGCGGCGCGCGCCTCGTCCCGTCCGGCGGGATGGAAGAGCGACAGGTCCACGCCGTTGCGCAGCGCGGTCACCTTGGCGGGATCCGCGCCCAGCGCGACGAGCTCGTCCTTGAGCGCCTCGCAGACGGTGATCATCGCGTCGGCCTGGTGGGCCGCGCGCAGGATCAGCTTGCGCGGAAAGGCGTGCTGCGGGATCAGGTTGATGTCGGTGCCGCGCGCGGTGATCACCACCGGCTTGTCCAGCGCCCGCGCCACCATCACCGCGGCGACGCCGTCGGGATAGAAGTAGTGCGCGTCGATCAGGTCGAAGTCGTAGCCGCTGGCCTGCAGCTGCCGCGCGGCGCGCAGGAAGGTCCAGGCCAGCGTGTAGGGCGCGCTGCTCATGCCGACCTTGGGCAGCCGCACGAAGCGCGGATGGCTGATGTCCAGCCCGTGGCGCGTTTCGCGCGCCGGCGTCGCGGCGAACCTGCCGTACTCGCCGAAACGCTCGCCCTTGAGCGGGAACCACGGCACCGGCGCGATGACGCGCGATTCGGCCTGGCCCGAAGCGATCAGGTGACGCAGCCGCGTCTCCACGAAGATGCCGTGACTGGGCATCACCGCGCTCGGGTACAGCGTCGAGAAGGTCAGCAGCTTCAGCATGCTCAGGCCTTCGCGTCCTTGACCGGCGCCGCCGCCGCGCGCGGCCCCTGTCCGCTCTTGAGCGCCTGTCCGATCGCGACGACGCGCGCGGCGTTGCCGTGCCAGGTCAGCTGGAGGCGACCGATCGTCGCGCGGGCGCCCTCGCCCAGGCGGCGGCGCAAGGCCTCGTCCGACGCCAGCCGTGCCAGCAGCGCTTCCAGCGCGCCGGGCTGCGCCGGATCGAAGAGCCGCGCGTTGAGGTCGTCGTCCAGCACTTCCTCGATGTTGGGCTGGTTCGGCGCGACGATGGCCTTGCCGAGCGCGAGGTACTCGAACAGCTTCAGCGGCGAGGCGTACGCGACCACCGCCGGCTGCAGCGCGATGTCGAAGGCGGCCACGTAGGCCGGCACCGCGTCGCGGGACACGACGCCGGTGAAGCGCACGCGCTCGCCGAGCTTCAGCTCGCCGGCCAGCGTCTCGAGGTCGGCCCGCGCCGGACCGTCGCCGACCAGCAGCAGCCGCGCATTCGCGGGCGCCGCGTCCGTCGCCATCCAGCGGATCACCCGATCCATGCCGTGCCAGTCGCGCACGAAGCCGGTGAAGCCCAGCACCAGCGCGCCGTCCCAGCCGAGCGTGCGCTTGGCCGCCTCGGGCGACGGCGCCGCGTCGAAGTGCTCCTCGTTGATGCCGTTCGGGATCACGACGAGGCGTTCCTGCGGCACGCCGCGCGCGCTCACCATCGCGCCGAGCACCTTGGTCACCGGCAGCACCGCGTCGGCGCCGCGCCAGACGGTGTCTTCGGCCCAGCGCGCGATGCGCGGCAGCGCGAGGCCGCCGAACTTCGCGCGTTCGTCGACCAGCGGCGCATTCACCTCCAGCAGCAGCGGCAGCCCCAGGCGCCGCTTGAGCATCAGCCCGCTCAGCAGGAAGAGGTTGTAGCGCTCGTAGATCAGGTCGGGCTGGAAGTCCCTGGCCGCGGCGGCGAGGCGGCGGTAGGCCACCAGCGAATAGGCCAGCTCCAGCAGCTCGTAGACGAACTTGGGCAGCTTCGCGCGCAGCCGGTGCACCCAGCCCGTGTCGTCGCCCATCTTCGCCTTGTCCTCGGGCGCGGATTCGCCGCCGGGCGCGACCACGCGGACCTCGTGGCCGAGCGCCCGCAGCGAGCCGATCATCTCCTCGATGTGGACCGCCTGGCCGTCCTTGGACGCGGTGCGATGGTGGTAGAGGATCTTCATGCGGAGCGGAGGGACATCGGGAAGGCTAGGATCACGGCACTCACAGGACTCAGGCGGCCTCGCGCATCGAGGTCGCGCCCATGACGTTGCGCAGGAAGGCGTCGTACATCAGCAGGGTCCACAGCGGCGTGCTGTGGTCGCGGCTGCCGTTCTCATGCTGCTCGACCATCTGGCCGACGGTCTTGAGATCGAACATGCCCGAGTCCGCGAGCGGGCCGCCCAGCAGCGAGCTCCGCACGCGCTGGCGCAGCGGTCCGCGGAACCAGCGCGACAGCGGCACGGCGAAGCCCATCTTGGGCCGGTACAGCACGTCGCTCGGCAGATGCGGCTCGAGCGTCTTCTTGAACAGGTACTTGCCCTCGCCGCCGCGCAGCTTCAGGTGGGACGGCAGGGTCGCCAGCCATTCGACCAGCGGGTGGTCCATCAGCGGTTCGCGCACCTCCAGCGAATGCGCCATCGACGCGCGGTCGACCTTGGTGTTGATGTCGCCGACCAGGTAGGTGTGCGTGTCGATGTACTGGATCAGCGCCAGCGGATCGTCGGTGTTGGCGCGCTCCGCGTGCTGCAGGAACAGGTCGCGCGCGGTGTAGCCGCCGAGCGCCGACTTGAAGCGCGCGCTGTACAGCGGCATGCGCTCGTTGTCGCGGATCACGGACATCGTGTGGAAGTAGGCCTCCACCGAGTTGCGCGCCAGCGCCTGGAAGGTCGTCTTGGCGCGGAACACGCGCGGCGCCCAGTCCGCCTTCGGATAGAGCCGGCCCAGCGTGCCGAACAGCGGCTTGCGCAGCCCCAGCGGCAGGCTGGCGCGCATGCGCTCCTCCATCATGTGCAGCTTGTAGCGGCGGTAGCCGCCGAAGCTCTCGTCGCCGCCGTCGCCCGACAGCGCCACCGTCACGTGCTTGCGCGCGAGCTGGCAGACGCGGTAGGTCGGGATCGCGGAGCTGTCGGCGTAGGGCTCGTCGTAGAGCCGCGCCAGCGTGTCGATCAGGTCGAAGTCGTCGCTCTGGACGGTCTCGACATGGTGCTCGGTCTGGTACCGGTCCGCGACCATCCGGGCGAATTCGGACTCGTTGTACTGCGGGTCGTCGAAACCGATCGAGCAGGTCTTCACCGGCCCGTTGGTCTCGCCGGCCATCATCGCCACGACCGCGCTGGAATCCACGCCCCCCGACAGGAAGGCGCCCAGCGGCACCTCGGAGATCAGCCGCAGCTTGACCGCCTCGCGCAGGCGGCGGGTCAGTTCCTCCTGCGCCTGGACCTCGTCGATCCTGCTGTCGGTCGTGAAGTTGACGTCCCAGTAGCGGCGCGGCTGGCCGAGCGGCTCGCCGCGCTTGATGACCAGCGTGTGCGCCGGCGGCAGCTTCAGCGCCTGGCGGAAGATGGTGCGCGGCTCGGCCACGTAGCCCAGCGCGAAGTACTCCTCCACCGCCTGCGGGACGATGTCGCGCTTCATGCCCGGATGCGCCAGCAGCGCCTTCAGCTCGGAGCCGAAGACGAGCGTGCCGTCGTCCAGCAGGCCGTAGAACATCGGCTTCACGCCCAGCCGGTCGCGCGCCATGAAGAGCTGGTCGCGGGCCTTGTCCCAGATCACGAACGCGAACATGCCGCGCAGCTTCTGCACGCAGTCCTCGCCCCAGGCGGACCAGGCGTGCACGATGGCTTCGGTGTCGCTCTTCGTCTGGAACCGGTAGCCGAGCGCCGTCAGCTCCGCCGTCAGTTCCCGGTAGTTGTAGATCTCGCCGTTGAAGACGATGCCCACCGAGTGGTCCGCGTTGAACAGCGGCTGCTGCCCGGTCGCGATGTCGATGATGGACAGCCGGCGATGGCCGAAGGCCAGCCCGGGCTGCAGGTGGATGGAGCCCTCATCCGGACCGCGGTGGTGCAGCGAGTCGTTGATGCGATGCATCAGCGCGCCGTCGAAGTCGCGCCGCCCCCGGGTATCGAAAAGTCCGCTGATTCCGCACATGGTCCTACCCCGCGTCCGTCCGTGTCAGTTCTTGTGGCCGGCCGCATTGTGGCCGCGCAGCGTGTCATACAGGCCCTGGTACCGAGCGACCATGGCGCGCATGCTGAAATCCCGCTCGACGCGCACCCGGCCGGCGTCGCCCATCGCGGCGGCCCGCGCCGGATCGCGCGCCAGACGCAGCAGCGCCGCGGCCATCGCGCCCGGCTCCGCGGCGGGCACGAGCAGGCCGCTCACCTCGCGCGTGACCAGGTCCGCATTGCCGCCGACCTCGGTCGCGACCACCGGCAGCCCGCTGGCCATCGCCTCGAGGATGGTGTTGGAGATGCCTTCGGCCAGCGACGGCAGTGCGAAGACATGCAGCCCGCGCATCACCGCCGGCACGTCGGTGCGTTCGCCCGGCAGCCAGGCGAGATCGGTCAGGCCGGCCTCGTCGAGCAGCGCCTGGCATTGCGCCCGCAGCGGGCCGTCGCCGATCAGCACGAGCCGGGCGCGCGCGCGCAGCTCCGGCGCCTGGGCGAGCAGCGCGATGAAGGCGCGCGTCAGCATGACCTGGTCCTTCACCGGCGCCATGCGGCCGACGGTGCCGATCAGCCAGTGGGACGCGGGATCGAAGGGGCAGCCGGGGATGGCCTCGACCTGCTGGCGCTGGAAGCGCGCGGTGTCGACGCCGTTGACGAACTGGCTCACGCGCGCCGGCGGCACGCCGACCGGGCCGGTCAGGTAGTCGCCGAGGTCGCGCGACAGCGCGATGTAGTGCGAGACGAAAGGCCTGTAGAAGCGGCGCACGCGCTGGTAGGCGCGGTTGCGGCCGTCGAGGTCGCCGACGTCGCGGCCGTGCTCGCCATGGATGCGCACCGGCACGCGCGCGGCCCAGGCCGGCAGCTGGACTTCCAGCGCGGCCAGGTTGCGGCTGTGCACGATTGCGGGCTTGAGCGCGCGGAACAGCTTGTAGAGCCTGGGATAGAGCCAGAAGCCCTGCCCCGGCGGCTTGTCCAGCGCGAAGCACGCGACGTCGTCGCGCTGCAGGCGCTTGCGGAAGTCGGTCACCTCGGTGAGCGCGACGATCGCGTGGCGGTAGCGGTCCGCCGGCATGTGGTTGATCAGGTTCACCACGCCGTTCTCGAGCCCGCCGGTGTCGAAGCGGTACATCACGTGCAGCACCAGCGGCCGCTCGTCGGCGGAAGCCAGCGCCCGCTCGATGCTCAGGCCGGCGCTCATGTCGGCGCTCCTGGCGACGAGGGCGTCAATGTCGATGGCGTCGCTGGCGTCGTCGAAGGCGCGCCCCGCGCGCCGCCGTCGCGCACGCGGCGGAGTTCACCATCGATCGTGCCCCAGTGCTGACGCAGGAAGAGATCCAGCCGCTGCGGCGCCAACTCGTCGGCCTCGGTGTAGACGAGCACCAACGCCGCGTCGTCGCCGCGGCCCTGCAGGCGCTCGAGCGCGCCGCGCACGCGCGCCTGCCAGGCGCTCGTCATCGGCCGGCCGTTGATCCAGTACACGTGCCACACCAGCATCCGCGGCGCGGTCACCGCGTCCAGCGACGAGGCGCGCACCTGGGTGGTCAGCATGGTGACCGGCGTCGCCGAGCCGCCGGTGACGGGCACGAAGCGGGCCTCGCCGCGGCCGGTGACGGCCCAGTGCTTGTCCTCGGCGGCCACGACGGCGTTGCTGGAACTCACCAGCTTGCGCTCGTAATCCTGGTCGCGGAAGTACTGCAGGTGCAGGCCGACGCGCGGCTTCGCGGCACCGACCTGCGCCGGGCCGGTGAACTCCTGATGCAGCGCGGCATTCGCGCCTTCGAAGTCGGGCACCCAGGCGTCGGACGGGACGGTCTGGTCCGACCAGCCGGGTTCCGCGGACACCGCGGGCAGCGCGGCGATCGGGGCCGAATGCCCCTGGCGCAGCAGCACGCCGGCGGTGGTCGGCAGCGCGATGGCGAACAGCACGGCGACGGCCGCCAGCCAGCCCGCGCCGGCCGCGGCCGGCGCGACATCGCGCGGCGGCGGCACCAGCGGCAGCTCGGGCTGCGCCCAGCGCGCGCCGATCAGGAACATCGCCAGCATCACGATGCCGAAGAACAGCCAGCCGTAGATCAGGTGGTCGACGCCGACGGCCAAGGTGTTGCCCGAGAGGTGGCCGATCATCACGATCAGGTAGGCGCGCGCCCAGTTCGCCACCAGCGGCAGCGCCAGCGCGAAGGCGACGAAGCCCAGCCGGCGGCGGTTCGAGTGGTAGCTGAGGTAGGCGTAGAGCGTGCCCACCATCGCCGAGGCGATCAGGTAGCGCACGCCGGAGCAGGCCTCGACGACCGACCACTGGCCGCTCGGGATGATGAACTGCAGGCCTTCCTGGTACACCGGCAGGCCGCTGAGCCGCAGCGCGACGACGGTGAACTTCGCGGTCCAGTCCATCAGCTGCGGCAGCAGGAACTCGCCGACCGGGACGCAGAAGAACAGGAAGCCCAGCGGGAAGACCATCTCGCGCGCGACGCGCCAGCCCAGCACCGCCGGGACCAGCAGCACCAGCATGGCGACGAAGCTGAACTGCGTGGCCGCGTTGATCGCGGCGAAGTCGGCGAACAGCCATACCCCGCCGAGCGCCACGATGGGCAGCGCCAGCCACGGCACCGGCCGCGGCGTCAGCGGCGCGACCATCGCGCGCCGCCGCCAGGCCAGCCACAGCACGATGGGCGGCACCAGGAAGGCATGCGTGAAGGTGCCGGACCGCCACCAGATCGTCACCATGCCGAGCGCGGTGTGCCGGTACAGCAGCAGCAGCGCGACGACGAGCAGCGCCAGCACCGTCAGCGGGCGGCGCCAGGCGTCGGGGACGCCGCGCTGCTGGAGCGCGGAGGGCGTGGTGGCGCTCATGCCGCCTGTCCTTGCGGCAGGTAGCCGTCCAGCTTGGCCAGATGCGCCTGCCAGCTGAACTGGCGCAGCACGCGTTCCCGCGCCTGCTGGCCGATCGCCTGCGCACGGGTCGGCGCGCTCAGCAGGGCGTGCACCAGTTCGAGGTAGTCGGCGGCGCTCTCGGCCGACAGCAGGTCCTGGCCGGCCAGCACGCCGTCGGCGCCCAGCGCCTCGACGCAGCTGCGCGCCGCCACGACCGGCCGGCCCACGGCCATCGCCTCGAGGATCTTGTTCTGCACGCCGCGCGCCAGGCGCAAGGGCGCGACCACGGCCGCCGCATGCTGCAGGTAGGGCCGGACGTCAGGCACGGTGCCGGTCACGCGCACGGCGTCGCCGGCCAGCGCGAGCACCGCGGGCGTCGGCGCGCGGCCGACGATGGTGAAGCGCAGCGTCGGCCAGCGCTGGCGCAGCTGCGGCAGCACCTCGGCGGCGAACCACTGCACCGCGTCGACGTTGGGCCAGTAGTCCATCGCGCCGGTGAAGACCAGCGGCAGCTCGTCTTGCGCGAAGGGGCTGGCCTGCTGCGGCAGCGGGGCGAAGTAGCCGCTGTCCACGCCGTTGCCCAGCGCCTCGACCGGCGCGCCCGTGGAGGACAGGCGCTGGAACAGCGCCTTTTCGCCCTCGGTGACGAAGAAGGAGCAGCGCGCCTGTTCCGCGACGCGGCGCTCATAGGCCAGCAGCTCGCGGCCCTCGCGGCGGTACAGCCACGACATGGGCCAGCGGTTGGCCTTGGCGTAGTCGCTCCACTTGGCCGAATCCACGTCGACGAAGTCGATCAGCATCGGCACCGGACCGGCCACGGCGCGCAGCTGCTCGGCGTACTGCGCCATGGTCGACGAGAACACGACGATCGCGTCGAAGCGCTGCGTCTTGGCGATCTTCGCGATCCAGTCGCGCATCGCGCGGTGGCGATAGTAGGGCAGGCTCAGCGCCTCGCCGGTCGCCAGGCCGCGCAGGCTGGCCACGCGCGCCAGCAGCGGATTCAGGTCGGCGGCGAAGAGCTCCTCGCACTGCGCCTGCAGCGCGGGCACGTGGGCCCAGTCCTCGGCGTCGTCGACGAAGGTGCCCAGCCAGACCTTGTGATGCGCGGTCAGGTGCTTGAGCAGGTGGTACGAGCGCAGCTTGTCGCCCTTGTTGGGCGGGTACGGCAGCCGGTGGACCAGGTAGAGGATGTTGGCCATGGCGTCGTCCTCAGCCCAGGCTGCGCACGATGTGCGGACCCAGCCAGTTGGCCACGCCGATCGGCAGCTTGCGCCAGGCCTTGATCATGAGCTGGTACTTGGCGTTGCTCGGATTGTTCTGCGGCACGGCTTCGCGCTTGTAGAGGCAGTACTCGTAGTTCAGCGGCGTGGGCTCGAAGCCCCAGTTCTTCTTGAACGAATAGCTGCCGGTGCCCTGCTTGCTGCGGCCGTAGTCGAAGACCTTGAGCCCGCGGCCGCAGGCGCGGCGCATCAGCTCCCAGTACTTGAAGTCGTTGGCGGCCAGGTCGCGCGCGGCGACCGCGTCGCCGGCGTAGTACGGCAGCACCTCGTCGCGGAAGTAGAAGCTCAGCACGCCGGACAGCGGCTCGCCCTGCGGACTGCTGACGATCAGCACCTCGGCCGCGTCGCCGAACTCGTCGAGCAGCGCCTGGAAGTAGCGCTTGGGCATCGCCGGCGTGCCGTGGCGGTGGACGTTGTCCGCATAGAGCGCGAAGAAGCGCGACACGTCGCGGTCGATCTCGGCCTTCAGCTCGTTCTTGATGCCCTTGCGGACCATCGCGCGCTGCTTGCGCGGGATGGCCAGCATGTTGGCCTCCTCGTCCTCGAGGATCTCCTTGCGGAAGGTCACGTAGAGGTCCTGGTGCGGCCAGTCGAGGTGGCGACGCTCGACATTGCGCAGCTCCAGGTGCTCGACGCCGAGGCGGCGCGCCAGCGCCTGGGCCTCGTCCTCGAGCGCGCGGGCCGCGTCGTCGCTGGTCGCGGCGACGCCGCCGTAGACGGCGAAGGGCAGCCCCACCAGCGCGTGGCCGAAGAGCCGGCTCTTGTTCTCGGCCAGCGGCAGCACGCCCTCGATGACGCCGTCGCGCTCGGCGTACAGGAAATAGCCCGTGTGGCCGAACTGCTTGCGGATGATCCGCTGCCAGGCGGCCAGGTGGAAGAAGGTGGCCGACGGGCAGCGCTGCACGAAGGCGTCCCAGCGCCTGGCGCCGTCCGCGTCCTTCAGCGCGAGGTGCTTGACCTGGATCGCTCCCTTCAGCTCGGCGCTCATGCCGCCAACCGCTCGGCGCCGGTCGGCGCGAGGAAGATCTCGTCCATCCGCGCCCAGGCGAAGTCGCCGAGCAGCTGCTCGATGCGCGACTCGGTGCGGCCGATGTTGACGTAATGGCGGAAACGCGTCTTCGCGTCGATGCCGGCAATGCGCGGCTGCGCCGGATCGATCTCCCAGGGATGGAAGTAGAAGACCGCGCTGCGGCCTTCGATGCGGTTGAAACGCTCGATCATCCAGCGCGACACGCCGTAGGGCAGCAGCCGGAACCAGCCGCCGCCGCTGCTCGGATAGTTCTTGCCGCGCCAGCGCAGCGTCGTCACCGGCACCTCGATCAGGCCCGGACGGACCTCGTAGGCGAAGCGCGGCGAATCGGGCATGCCGTAGTGGTCGTGCTCAATCGGATAGACGCTGGAGCTGTAGCGGTAACCGCATTCGGCCAGCACGTCGAACGCCCAGAGGTTGTCCTTGCCGATGGAGAAACTCGGGGCGCGGTAGCCCTTGACCTCGACGCCGCCCAGGTCCTCCAGCAGCGCCTTGGCGTCGCCGACGTCCTTGCGGAACGCGGCGCGGTCCAGGTCGCTGGCGCGCTCGTGGCCGTAGCCGTGGCTGGCCAGTTCATGACCGCGCGCGACGATCTCGCGCACGATCTGCGGGTAGCGCTGCGCGATCCAGCCCAGGGTGAAGAAGGTCGCCTTGACCTGCTTGGCGTCGAGCAGATCGAGGATGCGCGCGATGTTGCGCTCCACGCGGCATTCGCGCGCGTCCCAGTCGCCGCGGGCGATGTAGGGCGCGAAGGCGGAGACCTGGAAGTAGTCCTCCACGTCGATGCTCATCGCATTGCGGATCGGTGAACGGGTCGTCGGGTTCATCGCATCGCTCCCACGAGTTTCTGCAGCAGCGCCAGCGTCTGCTGGTTGATCCGTTCCAGGCGCGTCAGGCTGTCCTCGATGCGCTGCAGGCGAGCATCCTGACCGTCCAGGCTGAGGCCCGCGAGGCCGTCGGCCAGCGCCCCGAGTTCGCCGTCCAGCCCGCCGTCCAGTCCGCCGCCCGCCATGCGCGAGCGCAGCCGCGTCAGGTCCAGGTCGACCGCGAGCTCGCCCTCGGCCGCGTGGCCGTTGAGCCCGGCGCCGTGCACCGCCGGCGCCGGCGCGGACGCCGACTCGGCGGCCAGGTCCTGCACGACCTCGTCGACGTCGGCCGCGGTCAGCTGCGGGTTCTCGTGCATGAAGCCCAGCAGCAGCAGCCGGTCGCACAGGGTGTTGATGCGGCGCGGGATGCCGTGGCTGGCCCGGTGCAGCGCGGTGAAGGCGTCGGCGTCGAAGCGGGGCTTGTCGGCGGCGCCGGCGCACTTGAGCCGGTGCTCGATGTAGCGCTGGGTGTCCTCCTCGTCGAGCGGGCCGATGTGGCAGCTCGCCGCGATGCGCTGGCGGAACTGCTCCATCTCGGGCCGCTGCAGGATCGCGCGGAACTCCGGCTGCCCGACCAGGAAGGTCTGCACCAGCGACTGGTTGCCGAACTGGAAGTTGGACAGCATGCGCAGCTCCTCGACCGCACGCGCGGTGAGGTTCTGCGCCTCGTCGACGATCAGCAGGCAGCGCTTGCCGCGGCTGGCCTCGCTGACGAAGAAGGCTTCCAGTGCCATCAGCACTTCGCTCTTGGGCAGGTCCTTGACCCGCACGCCGAAGGCGGCACCGACCAGACGCAGCGTGTCCTCGGCGTCCAGCTGCGTCGTGACGATGTTGCCGATGACGACGTTGCTGCGGTTCAGGCTGTCCAGCAGCCCGCGCACCAGGGTCGTCTTGCCGGCGCCGATCTCGCCGGTGATGACGATGAAGCCGTCGCTGCGCAGCACGCCGTAGTCGAGGTAGGCCTTGGCGCGGCGGTGCTGCTTGCTGCCGAAGTAGAAGCTGGGATCGGGACTGAGCTGGAACGGCTTGCTGGCCAGCCCGTAGAAGGCCTCGTACATGTCGGTGACTGCTTAGAAGCGTTGGGTCAGCGATGCGTAGATCGCGTTTTCCTGATAGCTGGAGGCGAACAGGCTGGTGTCGTCGAACTTGGTCTGACGCAGGCCGAAGGCCGCATCGGTGCGCGGGCCCAGCCGGTAGGTGGCATTGGCCGTCAAGGTGCGCATGTCGTTGCCGCCCACGCCGCCGTCGCCGCGGGAGTTCTGTCGCGAGTAGCTCACGTTGGCGTTGGCCAGCGGCGTGAGCCGGTATCCGACCGACACCGTCGCGCCACGCTGGCGCACGCGGTCGGTCAGGGCCAGGTCGCCGCTGCCCACGCCCAGCGGCGAGTTGATGAGGCGGCGGCTGTTGTTGTCGTTCGCGCTGAGCGTGACCGTCACGCGCGGACCGGTCCAGATCAGCGAGAGGTCGCTGCGACGTTGCAGCGATGCGGTGTTGCTCAGGAAGCCGGTGCCGCTGAACGAATTCGGATCCAGGCCCAGCGCGGCCAGCAGCCCGCGCACGAACGCATCGCGCTTGACCGGATCGGGCTCCAGGCTGCCGAACTGCAGGTCCAGCAGCTGGTAGTTGGTCGCCTGGGTCGGCGTCTCGCCGGTGCTGACGCTCTGGCTGCTGTTGGCCCGCACCGAGAACTGCGCCATGCGGTGCTCGAAGCTCAGGTTGTGGCTGTTGCCGTAGCTGTGGTGCTGCCAATCGCCCGAGAACTTGGTCCGCGGGCCCGGCGACCAGCGCAGGTTGGCGCCGTAGACGGAGGTCGTCTCGGGGCCGAAGTAGTCGCTGCGTTCACGGCCGCCGGTGAGGCCCACGCCCCAGTCGACGTCGGGCACCCAGTTCAGCGAGCCGACCACGCTGGTGGTGCGGTAGTCGATGCCGGTCTGCTCGAAGTGCATGCGCGACGTCGACGTGTTCAGACCCCAGTTGAGTTCTCGGCCGGCGGGACCGAACAGGTTCAGCGACAGCGCGCCTTCCTTGCTGTTGCCGCTGCCGCTGGTCGCACCGGTGCCGCCCTCGCTGGAGTTGCGCATCTGGCCCATCGCCCGCAGCTCGAAGCCCGCGAAGCTGCCCAGGCGGCCGCGCCAGTAGGGCGAGACCTGCAGCGTGCGCGTCTCCGTGCGGTTGGGGTTGTCCAGCGTGCCGTCCGGCGACTGCTGGCCGAAGGCCGAGACCGTCTGCTGGCTGATGTTGCCGGTGACGTCGACGAACAGCGCCGACTGCACCAGCTCCGCGGTGAGGCGGGTGCTCATCTGGTTCTGGAGCCGCGCGTCGCGCTCGCTCTTCGTGTAGACGATGCCGTCCAGCGTGTAGTCGAAGTTGCCGCGGATCGCGCCGCTGTTGCTGGAGATCGTCAGACCGGGCGAGACCGTCGTGATGAAGGCGCGATCGCGCGAGTTGTCGGGCGACAGCGCCAGGTTGTCGGTCCAGGTCTCGGAGACGCTGACCCGCGGCGTGAACACGATGCCCTTGCGCGAGCCTTCGGCGCCGGTGGCCGCGTCCTGCGCGGCGGCCGGCGTCTGAACGACGGCGGCAGCCAGTCCCAGCGTCGCGAGGCAGGCGCAACGGACGGCGGACAGCGGCCGGCGGCGGAGGTCGTGGGCCCGCGTCATCGGGTCAGGTCCGATCCGGGCCATCCGGCGCGTGGCCCTGCCCGTCCGCGCTGCCGTACCCATACCCGTAGCCGTAGCCGTAGCCATATCCGTAGCCGTAGCCGCTGCTGCGCTTGTTGCTGGCCTGGTTGAGCAGCAGCATCTTCAGCGGGCAGTGCTCGATGGCGGCGACCGCCTGCTGCACGGCGCTCTGCGGCGTGCGCTCGGCCTGCACGACGATGACGATCTGGCCCATGTGCGTGGCCAGCACCCGGGACTCGGTGGTCAGCAGCAGCGGCGGGCTGTCGAAGATGATGATCCGGTCCGGGTAGCGCTTGGCCATGTCGTCCAGCAGCGCGGTCATCGCGTCGCTGGCCAGCAGTTCCGTGGCGCGCGCGTGCGGGCGGCCGCTGGGCAGCAGCGTCAGCTTGTCGACGTTGGTCTTGAGCAGGACGCTGGCCATGTCGGCCTCCTTCTCCAGCACGTCGAGCAGGCCGGGGCCAGGCGGCAAGCCCAGCATGCGCAGCATCGACGGGCGGGCGACGTCGGCGTCGACCAGCATCACGGTGCTGTCGAACTCGGCCGCGATCGACATGGCCAGGTTCAACGAGGTGAAGCTCTTGCCCTCGCCGGGCAGCGCGCTGGTCACCATGATCAGGTTGGCGTGATTGAGCGACGAGGCGCCCTTGTTCATCGCGTTGCGGATCAGCGGGCGCTTGATGTTGCGGTACTGGTCCGCCATCACCGTGCGCGGCGCGTTCGGCGTCAGGAAGCCCTGCGCGGCCAGCGCCTCGAGGTCGAGGTCCACGCGCTTGGAGTGCACGTCGCCGGGGGCGCGGATCACTGCCGGGGCGGCCACCGGCGCGACAGTCGGCGCGACAGTCGGCGCGACAGCAGGCGACACAGCCGTCGCCACCTGAGGCGCCACGGCGGGAGCGGCCGTCGCCGGCGCGGCGGCGGGTGCCAGGCCGACGTCGACGCCGGCCTGCTTCAGTTGTTCCAGCCGCGCGGCGGCTTGTTCGATCAGGCTCGTCATGTGGAAGCTCCCCTCACCCGGCCTGGCGGCTGATCCAGATGGCCATGCCGATCAGGCCGACCGCGTACAGGCTGACCAGGCTGCCCGAGGCGACGCCGAAGCGCAGCAGGTCCACCTTCTGGCGGCGCCGGTCCTCGCTCGTTTCCTGGCGCGACACGGCGCCCAGGATCGGCAGTTCCAGGCGGTGGCGCAGTTCATTGAGATCGTGGAAGACCGGACGGATCTGGCTCGCGGCGAAGGCCGTGACCAGGCCGGCCAGCGCCGCCACGACCAGGCCGGCGGCCAGCAGCATCAGCCGGTTGGGCGCCACCGGCTTGGGCGACGCGCGCGGCGGATCGATGATGCGGAAATCGGCGACGCCCGAGGTGTTGTCCAGGTCGGTCGACAGCGAGGCCGACTCGCGGCGCTCGACCATCTCCTGGTAGTTCTTCTTGATGATGTCGTAGTCGCGGTTCAACTGGGCGAACTCGGCCTCGAGCTGCGGCGCCAGCTTGATCGCGCCCTGCGCTGAGCCGTAGCGCGAGCTGTACTCGTCGACGCGGGCGCGGATCTGCGCGACCTCGACTTCCTTGGCCGCCAGGATGCGGGCCAGTTCCTGGTTGGCCAGGCTGTCGTTGGGGCCGCCGGTCGGCGACGGATTGGCCAGCGCGGCCTTCTGCAGGTCGGCGACTTCCTTGCGGCGCTGCTCTTCCAGGTCGCGGATCTGGCGCTTCACGTTGACGATGTCGGGATGCGCGTCCGTGTAGCGCTGCTGCATCTGGTCGAGATTGCGCTTGAGCTCGACGATGCGGTTGTCCAGTTCCGGCGTCGCGAACTTCTGCGCGCTCTCCTGCATCAGGCTCTGCAGGCTGGTGCCGGGCTGGTTGCGCTTGCGCTCGGCCTCGATCTGCTGGCGCGCGGCGTCGCGGGCGTTGACCGCCTCGCGCAGCTGCAGCCGGGCGGCCTCGAGCTGGTTGCTGGTCTCGGCCAGGCGGGCCGCCGCATCCTTGCCGTCAGCCTGCGTCAGCTGCAGGTTGCGCAGGCGGAACTCCTTGCGGCGCGCCTCGGCTTCTTCCAGCTTGGTCTCGTAGGTCTTGATCTGCTCGTTCAGGAAGGTCGCGGCGGTCGTGCTGTCCTTGCGGCTGGCGCCCAGGCTGGACTCCATGAAGATCGACAGCAGCGAGGCCACCACCTTCTTCGAGATCTCCGGCGAGGAGTCGCGGTAGGACAGCAGGTACAGGTTGTTGGCCGAGTTGCCGGCGGTCTGGATCGACAGGTTGCGCGTGACGCGGTCGATCAGCGCGTCCTGGTCCGACTTGCTCGTGGCCTTGAGGTCGAGGTCGGCCATGCGCACCAGCTTCTCGACGTTGGGCCGGCTGATCAGCGTGCGGCTGAGCATGTTGACCTGCTGCTCGGTGTTGGAGAGCACGGCCATGCCCGACATCAGCGGCTTGAGGATGGACTGCGTGTCGACGTAGACGCGCGCGCTCGCCTCGTAGCGGTCAGGCACGACGAACACGACGATGGCCGCGCCGATGGCGACCAGCCAGGACGCGATCAGCCCCGGCCAGCGGTAGCGCCACATCCGCTTGAACACGGCCATCAGTTGCGCGATGAGGGAATCCATGCGGCGATCTCGGTTGCACCGGCTGGAGCGCCGGCGGGGCCCGGTTCGGAGCGGGCCGGTACTGCGTGAAAATCTGGAAGTGCGGGGAGCGACCCGGCAGGTGCCCGCCGGCCGCCTGCGCCGACCCGGAGGTCCGCGCGTGCGGCCGTGCGGGGACGGTCAGAAGAAGCTCTGCGGAATGATCAGGATGTCGCCCGGGCGCATCTCGACGTTGGCGGACACGTCGCCGCGACGGATCAGGTCCTTGAGGCGCACCGAGTACTGCTTGTTGCCTTCGGCGGTGCGCAGGATGCTGGCGGAGTTGCCGGCCGCGAAGTCGGTCAGGCCGCCGACGGCGATCATCACGTCCAGCAGCGTCATCTTCTGCTTGTAGGGCAGGAACATCGGCTTGGCGGCTTCGCCGACGACGCGGATCTGCTCGCTGTACGGACCGACGAAGCTGGTGACGATCACGGTCACCACCGGATCGCGGACGTACTTGCCGAGCTGCTTCTCGATGTCGCGGGCGACCTCGACCGAGTTCTTGCCCTGCACCGGCAGCTCGTCGATCAGCGGCGCGGCGATCTTGCCGTCGGGGCGGACCGGCACCGTCAACGACAGCTCCGGATTGCGCCACACGATGATGTTCAGCTGGTCGCCGGCACCGACGACATAGCTGTAGTCCGCCTGCGAAGCCGCGATGGGCGCGGGCGGCAGGTTGCCGGTGGTCGAGCAGCCGGCGAGCGCCGCGGCGGCGGCCAGCAATGCAGCATGTGCCGCCTTGATGGAAGCGATCTTCAATCCAGTGTTCTTCAACATGTCCACCCCTGCAGGAAGCTGACCGGATTGCACCTCAGCGCGCACGGGTGTGGAACCCCCTGGACTGAGGGCGATCCCTCCCTGGCGTGATCGAATTCCGTGCTAGCGGATCCCGGCCCGGAACCGTCCGGATACAAGCCCGAAACAACCCGGCGCGAGCGCCGGTCAAAACCTCGCGCAAACCTCACGACGGCTTCATGGGAAACCCGCCAGCCGACGGAGCCGGCGACACCGGGCGCTATTTGCCACGCAGCACCGGCTTGATCAGCGCCACCAGCAGCCGCTGCAGCGGATGGGCGTTTCCCCACGGCCGCCAGGTGTGCTTCAGACGTCCGCGATAGGCGTCGAAATGCATGCCCCAGGGCGCGGCGCGCAAGGGGCCGCGATTCAACAGCAGCTTCAGCACGCTGGTTCCCATGAGCCCCGCACACAACTCGCAGGCCATACCCGTCGAAGGGCCGCGCCTTTCCTTGAAATTCACCGCTTCGGGCGCCACCAGATACTGCCGGCTGAGCATCGCCGGCGACACTCCGGCGATGAAGCGCGCATACTGTTCCTCGTGGTCGCGGCCGTCGACCTGGAAATAGTCCTCGAAACTCATGCCGGTGGGGCTGAAGTACAGGAAGGCGGTGCCCATCCCCAGAGGCGCGGCAGTCATCGCCGGGATGCCCAGCTCCCGGCAGCGGCGGAAAACCTTGCGGCGCACCTCGAGCACGAAGAAGTCGAGGCTGTCGACATACACGTCGACGCCCTTCAGGAATTCATCGAGGTTGGCGTCGGTGACGCCGTCCCGGAAAAGCCGGATGTCGCTTTCCGGGTTGATGTCGCGGGCCATTTCCGCGACCACGTCGATCTTGGGGCGGCCCATCGACGACATGAACGCCGCGGCCTGGCGATTCATGTTGTGGACATCGAACTCATCGAAGTCGGCGATATTGAAATTGGCGATGCCCAGCCGTGACAAGGCCAGCACGTGCGCGCCGCCGACGCCCCCCAGCCCGGCCACCGCCACGCGGGCCCGGCGCAAACGCTGCTGCTCGTCCTTCGTGACCCAGCCGATATTGCGCGAGAACGCGCGGTCGTAATCGAAGACGAAACCGGACGGGGTGTCTCGCGTCATGGGCTCTCCCTTTATTCGTATGGCGCCGCCATCGGATCACGCGAAAACAGTTCCCGCAGCGCAGGCGAGGACTCCTAGCCTGGGCTGCGGGGACTGTTTTCGCGGGATCCGAAGGCGGCGCCCTACGCATTAAGGGAGAGCCCATGACGCCACACACCCC
>CAMPJJ010000068.1 GCA_946886855.1 uncultured Roseateles sp. | reverse complement strand
CCCTCCGCCCCCACCGCCGCCGGTGCAAGGCGTGGCGATTCCGGACAACCTGGCGATTGCCGCATCCGCGACCACCGACGTCACGTCGGCCACCGCCTTCACCAGCAATGCCGCAAGCACCGCAGGCCTGAACTTCGCCTGGACGTTCGGCGACGGCACCACCAGCACGGACGCCAGTCCCAAGCATGACTTCGCCAAGGTGGGCGATTACCAGGTCTCGCTGAAGGTGTCGAACGCCACCGGAGCCTCCAAGGAGGTCAAGTGGACGGTGACAGTGTTCAACCGCGCCCACGTGCAGGGCCTGAACTGCAGCGCCGCCGACAACGCCGGCTGGTGCTGGCAGGCGCCGCGGCCGACGGGCACAGTGCAGAACGACGTGCGCTTCCTGGACGTCAACAATGGCTGGTCGGTCGGCGATGGCGGAGAGATCCTGCGCACGGTCGACGGCGGGCAGACCTGGTCCAAGGTGGCCAGCGGCGTCACGACGCGTCTGAACAGCGTGCGCTTCGCCGATGCGAAGAACGGCTGGATCGTCGGCGACTTCGGCGCGTTGCTGCGCACGACGGACGGCGGCGAGCACTGGACGCTGCAGCCGATCGGCACCGCGCAAGCCTACACGCCCAAGCTCCAGCTGGCCGGGGCGAACACCTTGGCGCTCGTCGACGGCACCCGCCTGCGCGCCACGGGCGACGGCGGCGCGACCTGGGTCGAGCAGACCTTCCAAGGCGAGCCCCAGTTGGCGAACGACGGCACGCTGTGGGTGCTCGAGGGTCTGACGCTGCGTCGCTCGACGGATCTCGGCAAGACGGTGACCACCGCGTTGACGCTGGACGCGACGGACCGCCAGCCCGTCGTCCAGGCTTGGGGCCGGACGGTCCACGTGCGCAGCTACACGGAGACCTACCTGCCGGGCTCGGGCACGACCTACGTGCAGCGTTTCCGTCTCAGCACCGACGGCGGCCTGACCTGGGCGACTTTCGATGCGCAGGGCCTGCCCGCGGGTTACTGGCCCTTCTCGGGCTCGATCCAGATGCTCGATGGACTGGTGGGCGCCCTCACCTACAACGGCGCGCTGTACCGCACCCAGGACGGCGGGCGCACCTGGGCGGCCTTGCCGCCCCCATCCGGCGTGCCGAGCTTCAGCACCTACTATTCGATGCAACCGGAGGGCAACTGGCTGCGCCAGTACTACGAGAACGGCACCGGGGTCACCGTGTACGACGTGTCGATCGACGGCGGGGCCAACTGGACGCGCCTGAAGGGGCTGACCGATCCGACCTACACCTACCGCCTGACCCGCATCGGCGGCCAGAGCTGGCTGGCGGTGAGCACCTACAACGGCGCCACGCTGTTGAGCAGCGACGGGCTGCAGACCTGGAAGCGCGTCGCGGGCCCGGACCCGGATGCGGCCGCCAAGACGCTGACGGCCTTCTGGTTCTTCGACGCCAAGCGCGGCATCGCGTTGACCAACGGCGGCGACCTGATGGAGACCGCCAACGGCGGGCTGGACTGGACGGCCAAGCTGACCGGCCTGGCGTCGCCGTCGAGCTCGACGCAGGCGTCCCGCTTCCAGTTCATCGATGCCAAGACCGGCTGGCTGCTGGCCGGCGACGGGCGCGTCTACGTGACCGAAGACGGCGGCGCCAAGTGGCTGACGCCGCTGATGCCGGCCAACCGGGTGGTGAGCGCTTTCCACTTCACCGACGCGGCCAACGGCTTCGCAGTGACGGCGAGCGCCTACTGGGCCTACCCGGCGACGTCGACGGTGCTGTCGACGACGGACGGCGGCAAGACCTGGACCGAACAGGCCAAGCTCGACATCGCCTACAACGACATCAAGTTCAGCGGCAAGAACGGCGTGATGGTCGGGGAGGGCGGTCGCATCGCGGTGAGCGCCGACGGCGGCAAGACCTGGACCGGCCGCTTCTCCGGCACGTCCTCGGCGCTGCGCCAGCTGGCCTTCAGCGACCCTTCGACGCTGTGGGTCGTCGGCGACAACGGCCTGCTGATGTCCTCGACCGACCTGGGCGTGACCTGGCAGTCGGCCGGCTTCGGCGGCACCGGCCTGTCGCTGCGTGGCATCCGCTTCCTGGATGCGCAGCGCGGCTGGGCGGTCGGCGACGCCGGGACGATCCTGCTGACGACCGACGGTGGCAAGAGCTGGCGCTCGCAGGCGTCCGGCACGCAACGCACGCTGACGCAGGTGCAGTTCCTGGACGCGCGCACGGGCTGGATCTCCGGCAGCAACGGCACCCTGCTGGCCACGGGCACCGGCGGCCAGTAGCGCAGCCGACGGCGTCTGAAAGCCGGCCGGGGTCGCAAGCCCCGGCCGGCTTTTTTCATGGACCGCCGTGACCGATTGCCGCTCCCGGGTGAGCGACCGGGCATTTCCCCCCGGTCGACAGGGGCGCATCCGACGCGGCTGGCTGCTAGGCTGTGTCAACCTCCCGTTCCATTGCCCATTCCCGGTCCGTACCGCACGCCCATGACCACCCGCCGCGAAAGCCTGCTCTGGCTTGCCGCCGCTGCCCTGCCCGCACGCGCGGCGGACGCGCCGGTGCGCATGGTCGCGACGGAGTTCCCGCCGTATACCGGCAGCACCCTGCCCGGCGGCGGCATCGCCTGCGAGATCACCCGCGCCGCGCTGCACCAGGCGGGGCAGTCGATGACGCTCACCTTCCGGCCCTGGGCCCGGGCGCTGCTCGAGTTCCAGCGCGGCGACCACGACGGCGTCATCGGCGCGTGGCGCTCCGCCGAGCGCGAGCGCACGATGCGCTTCCCGCAGGCGCTGGGCATCCTCAACCAGGTCGGCTTCATGGCCCGCGCGGACCGCCGGCGCCGCGTCGACGACTTCGCCGCCCTGCGTGACCTGCGCATCGGCGTGGTGAACGGGTATGCGAACCCGCCGCAGTTCGACGCGGCGAACCTGGCGGTCGAAGGCGCCGTCGACGATCTCGCCAACCTGCGCAAGCTGCTGGCCGGGCGCGTCGATCTGGCGCTGATCGACAAGGGCGTCGCCGCCCACCTGATGGAGACGCACCTGCGCGAGTCCGCCGGCAAGCTGGTGTGGCTGGAACCCGCGGTGTCGGAGATCCCGCTGTACACGGTGTTCTCGAAGCTCCGGCCCGAGGGCGAGCGCTTCGCCGCCGCGCTCAGCCGCGGCATCGGCGAGTTGCAGGGCAACGGCCGGCTCGCCATCCTGCTGCAGCAAGGGGCACGCTGGCAGTAGTGGGAAAATCGCCCGCATGTCCCGAACCTTCTCGGTGAGCGATTTCGATTTCGCTCTGCCCCCCGATCTCATCGCCCAGCATCCCGCCGCGGAACGCAGCGCCTCGCGCCTGCTCGACGGCCGGTCCGATCCGCCCGTCGATCGCGTGTTCCGCGAACTGCCCGACCTGCTGAACCCGGGCGACCTGCTGGTGTTCAACGACACCAAGGTCATCAAGGCCCGGCTGTACGGCGCCAAGGCCAGCGGCGGCGCCGTCGAGGCGCTGGTCGAGCGCGTGCTGCCCGGCACCCGCGAGGTCTGGGCCCACATGCGCGCCAGCAAGAGTCCGAAAGCGGGCGCCGTGGTGCGCTTCGCCGACGCCTTCGATGCCGAGGTCCTCGGCCGCTGCGGGCCGGACGACGGACTCTTCCACCTGCGGCTGTCCGGCGACCCGTTCGAGCTGCTCGAGCAGCACGGCCACGTGCCGCTGCCGCCCTACATCGAGCACGGCGACTCGGCGGACGACGTGCGGCGTTACCAGACGGTGTTCGCGCGGGAGCCCGGCGCGGTCGCCGCGCCGACCGCGGCCTTGCACTTCGACGAGGCGCTGCTGGCGCGTCTGGCGGCCCGCGGCGTCGGTACGGCGCATGTGACGCTGCACGTCGGCGCCGGCACCTTCCAGCCGGTGCGCGTCGAGTCGCTGGCCGAGCACAAGATGCACAGCGAGTGGTTCCAGGTCACGCCGGAGACCGTCGATGCGATCGCGCGCTGCCGCGCCGCCGGCGGCAAGGTGACCGCCGTCGGCACGACGACGCTGCGCGCGCTGGAATCGGCGGCGCTGTTCGGCGGACTGCAGGCCGGCGCGCGCGAGACCGACATCTTCATCACGCCGGGCTTCGACTTCCAGGTCGTCGACCGGCTGGTGACCAACTTCCACCTGCCCAAGAGCACGCTGATGATGCTGGTGTCGGCCTTCGCCGGCTACGAGCCGATCATGGCGCTCTACCGCCACGCGATCGCGCAGCGCTACCGCTTCTTCAGCTACGGCGACGCCATGTTGCTGGAGCGCGCGCGGGAGCGATCCGGGGGCTGACGCCCCGCCCGCCGCGCGCGCGAAGACGGTGCGACATGGCCCCGTGATGGGCGGGATGCGCCCATCCGAGGCGAAAGCGCGCTGTTCTGGCGCGAAATGAGCGCTCGCGCAACACCCGACCCCTCTTTCGGACTGTGGTGTCCCCCCGTGCCCACGGGGGGGCGTGCATCCCTAGCTTTAGGGACAATCGGTCCGACAAGATCTACCACCGCTCGGGATTCACATGACGCTGTTTGCTCGCACCTCGATCGCCGCCGCCGCTGCGCTGTTCAGCGGCCTGGCTGCCGCCGCTTCCATCGGCGGCCTGGTGAATACCGGCGCCGGACAGTCGACCGGCAGCACCGACACCAACTACAAGTACACGGCGACCGGCGACGCGGCCGGCCTGTCGGGCTTCGGCATCGTGAGCAACGGCAACGCGGACCCGTTCCCGAGCTGGCTGCCCAACACCGCGTCCTCGGCGTGGCTGATCCCGGGTGCCGACCAGAACACCAACTACAGCCCGAACGGGAATTCGACCTTCACCTGGACGTTGAGCTTCGACCTGACCGGGTTCGACGCCAGCAGCGCCTCGTTCAGCGGCCACTGGGCAGCGGACAACAACGGCGTGCTGCTGCTCAACGGCGTGGCGATCTCGACGATCTCCGGCCAGCGCGGTTATGCGGACTGGACGTCGTTCGCGGCCTCGAGCGGCTTCCTCGCCGGCGTGAACACGCTGCAGTTCGTCGTGACCGACACGGTCGACCGGACCTACAACTTCACCGGCGTGCGCGCGGAGTTCCTGAGCTCCAACGTCAACGCCGCGATCGCGCCGGCCGTGCCGGAACCGCAGACCTACGCGCTGATGCTGGCCGGCATGGGCGCGCTCGGCTTCATCGCCCGCCGTCGCCGCGGCTGAGCCGCCAGACGCCTCGCGCCACGCCGCGTCGCTTCGACGCAAAGAAAAAGCCGCTGAGTGATCAGCGGCTTTTTGCTTTGCCGGGAGCGAAGCGCCCCCGCCCCGTGCCCGCGGCTTATTCGTCCCCGCCGGTCAGCAGCGGGATCGAACCTTCCGAATGCTTGCCCAGCAGGCCGCTGCGGCTGTAGACGCCGAGCTTGTCGCGCGTGTCGGCGATGTCCAGGTTGCGCATCGTCAGCTGGCCGATGCGGTCGGCCGGCGTGAAGGGCGCGTCCTCGACCTTCTCCATCGACAGACGCTCCGGCGCGTAGGTCAGGTTGGGGCTGACGGTGTCGAGGATCGTGTAGTCGTTGCCGCGGCGCAGCTCCAGCGTCACCTCGCCGGTGACGGCGCGGGCGACCCAGCGCTGGGCGGTCTCGCGCAGCATCAGGCACTGCGGGTCGAACCAGCGGCCCTGGTACAGCAGACGGCCCAGCTTCATGCCGTTCATGCGGTACTGCTCGATGGTGTCCTCGTTGTGGATGCCGGTCACCAGGCGCTCGTAGGCGATGTGCAGCAGCGCCATCCCGGGGGCCTCGTAGATGCCGCGGGACTTGGCCTCGATGATGCGGTTCTCGATCTGGTCGCACATGCCCAGGCCGTGGCGGCCGCCGACGCGGTTCGCTTCCATGAACAGCTCGACCAGGTCGGGGAAGGTCCGGCCGTTGATCGCGACCGGGACGCCTTCCTCGAAGCGCACCGACACCGTCTCCGCCTTGATGACGACGTCTTCCTTCCAGAAGGCCACGCCCATGATCGGGTTGACGATGTTCATGCCCTGGTTCAGGAACTCCAGGTCCTTGGCCTCGTGGGTCGCGCCCAGCATGTTGGAGTCGGTCGAATAGGCCTTCTCCACGCTCATCTTGTAGTCGAAGCCGTTGGCGATGAGGTACTCGCTCATCTCCTTGCGGCCGCCCAGCTCGTCGATGAAGGTCTGGTCCAGCCAGGGCTTGTAGATCTTCAGCGCCGGGTTGGCCAGCAGGCCGTAGCGGTAGAAGCGCTCGATGTCGTTGCCCTTGAAGGTCGAACCGTCGCCCCAGATGTTGACGCCGTCGTCGCGCATCGCGACCACGAGGGCGGTGCCGGTCACCGCGCGGCCCAGCGGGGTGGTGTTGAAGTAGGTGGCGCCGCCGCTCTTGATGTGGAACGCGCCGCACTGCAGGGCGGCGATGCCTTCGGCGACCAGCTGCGCGCGGCAGTCGACCAGGCGGGCGATCTCGGCGCCGTAGGCCTTGGCCTTGCGGGGGATCTCGTCGTAGTCGCTCTCGTCGGGCTGGCCGAGGTTGGCGGTGTAGGCGCAGGGGACGGCGCCCTTGCCGCGCATCCAGTGCACCGCGGCGCTGGTATCCAGGCCGCCCGAGAAGGCGATGCCGACGCGCTCGCCGGCGGGAATCTTTTGGAGGATGGTTGCGGCCACGGGCAGTCTCGCGCGGTAGTGGGGAAAACAGCCGGCGATTCTAGGCTGGGCTAGGGCCGGAGCTTTCGCGGATGGGCGATGGAGGGGTCGAGTGGCTGCAGGAACGGTTCGGAGTGACGACGCAAGCTAAGCGCCTCTTTAAGGACTCTTAGCCCTGAAAGAACTGCCTTAAGAGCCTCTATAAGGGCGCTTAAAGGATCGATCTCAGATCGACATCGACAAGACGGCCGCTCAGTGCTCGGGATGCACTAACCATCCGATCCGTCCTTGGCCCGCCTCGTTGAGCAGCGCGATGAATCCCTCGGCGGCACTCTCTGGCAAGCACAGCGTGACATCGACCAGCGCCCCATGCGCCACGTCCACCAACTGCGCGCCGGCCTTCTCGGCCTCACGGCGCAGCAGGCCTTCCTTCTCGTAGGACAGGGTGCAGCGCAGCGTCCGCAGCCGGATCACCGGCACCTTGTCGGCCTTCAGCAGCGCCTGCGCGACGGCGTCCGTGTAGGCGCGCACGAGGCCGCCCGCGCCCAGCTTCACGCCGCCGAAGTAACGCACCACCGTCGCCAGCACGCCGTCGAGGTCCTGATGGCGCAGCACCTCCAGCATCGGCCGGCCGGCGGTGCCGCCGGGTTCGCCATCGTCGTTGGCGGCGGACTGCCCGCCCGCCATCAGCGCCCAGCAGACATGGGCGGCGCCGGGGTGCTCGGCGCGCAGTTGCTCGACCCTCGCGAGCGCCGCCGCGCGATCGGGCACCGACTCGACGCAGCCGATGAAGCGGCTCTTCTTGATGATCAGTTCGGCGTGGACGGGCGCGGCGAGGCTGTGGGGCATGGCCGCGATTGTCGCGGCCCGGCGGGGCACGCCGCCGTCCGTGGGCGTCCGTCGCTAGGGCGTTTCGGACACGTCGCCGAGATGGCGGTGCTTGAAGCCGTCGATGGTGCCGTCCTTCAGCATCTCCTCGACGGCATGCCGCATGAGGTCGCGATCGACCTGCGGGATGCGCTCGCGGGAGAGCGCCAGCGCGCCGATGCTGCGCTCGTTCGGCGCAAAGGACAGCGCGGTGAAGGCCGCGAACGCCGGATCGGCGCGCCGTGCGGTGGCCAGGCTGTGCGCGCCCAGCACGACGGCGTCGCCGCGGCCGGCCTTGAAGATGCGGATCGCGGTGGGCTGGTCGGGCGCCTCGTCGACGCGGCCCTGGATGCGCAGGCTCGTGAGCCACGATTCCACCGTCGGCGTGAAGACGTAGCCGCGCACGACGATGACGCGGCGCCGCTTGTCGGCGAGGAAGGCCGCGGGCGTTCCGCTTGAAGCCGCCAGCGCCGGCCGCATCACGACGAACTGCTTGGACTCGATGTACGGGATGAATTCGACGAGCAGCTCGCGCTCCTTCGTCATCAGCGCGGAGACCGTCATGTCCATCTGGCCGGAGGCGAGCCGGGCCCAGATGCGCACGCGCGATTCGGTGATGGCCGTGAGCTTGCAGCCGCTGCGGCGGGCCACCTCGTCGACGACGTCCTTGTCGATGCCGGTCCAGCGGCCCTGGGCGTCGCGGTAGTAGAGCCCGCTGTACTCGTACAGGCCGACCGTGTAGGGCCCGCAGGCGAGCGCCGACGCCGGCGCGATGGCGCAGGCGGCCGTCGCGACAAGGGCGGCGATCCAGGACCTCAAGATGCTTCTCCGGGGAGTCTGCGCTCCCGATTGCGAGGGGAGTCTACGCCGCCGCCGTGACGCCCGACCCATGCGCGCCCCCCGGCGGACGCGGGGCCCGATAATCGCGCCCATGCTGAAGTTCGAACTGCTCAAGACCGAAGGCCGCGCGCGACGCGGCGTCATGACGCTCAACCACGGCGTCGTGCAGACGCCCATCTTCATGCCGGTGGGCACCTACGGCACCGTCAAGGGGGTGATGCCGCGCTCGCTCGAGGAGATGGGCGCGCAGATCATCCTGGGCAACACCTTCCACCTGTGGATGCGTCCGGGCCTGGACATCATGAAGCAGTTCGGCGGGCTGCACCGCTTCGAGAGCTGGAACAAGCCCATCCTGACGGACTCGGGCGGCTTCCAGGTCTGGTCGCTGGGGGAGATGCGCAAGATCACCGAGGAGGGCGTCAAGTTCGCGTCCCCGGTGAACGGCGACAAGCTGTTCCTGACGCCGGAGATCTCGATGCAGATCCAGACGGTGCTCAACAGCGACATCGTCATGCAATTCGACGAATGCACGCCCTATGAGTCCAAGGGCCAGCTGACGACCGAGAAGGAAGCGCGGCTGTCGATGGAGATGAGCCTGCGCTGGGCCAAGCGCTGCCAGGACGAGTTCACCAAGCTGCAGAACCCGAATGCGCTGTTCGGCATCGTGCAGGGGGGGATGTTCGAGAACCTGCGCGACGTGTCGCTGGCGGGGCTGAAGGACTTGGACCTGCCGGGCTATGCGATCGGCGGGCTGTCGGTGGGCGAGCCCAAGGCGGACATGCTGCGCATCCTCGATCACATCGCGCATCAGCTGCCGGCGGACAAGCCGCGCTACCTGATGGGCGTGGGCACGCCGGAAGACCTGGTCGAAGGGGTGCGGCAGGGCGTCGACATGTTCGACTGCGTCATGCCGACGCGCAACGCGCGCAACGGTCACATGTTCACCCGCTTCGGCGACCTGCGGCTGCGCAACGCGCGCTACAAGTCCGACGAGAAGCCGGTGGACGAAACCTGCACCTGCTACTGCTGCCAGAACTTCAGCCGCGCCTACCTGCATCACCTCGACCGCTGCGGCGAGATGCTGGGCCCGATGCTGACGAGCGTGCACAACCTGCGCTACTACCTCAACCTGATGAAGGAAGTGCGGGAGTCGCTGGACGCCGGCGACTTCGAGGGCTTCCGGCAGCGCTTCGCGGCCGACCGCGCCCGCGGCGTATGAGGCCGGGACCATGAGCAGCGACGCGTCCCTGCTGCCGACGTCGCAGGTCGACCGCAGCGCGCGCGCCGCGCTCAAGGGGCATGGCAGCGCGGTCGTGTGGCTGACCGGTCTGTCGGGCGCGGGCAAGTCGACCCTGGCGGACCGCCTGGAACGGCGGCTGCACGCGCAGGGCCTGCACACCTATCTGCTGGACGGCGACGTGTTGCGCGGCGGGCTGAACCGCGACCTGGGCTTCACCGCGCAGGACCGGGCCGAGAACATCCGGCGTGTGGGCGAGGTCGCACGACTGATGGCCGACGCGGGGCTGATCGTGATCGTGGCGTTGATCTCGCCCTTCCGACGCGATCGGCAGGCGGTGCGCGAGCGCTTCGCCCCGGGCGAGTTCATCGAAGTCCATGTCGACGTACCGCTGGCGGTCGCCGAGGCGCGTGATCCCAAAGGCCTGTACCGCAAGGCGCGCGCGGGCCTGCTGAAGGACTTCACCGGCATAGATTCACCCTATGAGGCGCCAACCGCGCCCGAGCTGCACCTTCGCACGGCCACCGTCTCGCCGGATGAGGCCGCCGACGCCGTGCTGGCGCACCTCCGCGCCTCGGGTCTGCTGGACAGCTGATCAGCCGGGGATGCCGCCCTCGGCGTCGTTCGCGAGCGGCCCGAGCGCCGCGCGCAGTCCACCGAGCTGACGTTCATAGTTGCGCCAGCGGCCCGAGGACCGCTGGTACAGCGGCTGCCGCACCTGCCAGTTGCTGGGCGTCGCGACGCTGGCCGTGCTGGCGTGAAAATTCAGGCAGGACGCCTCCCATGCCAGCCCCAGGTGTTCCAGCGCCGCCTCGATGTGCGGGCGCGGATCGGCGACCAGCGCGTCGTAGTCGACGTCGTGGATGTCGTCTCCGTAGAGCGATTTCCAATGGGCCATGAGGCGCCGGTACTGGCGGTACCAGTGCGCGATGTCCTCCAGGTCCAGCGAGTACGCCATCGACGGGCCGAGGTGCAGGAAGAACACGGACAGGCAGTTGTCGAGCACGGCGCGCCGTGTGTGCAGGATCTTCGCGTCCGGGAAGAGCTGCTTGATGAGGCCGACGAAGAGGAAGTTGTCAGGGCGCTTGTCCGTCAGCCGCGACGCGCCGGGGAAGCGCATCGCGACGCCGTCGCGGTACTCGCGACGCAGCTGCGCGGCGAGTTCGGCGGGCAGCGGGCGGTCGGGTTCCGCCAGACGCGGCAGCAGATGGCGGTGGGCGAGGGCGGGCAGCAGGTCGATCTCGCCGCCGGACCGTACACCCGGATGGCTGCCCAGGATCTGTTCCAGCAGCGTCGACCCCGAGCGGAACATGCCGCAGATGAAGACCGCCGGCGCGGGTGCGACGGATTCGTCAGGGCGGGGCGGCGGCACCGGTTGCAGCGACTGGCGGATGAGCGCGTCGACCAGGCGTTCCTGCGCGTCGCGGTCGTAGCGCAGCGGGGTGCGACCCTGGCTGAACCGCGCGGCCTGGTTCGCGTGGACGTAGGCGGCGAAGGCCTCGTCATAGGACCCCGTGTCGTCGAGCGCCTTGCCCAGCGCGAAGGCCAGGTCGGCGTGTTCGGCGGGATGCCGGCCGCGAACGCCCAGCGCCTGCCGCAGGCGCTGGATCAGCGGATCGGCCGGGGAGTCGAAGCGGCGCAGGTTCACCAGCCTGGAGAGGGCCAGCGCATGGCCCGGGTCGACGGCGAGTGCCTGTTCATAGCGGGCCTGGGCCTGTGCGCGCTCCCCGCGTTGCTCGTGCAGGTTGCCCAGGTTCACCAGGGCCGGCAGGAAACGCGGCGCGATGGCGAGCGCACGGTCCAGTTCGGCCATCGCGTCGGCCTCGCGGCGCAGGTCTTCGGCCAGGATCACGCTGCGGTTCAGATGGATCTCTTCGGCGCCTTGGGCCCCCAGGGCCAGGGCGCGATCGTAGGCGTCCAGCGCGGCGGTGAAATCGCGCAGCTGGCGCTGCAGGAAAGCCAGGTTGAACCAATCGTCGGGCAGCCCGGGAGTCACGTCCAGCAGCGCGCGGTACGCGGCGACCGCTTGCGCCGCGCGGCCCGCGGAAAGGTGTCCGACGGCAGCGTCGCGCAGGGAGGAAACGGGGTCTTGCATGGTCGCAATGATTCTTGCATGGGGGACAGAGGCCAACCCCTGGCATCATCCCGGCCATGTTCAAGACCTTGCTGGCGCCGCTGCGCGGGTTGGTGCGCCTGGTGCTCGCTCTGGTCATCCTCTTCGAGGAATGGGGCTGGGAGCCGCTACAGCGCGCGATGGCCGCCATCGGCCGTCTGCCGGTCCTGCGCCAGCTGGAAGCCGTCGTGCGGCGTCTTCCACCGTATCTGGCGCTGGTGGTGTTCTTCCTGCCGGGCCTGATGCTCCTGCCGATCAAGCTGCTGGCGCTCTGGCTCATCGGCATCGGCCGGCCGGGCCTGGGGCTCGGCGTCATCGTGCTGGCGAAGGTCGTCGGCACGGCGGTGGTGGCGCGGATCTTCGCGCTGACGCAGCCCGCGCTGATGAGCCTGCCCTGGTTCGCGCGGCTCTACGGCCGCTGGACCGCGTGGAAGGAAAGCTTGCTGGTCTGGGTGCGAGCGAGCGCGGTGTGGCGCTCGGCGAGGGCGATCAAATTGAGGATCAAGCGGCTGATGCGGCGAGGACATCGCAACGCCCGACCCCAAAGCCCCGCAAAGTGACTTTGGTGGGTAGGGCGGCAGATATCGGCTTCCTAGACTCCAGTCGCCCTCACTTGATCCCTTCATCCGCCGTGGCCACTTCCGCTCCAACTCGCGTGTTCACCGAGCATCTCGGTGCTGTCCTCAATCCGTCGCAGCTCGTCGGCAAGGCGCCATTGAATCGGCCTGGCTCTTCGTCCACACCGTGCGTGGAGCTGGTCAAGCAGAACACGGACGCGCCTATGACGCAGCCGAACAACTGGAAGCGTGGGATGGATCTGACCGGGCGCCTCGTCGCGGGCCTTGCTGTTGGAACCCCCATCGCCACGGGCTGGACGGCCGGGGGCTACTATCCCAACAACTCGACTGGGCAGCATGCTGGCCTCTTCAATGGCGCCGTCCGGGACAAGTCGGGCGAGGTCATCGGCTTCAGCATCATTGAGCAGTACAACGGCATCGTTGCGATCACCGAGCGGACCGTGTACTTCGAGCCTGCAAAGCACGGCAAGCGCGCCAGCTACCTGAACAACGGTCTCGACTACGCGACCATCCAGTGGTGATCCTCATGCTAATCCGTCCGTCGATCATCCACTTCGCCGCGAGCGTGGCGCTGATCTCTAGCGCCGGCACGTCGATGGCCGCGCCTGAGCCGTTCAGCTGTCCGGTGCAGATTCCGCTGACGAGTCAGTCGCTCGCGTCTGCACCTGCGGGCTGGTCTGCGACCACTGCGGGCAGCGAGCGCGCGCAGCACGACCTGACCAACTTCGCCGTCAATGGCGGTCCAGTCGGCTCGCCCAACGGCGAGATCTACGACAAGGAAGAAGAGCGCAAGGACGGCAAGGGCGGCGCGACTCGCACGCAGACCTGGAACCTGCAAGGCATGACCGGCGGTTTCGCCGTCTGCAGCTATTTCCGCACGCGCGTGGAACTGGCGCGCTCGCTCGACGGCTACTCCAGCTGCGAAGTGGTCTACAAGCGCTCGAAGAACAGCGATTTCAAGATGGCGTCGGCGAGCTGCCGTTGATTTCGCCTCGAAGAGCCTTGTGAGGCTCAAGAGCAGAAGGTCCTCTTGCGGACCAAGCGTTCGGTAGGCGTGTTGACAACATGGCGCCGCCCGTTGGCATCTTCAAAGGCCGCTGTTCCCTCGGAACGGCGGCCTTTCCTCATTGGCGATCCGGTGCTTCGTGCCCGCAGCGGGGGCAGGTTCGAACGTCAAGCAGCCGACAGGCCCCGACGAGCACGACAAGCCCAGTAAGCGACGCCGCGAGCTTGAGCATCATGGCTGGACTCGTACAGAGCAGAGTGGCAAGAGCATCTGGGACAAGGTAGCAAGCACCAACCGCCGCTACGCTCGCTGCGCAGAGCCATAGCCTCCAACGCTGTGGTGCCACAAGCCTCATGTGAGCTCACGCCTTCGCTGGCTGTGCCACCACAGCGCTTTCCGGGCCGAGAAGCGCTGCCACGCGTTCCCGCAGCAACTCCGGCGTCACATCCTTCGCCGCGATCGGCGCCGACGCGACCAGCCCCACGCGGCTGAACAGCCCGCGCCGGAACGGCCTCACCATCGCCTGACCCTCCTCGACGCGCGAGAAGAACGAGCCCCACAGGTTCTGCAGCGCCATCGGCACCACGGGAACGTCGGGACGCCCCTCCAGCAGCTTCATCACGCCGCCCTTGAACGCCTGCAGCGAGCCGTCGCGGGTCAGGCCGCCTTCCGGGAAGATGCCCACCAGTTCGCCGTCGTCCAGCACCGCCTGCGCGGCGGCGAAGGCCGCCTCGTAGGTCGCCGGGTCTTCTTTCTGCGGCGCGATGGGAATGGCCTTGGCCAGCTTGAACATCCAGCCCAGGACCGGGATGCGGAAGATGCGGTGGTCCATCAGGAAACGGATCGGCCGCGGGCTCGCGGCCATCAGCAGCACCGCATCGACGAAGCTCACGTGGTTGCAGACCACCACCGCCGCGCCCTGCGTCGGGATGTGCTGGTCGCCGGTGACGCGGAAGCGGTAGACCACCCGCGACAGCACGAAGGCGAAGAAGCGCAGCAGGTACTCCGGCACGACCAGGAAGATGTAGAACGCCACCACCGCGTTGGCGATGCCGACCACCAGGAACAGTTGCGGGATCGTCAGTCCCGCACCCAGCAGCGCGCCGGCCAGGATCGAGCTGGCGATCATGAACAGCGCGTTGAGGATGTTGTTGGCCGCGATGATCCGCGCGCGGTGCGAAGGCTGCGCGCGCATCTGGATCAGCGCGTACATCGGCACGCTGTACAGGCCGGCGAACAGCGCCAGCAGACCCAGATCGGCCAGCACACGCCAGTGCGCATGGTTGGCGAGGAAGGTCCCCACGCTCATCGGCGCCGACGGCGGCAGGCCGCGCGACGCGAAGTAGAGGTCGATCGCGAAGACGCTCATCCCGATCGCGCCCAGCGGCACCAGGCCGATCTCCACCTGCCGGCGCGACAGCACCTCGCACAGCAGCGAGCCGATGCCGATGCCGACCGAGAACACCATCAGCAGCAGCGACGCCACCTGCTCATTGCCGTGCAGCACCTCCTTCGCGAATGACGGGAAGTTGGCCAGGAACACCGCGCCGAAGAACCACATCCACGAAATGCCCAGCAGCGAGCGGAACACCGCCAGCTGGCTGTGCGCCAGCTTCAGGTTGCGCCAGGTCTCGCTGACCGGATTCCAGTTGATGACGAGGTCCGGCACCGTCGACGGGCTTGCCGGAATCGCCTGCGCCGTCGCGCGGCCCAGCAGCGCCACCACCACGCAGGCGATCGCCACGTGCTGCGGCCCGACGATCGGCGTCGCGACCAGCAGGCCGCCCGCCAGATTGCCCAGCAGGATGGAGACGAAGGTCCCCATCTCCACCATGCCGTTGCCGCCGGTGATCTCGTGATCGCTCAGGTGTTGCGGCAGGTAGGCGTACTTGACCGGCCCGAACAGCGTGGAGTGCAGCCCCATCAGGAACACGCAGCCCAGCAGCACCGGCACGTTGACGGCGTAGAAGCCGTAGGCGGCCAGCGCCATGATGACGATCTCGAAGGACTTCACGAAGCGCATCAGCCGCGCCTTGTCGTACTTGTCGGCGAGCTGGCCGCTGGTGGCCGAGAACAGCACGAAGGGCAGGATGAACAGCGCGCCGATCGCCAGTCCCGCCTGCGTCGCCGGCAGCCAGCTCACGCTGAGCTGGTAGGTCACCAGCACGGTGAAGGCGAACTTGAACAGGTTGTCATTGCCCGCGCCGAGGAACTGCGTCCAGAAGAAGGGCGCGAAGCGGCGCTGGCTCAGCAATGCGAACTGGCTGGTGTGGGAAGAGTCGCTCATGGGAGGGCTCGCTGTGGGAGTGCGGGAAAGACGGGGATCGGTGTCCGACGGTCAGGCGTCCGGAGATCGGCGCGGGATCGGGGCGACGCGTTCACGGGGCGGCCTTGACGCTCTGCGGCGCCTGGCCGTAGCCGCTGCGGGTCAGCCAGCTGAAGAGGGTGTCGGCGGTGGTGGTCTCGATGTGGCCGGCGAAGCGCTTCGCGGACGGATGATCGTCGAAGGCCACGTTGGCCATGCCGATGCGCGCGCCCAGACGCTTCGCGGTCGACAGGCGCAAGTCCGACGGTTCGTAGCCCTGGCGCTTGAGCCAGTCCTGCGCCTGCGCGCGGTTGAAGACCTCGCGCGGTGCCGCCGCCGCCGCCAGCGTCTCCAACGCCCACTGGTTGCTCTGCTGGTACTCGCGGGACCACGGATACGCGACCATGCTGTAGGCGGGCGTGTGCAGCGCGGCGGCGCGGGCGTTCTCGCGCAGCAAGGGCATCAGCGCCTGCTGCAGTTCAGGCTTGAGCACCGCATACGCCGCCTCATAGCGGAACGGGTTGTCCATGAAGAATTCGCCCAGGCCCTGCCGGTACAGGTCGGCCAGTGCCGTGCCGCACTGGTTGAGCTTGTGCATCACGCGCCAGACCGGCTTGGCGTCAGCGCCGCTGCCCATGGTGTCGCGATAGACGAAGCCCACGTGCGACCAGCGCAGCCCGTATTCGCTGAGGTTCTGCCCCGCGCGCGCCAGCAGCACGACGTCGGCGCCGCTGCGGTCCAGCGCGGCGGCGGTCGCCTGCGCGAGGTCCATGCCGCGCCGGATCTGATCGAGCGTGGGCTGCTTGTCCTCGCAGGGCCTGCCCGCATGGGCCGGCGCCGCCGCGAGGGCCGCCGCCAGCGCGGCGGCCAACAGGAGCGCCTTCATGACAGGGCCGCCGCTCATCGCGTGACGCGGTCCTTGTTGGTGACGCGCTCGTTGTAGAGCAGCGAGGCGCCGATCTCGTTCGGGATGAAGGCGATGGCCTCGGCGGCGGCGGAGATCACATAGCCCGTGCTGATCGCCGTGACGACGACGGCCGTGCCGACGGAGGTCGCGGCGCCGACCACCACCTTGCCGGAGAACTCGACACTGATGCGAACGCCGTCGGAGGCGCGCTCCAGGACCCAGACGGTGCCGCGGGCGGTGCTCTCGACCGCGACGACGACGAAGGCCGCGCCGCCGGCCAGCACCGCGGAGGGCGCGACGACCGAGATGGCGACCGGCACGGCGGACAACGCGACGCTGGCGTCGCTGGGGCCGCCGCGGGCGCTGGCCACGCCGGTCGCCCCGAAGGCGAGGGCGGCGGTCAGCAGGGCGGGCAGGAATGAACGGGGACGCATGAGCAGGTTCCTTGCGGTCGAGATCGGGGCGGTTGCCAGGTTGCTTCGCGCCATTGAGTGGTTCCTGGTGGCGATGACGCGACTGTCGTCGCGGGCGCCCGGTTCCCCTTGCCGATTTACGGCGAGTATCACCCGCCGCCTGTCCCGGTATCGATCGGTGCTACCGCTCGGTCCGGTGCCGGTCACTCGGGGGGCCTCCGGTTCAGTGGAGGGCCTTCAACCCAGCGGCACGGGGAAGTGCCGGGCCGTCGCGAAGACCGAAGCGCTCAGGGCATCACCCTGCCAACGGGCGAGCCGCTTGAGGGCGAGATCAAACAACAGGGGGTGGTGGTCGCGCAATGCCCCCAAAGGGGCGACGTGGGCTTCGTCCAGCACACCCGCCCGGGCGAGCTGGGGCAGCCGCACCAACGGCAGCACGCCCGGCAGGGGGTAGTCGGAACCATGCAGCAGCCGGTCGTGCCAGTCCTTGCGTCGCAGCACGGTCCGCCACACCTCGGGCCGGCGGTTGAACTGGAACATCGCCGAGACGTCCCCCAGCAGCAGGCCCTGCCAGGCCGGCTCGTCCATCAGCCGGGCGAAGAGTTCGAAGGCGGGGACTGAGCGCGGGCGCGGCAGATCCAGATCCATCGCGTGGCCCAGCGAGGCGCAGTGGGCGGCGATCACGCGCACGCCGTGGCGCAGCGGTTCGCGCAGCAGCAGCGGATTGCCGAGGTCCTGGCGGTCCGCGCCGGGGACGGCGTGCTCCTCCCCGCAATGGACGATGAGCGGCAGGCGCGCGGCGGCGAGGTGGTCGTAGAACGGCCGCAGGCGGATGTCGCGCAGGTCGATGGCCATGCTGCTCGGCAGCCATTTGATCGCCAGCGCGCCGCCGGCGATCGCGCGGTCGAGGCGCTCCAGCGCGTCCTCGCGATTCGGATGGATGCTGGCGACCCAGCCGAAGCGGTCGGGACGTTCGGCGGCGACCGCGCGGGCGTAGGCGTCGGGGACGTGGAAGGTCGTCCAGTCGGGCCGTCGGTGGCCGGTGGCGTCGACGGCCTCGTCGAAAGCGAAGAGCAGCCAGCGCGCGCCCACGGGGAACGCATCGGCCAGCGCGGTGAGCCGGCGGACGTAGGCGCGGTCGATGCCCCCCGCGGCGACAGAGCGTGGATCGACGCAGGCGCCGTTGAGGATTGCGTGCTTGCGGGCGAACTCGACCGGGTGCCACCACTGCGACAGCGAGGGAGCGATCCAGCAGCCCGACCCCGAGTCGCCGGTGCCGATCAGGTGGGCGTGGACGTCCCAGAGCTGGGCGGGGTCGATGCCGTTCCAGACGCGTTCGAGCCACTGCGCATCCACGCCGGGGACCGGCAGGGCAGGGTGACCGCAGGGGTTGCGCAGCGGCCCGGCGGCATCGGCCGCGAGCGCGCTGAAGAGGCCCGCCGCCGCGGCGGCGCCGCAGCACAGGAGATGACGTCGGCGGAGCATGGTCGGCGCCCGTGGAAGTTGGAACGGACGCGATGGTCGAGACGCGCGCTTCCTCCGGCGCGCTTCGCTTGCGGCGGTATCGCTGCGCGCGACGGCCGGTCTCGGATCCCGCTACCGGCCAGGGGGGGCGTCCGCCGACTTGCGCTAACGTCCGCCCCCATGGCGAGCACGCAATCCCTCCTCGATCTCATCAAGGCCGAGCTGAAGCAGTCCGGCATCAGCTACGCGCAACTGGCGACGGCGCTGGACCTGTCCGAGTCCAGCGTGAAGCGCATGTTCGCGTCGGGCGGCGAGATGCCGCTGTCGCGCATCGACGAGATCTGCCGCGTGCTGAAAACCGATTTCGCCGAGCTGTCGCAGCGTCTCGCCCAGTCGAAGTCGCTGCGCAGCGAACTGACGCTGCAGCAGGAACGCGAGGTCGTCGCCGACGAGAAGCTGCTGCTGACCGCCATCTGCTGCCTGAGCCAGTGGAGCTTCGAGCAGATCGTCGCGACCTACCGCATGGGCGAGCCGGACGTGACACGCGCGCTGGCGCAGCTGGACCGGCTCGGCATCATCGAATTGCGGCCGTTGAACCGCTACCGGCTGCAGGTCGCCAAGACCTTCCGCTGGCGGCCGCAAGGTCCGGTGATGGCCTTCTTCCGCGAGAACGTCATGCAGGACTTCTTCGCCGGCGGCTTCGACAACGATGCGGAATTGCTGATGCTGGTCCACGGCCAGCTCAGCCCGGGCATGGCGCGCGAGTTGCGAGACCGGCTCCAGCGCGTCGCCGAGGACTTCGCCCGCCAGCATCTGCTGGACCAGAAGCTCCCCGACGAGGAGAAGCGTCAGTTCACGCTGGTGATGGGCATGCGCTGCTGGCTGTTCGAGCGCTTCAAGCACCTGCAGCGGCCGGCGGCCGTGACGAAGGCGCTCCAGCGTTGAGGCGCGGCGGGCGCATCACCAGAATTCCCATCGCCCGCTCCAGACCACCCAGATCCCGAGCACGCCGTTCGTCACCGCGTGCGCGATGACGGCACACCCCAGCTTGCCGGTGCGTATGTAGAGCCACGCGTAGGCCGCACCGGCCACGATGGCCGCGAGCCACAGCGTGTGCGCGAGCATGAAGACGAAGGTCGACAGCACCAGCGCCCGCAGCCCGGCCGCGCGCGGATCGACCGTCTCGAACTGCGGGCTCGCGATCCAGCGCATCAGGAAGCTGCGCCAGAACAACTCCTCCATCACCGGCACCAGCAGCGTCGCGCCGAGCCAGCGGATCGCGATCAGCGCCCAGTCCACGCGGCCGTCCGCGGTCATCGGCACGAAGGCGGCGGTCGCCTCGCCCAGTTGCATCCATGGCGCGTCGAGGTGGATCCACAGCCCGAAGACGATGAGTCCGACGGCGACGCTCAAGGCGGCTTCGCCAAGGCGCGGCCGGTTCTGCCGGTCGAATTCGCCGTAGCCGCGCCAGAACCAGGCCAGCGCGCCGCCCACCACCACCAGGTTCAGCGCATAGATCCAGCGCGGATCGAGGCCCAGGGCGTTCTGCTCCGGCAGGGCGCCCCGCAGCGCCAGCAGCAGCATGAAGAGGGCGAAGGGGACGATGCGGGCCCAGGCGGCTTGACTCAATGGCATCCCGCGAATGTAGCGGCGCGCCGCGACGGCGCCATGCGGACAACCGAGGAGCGTTCAGCGGTGCAGCGAGAGGCCCTGGATCGCCTTGTCCACGGCCTTCTTCGGCCCGCGCAGCGCGAGACCGACGAGATCGGGCCGCTCGGCGTCCTCCGCGAGGAAGGCGCTGCGGTTGGCCTCGTCATGGCCGGTCGAGAACATCGCGTGGACATAGGGCACCAGGGCCAGGCCATGCTCGAGCCCCTTGCGATGCGCGGCCTGCAGGCCGGCGAGGTCGGCTTCGAAGACCATCATCGGCTGGCCCAGCATGGCCGTGTAGCGGCGGCCGAGGGCATCGACGTAGGGCTCGCCGATCGCCTCCGGCGCGGAGGCCGCCACGCCCGTCGCGAGGAAGGCGGTGACGTTCAACCGCTGCCAGGTCGCCAGGTCGTTCCGGACGATGAGGGCCACTTTCGTATCAAACATGGGCGTCGCACGGCGTGCTTCAACTGCGAAGCCCGCATCGTCACGGCGGCCCCGGATCCCGGTCTAGAAGGTTTGTGCAGCGGCGCCGGTAATCGGCCGGCGTCAGCCGGTAGGCCCGCTGGAACCAGCGGCCCAGGTGGCTCTGGTCGGAGAAGCCGACCTCCGTTGCGACCTCGGATGGCCGGTGGCCGCGCGCCAGCAGCGCCCGTGCCGCGCGCAGTCGCAGGCTCACCAGGTAGGCGTGCGGCGACTGGCCGAAGGACTGCTTGAACTGCCGCGTCAGACGGAAGCGGTCCATGCCCGTATGCACGACCAGGTCGTCGAGGCCGACGTCCTCCGCCATCCGGCCATGGAGGAACTCGCGCGCACGCTCCGCGAGCCGGGTCGAGTCCCCGCGGACCTGTCCGCCCGAGACCCCGACATGCCCAGCCAGCAGCCCCATCAGGTGGTCGAGGGTCTGGTCGCAGCCCAGTCGCGACTCACCGCCGTGAAGGGCGTTGAAGGACGATTCGATCGCCGTGAAGAGGCGCGGATCTTCGGCCAGCGTGTCGCGGAACGCCGGCTGGATCGCGGACAGCCCGAAGAGCCCGAGCTGCGCCAGCAACCGGGTCGTCCAGTCCTGCGGCAGGTAGAGCATCGCGTAGGTGAAGCCGGCGTCGTCCGGCGCGTGGCCGTCGTGGACCGCGCCGGGCTCGATCAGGATCGCGCGACCGGGCGTGCTGGTGTGCAACGCGCGCTGGCAACGGAAGCGCTGCACGCCTTGCTGGGTGATGCCGATCAGCAGTTCGTCGTGGCCATGCGGGTCGTAGGCATGGCCGGTGAAGTGCGCCCGCACGGTCTCGATGCCGGTCCGAGGGTCGCGTCGCAGCTGGATCCAGTGGTCATCGGCCATGGTGGGCGTTCCCGGTCAATGGCGGTCAGGCGCCGATGCCGCCGCGGACCCGGCAGGGGTCGCGGAGACGGCAGACGCCGAGGAGGTCGAGCCGGCAAACGCCTGGGCGAGCGCCTCGATCGCATGCCGCACCTTGGCCGGCTGCGCGTCGCGCTGCGGCGTCATCACGTAGACCGGCAGCATCGGCAGCGACCAGCCCGGCAGCAGCGGCAGGAGGCGGCCCTGGGACTGCGACTCCTCGACGTCCTCCGCGCTGAGGAACGCCAGTCCGATGCCGGCCTCGCAGAACTGCTGCAGGCTGAGCTGGTTGTTGCTGCTGGCGCGCGGATCGATGCGCAGCACCTCCTCGCGGCCGTCGGGGCCGACCAGGGAGAGGTTGCGGATCGTGCCGGTGTCCGAGCGCAGGAACACCCAGTCGTGCCGCGTCAGGTCCGACATCGAGGTGGGCACGCCGCGCCTCGCCAGATAGGCCGGTGCGGCATAGAGGCCCACCGTCCGCTGCCCGATGCGCTGCGCGACCCAGTTGCTGTCGGGCAGACGGCCGAAGCGCACGGCCAGGTCGATGCGCTTGGCGACGAGGTCGGTGAAGCCGTCGTCGACCTCCAGGTGCAGGCTCATGCCCGGGTGGGCCGCCAGCAGCGGCGCCAGCGCCGGTCCGATCTGCCGCGCGGCGCCGACCGGGGCGCTGACGCGCAGTTCGCCTTCGGGCGCGTCGCGCAGGTGGTGCAGCTGGGTCTGCGCGTCGCGCGCGGCGGCCAGCATCGCCTGGCAGCCCTGCACGAAACGTTCGCCGGCGGGCGTCAGGCTGAGGCGTCGGGTCGATCGATGCAGCAGCGTCACGCCCATGTCGCGCTCCAGCGCGCGCAGCTGCTGGCTGACGGCGGAAGTCGTGGTCTGCAACTGCCGCGCCGCCGCGACCAGGCTGCCCTGTTCGACGACGGTCGCGAGCACGGCCATGCGGCGGAGTTGGTCCAGCATCGGGAATTGTGTAGATCGTCTAAAGAATGGAGTCGGATTCTGAGGACTTCTGTGGCGATTGTGAAGTTCCTACAGTCTCTCCCATGGCGACACCGTCGTCGCCGCCTCCGAATCCTCGGAACTCCGCGAAACCCCCTCGAAAGGAATCCCCATGAAAGTCGCCCTGATCGGACCGACCGGCTTTGTCGGCAAGGAAGTGCTCCAGGAACTGCTGTCCCGCGGCCACCAGGTCGTTGCCCTGGCGCGCGATCCGGCCAAGCTGGACGCCCGTGCCGGCCTGACCGTGGTGAAGGCCGACGCGCAGCAGGCGGACCAGGTCGCCGCCGCCGTGGAAGGCGTGGATGCGGTCGTCAGCGCCTACAACCCGGGCTGGTCGGTGCCGGACATCCACACCGAATTCCTGGCAGGCACCCGCGCGATCTACGGCGGCGTCAAGCGCGCCGGCGTGAAGCGCCTGCTGGTGGTCGGCGGCGCGGGCAGCCTGTATGCGGCGCCCGGGGTGCAGATCGTCGACCTGCCGGAATTCCCGGACCAGTGGAAGCAGGGCGCGCTGGCCGCGCGCGAAGCGCTGAACCTGATCCGCCTGGAGTCGTCCCTCGACTGGACCTTCCTGTCGCCCGCCCCGCACCTGGAACCGGGCGAGCGCCGCGGCAGCTACCGCGTCAGCCTGGACACGCCGGTGATGGACGCCAACGGCCCGGCGCATGTGTCGACGGCCGATCTGGCCGTCGCGATCGTGGACGAGCTGGAACGCCCGCAGCACATCCGTCGGCGCTTCACCGTCGGGTATTGATCGAGGACCGGGATCGCAGCGGATGCCGGTGCCCCCGTCCGCTCAATCTCCTCCTCGCCGCTCGGAATTCGCTCCCGGGGGCACCGGCATCCGCCGCTCCGAACGAGGACTTCGTGTGAGCGCGCGACGGAGCGCTACGGTGCGTTTCAGGGGATCAGGCGGTCTGCTGTTCGAGCAGGTAGTTGGCGTCGTCGTACTGGCCGAGCGTGTCCACCAGCGTGGGCAGGCATTCGGCCAGCTTGTCGTGGAGCACGAACGGCGGGTTCACGACGAACATGCCGCTGCCCATCATGCCGAAGCCGCGCTCGTCGGCCTGCGTGACGGTCAGGCGCACGTGCAGCCAGCCCTTCTTGGCGATGGGCTCGGACGCCGACTTCAGGCGCTGCACGAGCTGCGCGGACTCCACGGTCTGCAGCTGCGGATACCAGATCGCGATCGTGCCGTCGGCGAAGCGTTGCAGCGCCTCGCGCAGCGCGGCGACGACCTTGCCGTAGTCGGCCTTGATCTCATAGGACGGATCCATCAGCACGACGCCGCGGCGCGACGGCGGCGGCAGTTCGGCCTTCAGCGACGCGAAACCATCCTGCTGCAGGACCTGCGTGTTGGCGCGGTCCTCGAGGTAGCTGGCGAGGATGCGGTGGTCGGTGCCGTGCAGCTCATAGCAGCGCAGGCGGTCGTCGAAGCGCATCAGCATGCGCGCGATGGCCGGCGAGCCCGGGTACTGCTCGAGCTTCTTGCCAGGGTTGAAGTCATGCACCAGCTGGACGTACTGCTGCAGCGCTTCGGGCAGGTCCTTGCGCGCGTAGAGGGCGGCGATGCCGCCGGCGTGTTCGGCGTTCTTCTGGGCGTAGCGGCCGTCGAGGGCGTAGCCGCCGGCGCCGGCGTGGGTGTCCACCAGCGTGTAGGGCTTGTCCTTTTCCCCCATGTAGCGGAGGACCTCGGCCAGCACCAGGTGTTTGAGCACGTCGGCATGGTTGCCGGCGTGGAAGGCGTGTCGATAAGCGAGCATGTCCGGCACTGTACCCGGTGCGGGCCGCCAGTCCGCTGGCCATCGGCCTCAGACCTGGAACGCCCCCGGCGAATACGCCGTCCCCGCCGGCACTTCCTTGAGCCCGCACGGATGCTGGTACTGCATCGACGGCTTGAGCACCTGCCCGTCGACCGTGCCCGCGTCCACGGCGCGTCCGATCAGCGGCGAGTCCGGCCGCAGGCGGAAGTCGTAGCGGTCGGCGTCGACGAAGCTGTCCAGCTCGACGAAGTAGTTGTGGTGCTGCTCGCGGTCCGGACCCGCCGGCAGCTCGTGCTTGCCGCACAGCAGGTTGTTGATCAGCCGCAGCTTCTGCGCCTGCTGCGCCATGCGCAGGTAGACCCCGCCCGCCTGGCGCCGGTCGACCAGCGTGTTGTTGACCAGGTGCAGCTCGTTGCGGCGGTGGGGCAGGCCTTCGCTGCCGTAGGCGATCAGGTGGTAGTTCTCGCTCGACGGGCTCTGCTGGATCACGTTGCCCATCACCAGCGCCACACCGCCGTTGGGGAACTCGAGCTCGAAGCTCGCGCGGCCGGTCTCGTCGGTCAGGCGGTTGTAGAAGACGTGGTTCACCGCCGCGCGGGACTTCAGCAGATGCCCCGACGCGCCGTGGTGGAAGTAGCTCCCCACCACCGACAGCTTGCCGATCGCGCCGACGTAGCAGGTGTGGGTGCGGCCTTCGCCGGGCGCGATCGGGCCGAAGTCGCAGCCGTCGATGCGCAGCTCGATGCTCGCGTCGTTGCCGGCCAGCAGGCCGTTCTCGTTGTCCTGGAAGCGGCAGTCCCGCAAGGTGAGCGAACCGCGCTCCAGGCGGATGCCCGCGCCGTTGCGGTCCGGCACGCGCGCGCCGACGAAGTCGAAGCCCTCGATCGTCATCCGCTTGCCGGTCGTGACGAAGATCCCCTTGCCCTGCGCATGCGCGCCCTTGGCCAGCATCCGCACGCGCCCGCCGACGGCGCGCATCGTCAGGTCGTCCTGCGGCCAGACCGCGACGTCGCCGGTGTAGTCGCCCGCCTGCACCTCGATCGTCATGCCGGCCTTCGCCTGCGCGGCGGCGGCCGCCAGCGTCTTCACCGGATGGTCCGGCCCGACGTGCATCACGGCGCCGGAGGCACCGCCTCGCTGGGCCTGGACCGGCAGCAGCCAGGGCGGCAGCGCCACCGCGGCGCCGGCCTGCAGCAGGCGGCGGCGGCCGATGTCGGTGCGCGGTGCGCGCAGCCAGGCGTCAAGCGGGGAGAGCGAGGAACCAGAGGGCATCGACAGGCTCCCGAGTCGGGCGGTGGAGGAGGGGGACGCCGCACGGAGTCGGGGACGGCGTCCCCAGGCAGCCGGGCGAGTGTAGCCAAGCGTTACGGGCCGGCCGTGAAGGCGGCGCAAGGCCCCAGCCGGCATCCGGGCTGTCGCCTAGGCGCTGCGAAGGCCGGGTGGGCTCGCTAAGCTGCGTCCCATCCTGGCCCGGCACCCCCTCCGGGCTCCCTTCACACCCTTCTGCATCTTCGACATCGTCATGCCCAGTCTCTTCGATCCCCTGCAAGTCGGCGCCGTCTCGCTGGCCAACCGCGTCGTCATGGCGCCGCTCACCCGCAACCGCTCGGTCGGCCTGGTGCCGGGACCGCTGGCGGTCGAGTACTACCGCCAGCGCGCCAGCGCCGGTCTGATCATCAGCGAGGGCGCGCAGATCACGCCGGAAGGCCAGGGCTACCTCGACACGCCCGGGATCTATTCGCCCGGACAGATCGCCGCCTGGAAGCAGGTGACGCAGGCCGTCCATGAGGCCGGCGGCAAGATCGCCGTGCAGCTGTGGCACGTGGGCCGCATCTCCCACGCCGACTTCCAGCCCGACGGCGCCAAGCCGCTGTCGGCCACGGACCGTCAGGCCCACAGCAAGACCTTCACCAAGGACGGCTTCGTCGACGTCGCGGCGCCGCGCGCGCTGAAGCTCGAGGAACTGCCCGGTGTCGTCCAGTCCTACGCCCATGCGGCGAAGGCGGCGATGGAGGCAGGCTTCGACGCCGTCGAGGTTCATGGCGCCAACGGCTACCTGCTGGACCAGTTCCTGCGCGACAGCGTCAACGATCGCGCCGACGCGTACGGCGGCTCGATCGAGAACCGCGCGCGCCTGCTGCTCGAAGTGATGACGGCCATCGCCGGCGCGATCGGCGCCGACCGCACCGGCCTGCGCCTGTCGCCGGTCACGCCGGTCAACGATGCGGGACAGGACAGCGATGCGCAGAAGCTCTTCAACTACGTGGTGGAGCAGCTGTCGCCGATGAAGCTGGCGTTCCTGCATGTCATCGAGGGCCACACCGGCGGTCCGCGCGATGTCGCGCCGTTCGACTACGACGCGCTGCGCGAGCGCTTCAAGGGTGTCTACATCGCCAACAACGGCTACACCCGCGAGATGGCGATCGACGCCGTCGCCAAGGGGCATGCCGACGCGGTGGCCTTCGGCCGCAGCTTCATCTCCAACCCGGACCTGGTGCGCCGGCTGAAGCTCAACGCCCCGCTGCAGAAAGCCCATTCGGCCACGATGTACGGCGGTGGCGCCGAGGGCTACACCGACTACCCGGCGCTGGCGGACTGACCCAGACGGCAGTCCTCGGTCGGAGCGGCGCAAGCCGGTACCCCTCGGAACGACTGCCGAGCAGGCGCAGGCGCTGGAGTGACGAGGGGCACCGGCTTCCGCCGCGATCGCCGTTCGTCAGCGCTGCCTCTTCGCCCGGAAGATCTCCGCGATGGAGACTTCGCGCGGGCCGGGGCGCACGGTGAAGGCCTGCCCGGCCGCGATCGTGCCGGGCTGCCGCACCGCGAGGTAGAAGCCGCACCAGCCGCTCTGCGTCATCATCTTCGCGGCCTTGTTGAAGCCCATCACCGCGTTGAACTTGAAGCACGGGTAACGCGGCTCGCTGACGGCGAGCTCGCAGTCCGGGAAGACCAGCACGTCGCCGATCCAGGCGTCGCCCTCGACCAGGCCGGCGATCGTCAGGTTCTCGCCCATCGCGCCCCAGGGCAGCGGGTCGTCCCAGCCGGCCGCCTGCGCCTGCGCGCGCACGGTGCGCCAGAACGCGTAGTGCTCGGACGGGTAGGCGTAGACCGCCTTGGACAGGCCGCCGTGGACGCTCGGATCGGCCTGCTCGTCGCCGTCCAGGCCGAGAGGCCGGACCTCGAGCTCACCCGCCACCGGCCGCTTGCGGATGCCCGTCATGACCGGGCGCCCGTCGATGAGCAGCGGTTCAGCGCGGGCCGTGTTCAGACTGATCAGTTGCATCCGGCGATTCTGCCGCAGGCGCCGTCGGAGCCGGCGGCATCGGGGGCCGGAAGGCCGCCGGCGTGGTCTCGATGAGGCTCGATTCGTGGCGGCGCAGCGCGTCGCGCAGGCCGTCGAGCTCGCGCGCCTGATCGCGCTCGCGCTTCAGGTGGTCGAGCGCGAAGGACAGGTCGCCGGCCATCTCGTCCATCAGGCCGAGCACCTGCGGATCGAAATAGCCGCGTTCGCCGGCGAGCAGGCTGATCGCGCCCACGACCTCGCCGCCGCGGCGCAGCGGGAAGGCCGCCATCGATTCCACGCCGGGCGGGATCATCGGCGCGCCCGTGGCGGCCAGGGTCGGATCCTCGAGCGCCTGATTGCTCACCTGGTGCTTGCCCTCGAGGATCGCGCGCGTCGCCATCGAGCTGCGCGCGAAGGGCGCGTCGCGGGACCACCGGCGCGGCGCGCCGGGCATCAGACGGTCGCCCGGGCCGTGCTCGGCGACGCGTTCGAAGTGGTCGTCGTCGACCAGCACCACGGCCGCGAAGCGTGCGTGGCCGGTGTCGACGCAGATGCGGCAGAGCCCTTCGAACAGGCGCTGCTCCGCGCGCAGGTCGTCGAACGCCTCGGCCTCGCGGCGCACGATGAGCTGGTTGGTCTGCGACAGCGCGACGTAGAGCCGCTGCAGCCGCTCGCGCGCGTCCTGGCTGACGCGGCGTTCGTCGTCGTAGCGGGTCCAGACGGTGCAGACGAGGACGCTGCACAGGCCGCCGGTCAGCAGCACCAGCAACAGGCCCAGGTGCGCGGCGTCGGTGGCGGTCTGCCGGGCGCGCTCGGTGTCGGCGCGGGCCTGGCTCAGCTGGAAGGCGATCAACTCGTCGAGCATCCGCATCGTCGCGAGCCGGCGTTGGTTGAGCTCGCGCAGCGTGTCGGACGTCGGCGGCTGGCCCGTGGCGAGGGCGGCCCAGAGCTGGTCCAGCATCGGCTGGGTGCGGGCGATGAGGGCGCGCTCCGTCGGCGCCAGGCGCGTGGCGAGGTAGCGGGCCCAGAGCTGGCGCGTCGAGTCGGCGAGACGCCGTCCGGCGCCGTCGAGCTTGGCGGCGTCGGGCTGCTGCGCCGGGGTGGACAGCAGCGCGCCCAGCTGGTGCGGACCGAGCGTGTGTTCGAGTTCGCGCAGCAGGTCGACGGGGACCAGGCGGTCCTGATAGAGGGATTCCGCGATGTCGGCCAGCCGTTGCGACTGCCACCAGCCGAGCAGCGCCGAGGCCGCGACCAACGCGAGCGCCAGGCCCAGGACCAGGTAGAGGCGGGCGCGGAGCGACAGGCCGGTGGGAGCGGACATGGATGTCGGGGACCTCGCGGAGGAGGCGCCGAGCATAGGGCGTTTCGACGCGCGAGCCGATCCCCGAAACTTTGGGGGAGGGCCGGCGGACCGCCGCCCGCCGGCGGCTGCCGGGCCCGGAAACGGCAACGCCGCGGCGAGGAGGCGCCGCGGCGTTGCGGGGGATCCCCTGGCGGGGATCGGTCGGATCGGTCGGATCGGCGGATCAGCCGCCGCGGCGCAGCATCACGGCCCGGACGCTGGTGGGTGCGATCCCGGTCTGCTGCTTGAGCGCGCTGAGCGCCAGCGTGGTGACCAGGTCGTCGTCCAGGTCGACGGCCGCGGCGGGCGCGTGCACCCGCAGCGTGCCGTCCGCGGTCAGGACGACATCCAGCGTCGCCGAGCGCTCGTCGCCGAGCGCCACGACCGCGCGCAGCTGACGGGTCACGCCGCCGGACGCGGCAGCAGCGGCCGGGACCGGTTGCTGCACCGGCTTCAGTGCCAGGCTGTCGCCCAGATCGTCGACCCGGAACATGCCCAGCGGCGTCGGTGCCGCGCCGTCCTTGTCGGCGTAGATCGGCAGCTGGCTCTGCAGCGGCTGGCCGTAGGCCGGCGCATCGACCGCCAGGCTGATCTGACCGCTGTCGCGCAGCATCTGCTCCAGGCCGACGTTGGCGACGGCGACATGGCCGCCGGTGCCGTTCGCGTTCTGGCCCGAGCCGGCGCCAGCGCCGTCGCCGGCACCGCCGTTGCCGTTGCCGTTGCCCGCTCCGGTCGTCGCGCCATTTGCAGCGCCATTCGAAGCGCCGTTCGCCGAGCCGTTCGCCGAGCCGTTGCCGTTGCCGCCGTTCAGGCCGGAACCGCTGTCGTTGCCTGCCAGACCGTTGCCGGCCCCAGCGTTGCCGCCGGCGCCGTTTCCGGAGCTTGCGCCAGCGCCGTTGGCGTTGGCATTGCCGCTACCGTTGCCGTTGCCGTTGCCGTTGCCGTTGCCCGCGCCGTTGCCCGCGCCGTTCCCGGCGTTGGCCCCGCCGGCTCCATTGCCGACATCGATCGTGCCGGCCGGATTGCCCGACGGACCTGCCGCGACCACGGACACGCTGTTGCCGTTGCCGCCGCCATTGCCGCCATTGCCGGTCGGCACGTTCGAGGTCTTGCTACCGCCGCCGTCCTGCGTGCCGTTGCCGCCGACAGGCTGGACCACCAGCGCGCCGATCGCGGCCGGCACGATCTGCGGATTGACCGAACCGGTCACCGCCAGCGACGAGGTCTCCAGGCGATAGTTGGCCGCGTCCGCGCCGGTCAGCGTCAGCTGCACGTTCACCGGCTTGTCGTTGCCGACGAAGGGCGTATCGAACCGGCCGGTGCCGCCGACGCTCACCTGGTCGCCCGCCACGATGCCTTGCGGCGATCCGATGACGAGCGTGGCCGAGGTGTCGCTGTTGAAGACGCCGCTGACCACGGTCACCGCCGGTGTCTGGATCGTGCGGGCGGTCACGTCGCCGCGCGCCTGCGCCGTGCCCGAGCTCAGCACGTAGTTGCCCGCGTCCGCGCCGGTCAGCGCCAGCTGCACGTCGACGGCCTTGCCGGTGCCGGCGTTCTTGTTGTCGAACTGGCCGCTCGCCGCGACGCCGAGCTGGTCACCCGCGACGACGCCGACGGCGCCACCGGTCGTGACCTGGGCAGTGCGCGTGCCGTCGTAGACCTTGGTGCCGACCTGGATCGCGCCGACGTCCACGCTGCGTGCCGTGATCGAGGCCGAGCCTTGCGCCGAGCCGGACGACAGCACGTAGTTGCCCGCGTCCGCGCCGGTGAGCGCGAGCTGCACGTCGACCGCCTTGTTGGTGCCGACATTCTTGTTGTCGAACTGGCCGCTCGCCGCGACGCCGAGCTGGTCACCCGCGATGACGCCGACGGCGCCACCGGTCGTGACCTGCGCGGTGCGCGTGCCGTCGTAGACCTTGCCGCCGACCTGGATCGTGCCGACGTCCACGGTGCGCGCCGTGATCGAGGCCGAGCCTTGCGCCGAGCCGGACGACAGCACGTAGTTGCCCGCGTCCGCGCCGGTCAGCGCGAGTTGCACGTCGACCGCCTTGCCGTTGCCGGCATTCTTGTTGTCGAACTGGCCGCTCGCCGCGACGCCGAGCTGGTCACCCGCGATGACGCCGACGGCGCCACCGGTCGTGACCTGCGCGGTGCGCGTGCCGTCGTAGACCTTGCCGCCGACCTGGATCGTGCCGACGTCCACGGTGCGCGCCGTGATCGAGGCCGAGCCTTGCGCCGAGCCGGACGACAGCACGTAGTTGCCCGCGTCCGCGCCGGTCAGCGCGA
>CAMPJJ010000067.1 GCA_946886855.1 uncultured Roseateles sp. | reverse complement strand
AGATCACCGCCCGTGCCGGGGCGGATCCCGGGCTGTACTACCGCACGTTGAGCGCGACTCTAGGTTCGACCTGGTCCGATCGCATCGATACGCCGGCTACTCGGGATCAGCGAGCTCGGTTGGCCAACGCGACAGCCGTAGATCTTCAACAGCGCGTGCTTGCCGGCGATGAGATAACACAGGTGCAAACGCGAGCGCCAGGCAATGATCAACCGATCGGCGGCATCAAGCTGATTTCGCGACGCGGCTGGGTCGCGATGCGTCCCTCAGGTACCGAGGACGTATACAAAGTCTACGCGGAGAGTTTCGAAAGCGAGGAACATCTTCAGAAGCTGCTTTGTGCTGCGCAATTGCTGGCTGACGGTGTCGTGGCAAATGCTGACCGCTGACGGCCCCTCAACGCGCAGCGCGAAGGAACTCGGTGGCCTTTGTTTGCCGATCTCGGCGCCGACTCAACAGGGTTTCGTGCTGAGGAAGGTCCAGTTGGGACCGAAGCGATCCCGTTCGACATTATTGGGACAGATCGCTCCAGCAGGCCGTTGCGCCTCGGACTAAGCCGGGTTTGAGGGGGCTGAGCGGCGCCTGACCGACTTTTCCGCCCAAGTGTTCGCTCACATTGGATAATGGCCTATTAACAAATCTCATGGCTGACGCCGATACGCGGCTTGTTCTGTCGTTTCATATTACGTACCATTGCAATTACGTAATACATACGAAATTGGTGACGGACATGGCACGACCCGGTGTGAGCAAGGCGGAAGTACAGCGGGCCCGGCTGGGGATCATGAAGGCGGGTAAGCACCCCTCGATTGATGCGATCCGGATCGAATTGGGGAACACCGGCTCGAAGGCGACGATCTATCGGCACCTGAAGGAGATCGAGGCGGACGAAGGCGGCGTCAGCAGCCCCAGCGCCTCCCTAAGCGAAGAGCTTCAGGCCTTCGTCGTCAACTTGGCGTCGCGGCTTGAATACGAAAGTAGGGAGCGCATCGAGGCGCAGCAGGCAGGTCACGCCGCTCACGTCAAACGCGCCGCCGAGGCGCTGGAGCGATCACAGGCGGAGGCTCGCGGCGCGCGCTTAGATGCCGAACGCCTGGCCTCGGAACTCGCCAGCGAGCGGGCGCGGCGCCACGAAGTTGAGGCCGACCTGGCAGCGGCCAAACTCGCACTCGCCCGGCAGACCGCACAGCTCAGCGCCCAACTTGACGGCGTGCAGGAACAGTTGAAGTCCGCTCAGTCCCACGTCGCCTCGCTTGAAGAGAAGCACGGCCATGCCCGGGAGGCCCTGGAGCATTTCAGGGAAGCGTCGAGAGACCAGCGGGACCGAGAGGCGCGCCAGCACGAGCAACAGATTCAGTACCTGCAGGGAGAACTGCGCAACGTTTCCGACGCGCTGGCAGCAAAGCACGGGGAACTCCGCAGCGCCTTGCAAGAAAAGGCCGACGCCTTGGGTCAGCTGACCGGCGTGCGCGCTGAGAAGCGCCAACTCGATGAACTCCTGCGCGAGCTCCGCCCCGCCGCGCAGCGGCTGGCCGCACAGAACCAGGTCGTTGATGATCTGCGGGCGCAGGCGTCGCAGGCCGGCAGCCAGTACGAAGCGCTGCTTGCTCGGGCCACTGCGCTGGGTGAGCGCAACCTTGAACTGGAGCGCGAGCTGGCCGCTCTCGGCGCCTCCGCGCAGGCGCAAGATCAGTTGATGAAGGACGTGCTGGCCCGCATCGGAGCCGCCGGCAATCCGCCAATCCTCACCCAGGCCGAGTCCTGACGATCTGCCGTCTAAACGTGATCACCGCCATGCGTCAATTCTTGGATCGACTTGCCCGCGCGATGGGCTACTACACCTTGCAAGATGTGAGCGTTGCGGAACGCCGAGCGCGCGAGGCGGTGCTGCCACCCCTTCAGCAGGCCGACCATCCAGATGGAGATGGCCTCACCGATCCAGCGTCCGAAGAGGCCAGCGAGCCAAGCGGGCCCGTCGGCCATTTGAAGTACTTTGTCTCGTATACCTTCTCATCGAGTCGCGGCACGGGCTTCGGCGCATGCGAGGTCTCGTTGAGCCATCCCGTGCGCTCGCACGCGGACACCCAGGCCATTGGACAGGCGCTTGCCCGTAAGTTCGCCAAGGACCCAGGTCCGAAAGCCACGGTTGTGATCCTCAACTGGCGTCGATTCGAGGACCCGGAGCCGCCCAGCGGCAGCCGTGAAGGCGTCCCGGCCGAAGAGGCGCCAGTGATCCTGAGGCTCGTCGCCTGAACGCCGCGACGCGACACCTCTTTGGCTGACGGATGTCGCAAAATGGGTCTCAAGGGGGAAGAGACATTGATCCATAAGAAGACCGTGTTTATTTTGGGCGCCGGCGCCAGCTACCCGTATGGCTTCCCGCTGGGCGCACAGCTTCGCCAGGACATCATGAAGGTCCCGGCGAGCTATCTGCACGATGTGAAGTTCCTCGGGAAGCCGCGGCCGCTAGACGTCGAACCGTCGACCCGGGAGTTCTTCCAGGCCTTCATCGAGTCCAAGGCCCAGTCCATCGACGCCTTTCTGGCCAATCGCATGGAATACGCCGAGATCGGCCGGGTGGCCATCGCGAAGGTGCTGCTCGGCTACGAGGTCGTGCACCGGCTGTTCGATGACTCCAACGAGGACGACTGGTATGCGGCGGTGTTCAATGCCATCCGTTGCCCAGCCGAGCAGTTGGTCAACAACCAAGTCTCGTTTGTCACCTTCAACTACGACCGATCGCTGGAGCTCGCGCTCTGGAGTTTCCTCCGCCACACGTACAAGCTTTCAGAAGATGAGGCCTGGTCCGCCATGGAGCAGTTCCCAATCGTCCATGTGTATGGTTGCCTGGGAAGTCTGAATCCCAAGTCGCCGCTGTTCGTGCCGTACGGTCTGGGCGGACTCAATGAATCGGGGATCCAGTCGGCCGACGACCAGCAACGCCAGCGCCTGGTGGCAAAGGCAGCCGCGCAGATTCGTGTGATCCCTGAGCATCGCAGCGATCTGCACTCTGAAGGTTTCGACCGGGCCAAGAAGATCATCACCGAAGCCGAGCGCCTCGTATGCCTCGGCTTCGCCTTCGACGACTTGAACGTGTCGAGATTAAGCCCGAACCTGCAAGGCACCATGAACGTTCTAGCGGATGCCCTTGACGGCGATGCGCCTCGCTTCGCCGGCACGGTGTATGGCTTGAAAGACGCCGAGATCCGGCGCGTGGCCAAGTTGATCACGCCTGCGTCCAAACGCTTGTCGACCCTGCAAGGTCTGCACGCCATGAAGTCCACCGAGATGCTCCGACATACCGGGATCCACATCTGCGACTGAAGGTCCACCAAGTCCTCCTTGGCAATGGCCACTCACAGCGAGCATCACTTCATTCCGCGATTTCTCCTGGGCCGCTGGGAGGGCGGTGCTGACGAGCGTCTGTCGGCCATGCGGTGGCTGCGTGGAAACATCTCAGAGAAGCGGTACAAGGCCAGGTCGGTGGCCAAGGAGCGAGACCTCTATGCCATCGGACGTGCACGTGGCGAGCCAAACCAAGTTCTTGAGCGCGAGTTCATGAGCCTGCATATCGACGAGCCCGCGCCGCAGGTACATCGCGTAATCCTGGATGACCAACTGGGCCGGCTGACTGAAGAGCAGCAGTACATCTGGACGCGCTTCCTGATTTCACTGGTCCTCCGCGGCCCTGGCGCGGTGGAGCATGTGCGCTCCCGCGGAATCGAAGCTCTCGGCGCCGAATTCGACGCCGATCCGGATGCCTTTATGGACGCTCGCGGGCATCAGCCGGAAGCCAGCTTGCGGCGATTCGTAGAGAAGAATGCTCCGGATCTTCTTCATGATTTCGGGACACGCTCGCTGCCTACGCTGATCCAGACATCGACGCTCAATCGCACGATTTTCGAGGCGTCTTGGGTGACGAGGAGGTTCTCCAGCACCCCTGAGAGATTGCTCATCGGCGATCGTCCGCTCACGCTCTTTGGAGCGCTGAACGAAAACTTCATGCTCTATCTACCTGTTGCCCCCGATCGAGCTTTCATGGCGTTCAACTCCCGAGAGACTGCTCGCCGTTTGGCCACGCGGAACGATCGGGCCCTACTCAGGGAACTGAACAGATTCATGGTCGAGCAGGCAAGCGTTTATGTCTACGGCACCGACATGACACACCGGCGGCTTCTGGAGTCTCGCCTGGCCAAGGTAGCCGCAAGCGCGGGTCTTGGCCTGGGGCCCCGTCCGGTGGCTGTCGGTTCTTGCCGAGATGGCACCCTTGCGCTGACGCGCCCTTAGGCCGCGTGTGCGGCGCCGTATCCTGCCGTCGCCGAGCCGACTGAGCACGCCGCTTGTGAGCACGTCGATCACCGATCCTGGGCGCATTGTTGTGTCACCGCAGCTTGCTCAAGCCGATCCATCGACCTTCCTCGAACTTTGTTGCAAGATGTGTCTACAACAATGTAGGGAGGAACAGTGGACTACACCATAGATTTTTTGCCCGTAGGCGACAGTTATGGCGACGCCATCGTTGTGAAGTACGGGGATGCCGAGAATGGCTGTCTATTGCACGTCGTCGACGGGGGGCGTAAAGACACGGCGCAGACGATAATCGGTCACTTGGATTCTTATTACCCAGGTCTATACATTAATCACATGGTCTTGTCTCATGCGGATAATGACCATGCGTGTGGATTAGTAGGCGTGTTGAAGAAATTTCGTGTCGCCAATCTTTGGATGAATCGACCATGGCTTTATGCGGGCCAAGTGCTGCATCATTTTCATGGCAACTTCACCCTTCAGGGGTTAATTGACGACATTAAAGGTCGCCATCCTTATCTGGTCGAGATTGAAGAACTCGCACAGGCTCAAGGCACCGTCATTCATGAAGTCTTCCAAGGTGCGCGGATCGGCGATTTTGTGGTGCTCGCACCCGCTAGACAACGGTACATCGATTCAATTCCGGATCTGGATAAGTCGCCCACATCTTATCGCGCCGAAGATGCTGCGGCGCCTTTTGGCTTACTGAAGTCGCTCGTGGAGGCTGCGAGAAAATGGCTTGATGAAGACTGGGGCGTCGAAACGCTTTCGGAGAATGTCAGTACATCCGCATCGAATGAGAGTTGCGTTGTGCAATATGCGCTGCTCGACGGAAAAGGGATTCTTCTCACGGCGGACGTCGGGCCCGTGGGGCTCTCTGAGGCTGCTGTTTACGCCGCTGCTTTGGGTCTTCCCAATCCGGGTTTCGTGCAGATTCCTCACCACGGCAGCCGGCACAACGTGACGCCCTCGGTATTGGATGCGTGGCTTGGGCCTCGCGTGCCCAAGGGCACCGTCGTCGGCACGGCCTTCTGCTCCATTGGCGCCAACAAGCCGGACTACCCGAGGGGCCAAGTGAAAAATGCCTTCATTCGCAGAGGCTTCGAAGTGTTTTCCACGCGCACTCGGTGGATCTCGCATTACAAGGGAAGCGCCTTCCTACGGTCGGGACTCGACAGCAAGTCGTGCCACGACGGATCAGCCATCGAAATGTCGAAGTCCTGCGGTAAGGATGTGGCACCACGCTCAGCCAGTGACTGCAGCGTGGTCAGCTGTTGCATCGCCTTGTCGCCGTCAACGCCCCGAATGTCCAGTACCGAGAGCGAGTGAAGCAACGCCGTTACTCGCGGTGCATCGTCGTCAACCAACGACTGGCGGATCATCGCGGCCCGCGTGCCGGCGAAGTCGTGCTCTTCCTTGGGCAAGAGCGCCCGCAGGGCCGCCACGATCTCTTTGTCCTTCAGCGACGGGTCATGCAGCACTTCCTTGAACTTCACACGCTCCGCGCGGAGATCGACGGAACTGACGGCTTGCTTCTTCTGGACACGCCCCGAGGCCTTGCGATAGAGGTCAACCACGCAGCGTCCACCGACGTCAGCGGCCTGATCGTTGAGATCCAGGAGCACCACATAGCTGAAGGCACACAGCTGCAGGATCTGCTGCTGCTCGGCCAAGCGCTTGGTCTCAGACGGCGGGCGGCCAACTACCTCGTGGCCGTACGCCCGCAATCTGGTGAGCGGGATGCCTTCAAGCTTCCACGTTTCGACTCCCCACTTCTTGACGCAGTGGATCTTGTCGGTGATCTCTTTGAGCGTGGCGCGTCCGTGCTTGCCTGGCGGCTCGCGTAGCCATTCGAGTACCGTCACGCTGCCAGGGCCAGGCCGCTTGGAATAGAGCTCGCGCAGGGCCGCGATGCGCTGATGCGCCGGCACGCCAGACATGACGGCTTTGATCGCTGCCGCCTCCTGTGCGGCAAAGGCTTTGCGCGCAAGGTCGCGGATGGCGCGATCACCCGGCAACACGTAGCGCTTCTCGTAGAGCCACATCTCCGCCTGCTTCACCAGGTCATCGAGAGACACAGCAGTGGCGGCGAGCTGATGAAGAGCGTCCAGCAATGCGGCATGAACCGGCTCGTCCGCAATGCTGAAGTCCGCACGCTCTCGTGCCCATTGCTTGTGGAGACCGCTGGTATGCGCGTCCTTGTATAAGGACGCAAGCGACGCGATGTCAGGGGCCCGCATACCCATCGACATCGTCATGTATTGGAGCAGAGCCTTGGGGATCCCGGTCATCGCGTCGGGCAAGCGCCCCGTGGCCCGCAGCATCAGCAGTTGATACGCTGCACCGATGCGAGCGTTCCCACGAAACTCATGCTTGAGTTCGTGAAGATCGTCTGCGCTCAAGGCGAACGACTCTTCGACCTCGCGAGAGGAAAGCCCTCTGGGCAACACATCTCGCCCGACGAACCGTAGGTGGAAACTCGGCACTGATGTCTCCTGCGGCCCAGGCGGTGCCAGGCTTTGCGCGAAAGACTATCCAACCGGTTGTCAGCTGCGCGACGGGGAAGACGAGATCCGGGTTAACCCGATGGCACTAACCCCAGTGAGTACATCGAAACCGAGTTCACCCCACCGTGGACTCCGGCCCGATCCCGCTGGAAGAGGAAGAAGACGAGTCGACGCGGCGAATGCCGTTGTGAGCCTGACCGTCGCCGCTGCAGGGCGGCGACGGCCACCCGGTCTCGACTGCCTGATCTCAGCGGCAGGGTATCAGCTGCCCGGTGCGGCGCGCCGGGCCTTGGCGGGTCCCGCCACCGGCCACCGCGTCGGCGACGCCACGAACGCGCTCAGGCGCTGAGCAGTCTTCGACAGCGCCGCGGCCGTCGCCAGGTTGCTCTGCGCCACCTGTTCCGCATCCGCCGTCGCGCGCCCCACGTCGGCCAGCGCGACCTCCAGCTGCCGCCCGGCGCTGGACTGCTGGTGCGTGGCCATCTTGATCTCCTTGCTCGCGATGTCGGACGCGGCCACGCGCTCCGAGATGAGCACGAACATCGCCTCCGCCTCCGAGAACAGCGACGAGTTCGCCGCCACCGCCTTGACGCCGGCCTCGGTCGACATGATCGTGGCGTTGGAGACGTTGCGGATCGAGTCGAGCTGGCGCCGGATGTCCACCGCGTCGGCGCGCACCTTCTCGGCCAGGCGGCGGATCTCGTCGGCGACCACGCGGAAGCGCTCGCCGGCGTCGCCCGCGCCGTAGGCCTCGATCGTGGCGTTGATCGCGAGGATGTTGGTGCGCTCCGCCAGCTCCTCGATGGCGCCCAGCACCGTCGAGGCGCCCTGGACCTCCTTGCCCAGCGTCGTCATCTGCGTGACGACCATGTCGATCTGCTGGCTCAGGCCCACGGTGGCCTCGCGCGCGCGAGCCATGGCCTGGCTGCCGGCGTGCGCGGCGCGGGTGCTGGCCGTCGCCATCTCCTCGACCTCGGTCGAGCGCTGCGCGATCTGGTGGGCCGCCGCCTGCACCTCGTGCATCGTCGCGGTGAGCTCGATGGCGGCGGAGGAGGTCTGCTTCGTCGCCCCGGCCTGCCGCAGCGACGAAGCTTCCAGCGCCCGCGCGCGATCGGCGACGTCCACCGCGGACGCGCCCACCATCTGCATCAGCAGCCGCTGCAGGACCAGTCCGGTGACGACGACGATCAGCAGACCCAGCGCCGTGCCCCCGAGCCCCGCGGCCTTGACCAGCCGCGTGGTCTGGCCCATCTCGGCCGAGCGCGCCTCCAGCTGCGCGATCTCGCCGCGCTCCAGCTCGGCAAAGCGCGCGCGCAGGCGCTCCATGCGCTGGCGGACCTGATTGACCTTCGGCGATCGTGTCGTCTCCTCCAGGCTCATCGTCTGGCGGTCGGCGATGCGCTCCCGGAACAGCGCGAAGAGCGCCGAGATGTCCTGTTCGGTGTCGTTGAGCTCCGCGACCCGGGACCGCCACGCGGGCGTCTGGCGGATCTCGCCCAGCTCGGCGTTGACCTCGGCCTTCGACTTGTCGAGCGCCGTCAGGTAGGCCGTGTCCTTGGTCAGCATGAAGCCGCGCTGCGCGGCCTCCGCCTCGGCCACGTCGTTCAGGAGTTCGGCCAGGAGGCGCAGGCCCTGATGGCTCTGCGTCACGCCGTCGGCGGCCGCTTCCATGAGGTAGGCGCTGCGCAGCGCGACGGCGCCGACGCCGCACAGCACCGCCGCCGCCAGCAGGAATCCCAGCGCGAGGCTGCGTCCGAAGGTCTTCATGTGCTTCTCCCTGGGACGCAATGTCGCACAGGTGGGCGCGATCCACCGCAACGGTGAACAGGGAAGGGCGGACAGCCGCCCGCGCGCTCAGCCGGTCTTGCGCTCCAGCATCGCCGCGAACGCCTCCACGTACGGCAGGCCCGGTCCCCAGCGCATGTGGACCTGTTCGCCGGGCTCGGGATTGGGCGACCACACCGTGCACCCGGCCAGACGCTCCAGCAGCTCGCCGGCCGCCAGCATCGGCACCGCCGCCGTGAGCAGGCCCGCCGGCGCGGTGTAGGTGACCCATTGCACCGCATTCTCCGGCGCCGGCAAGGTCGCGGCGTGGCTGGGCGGCCAGGGCGGGGCCGCGGCCAGCGCCGCCTCCAGCGCGTTCACCGTCGCCGTGTCGTCCAGCGTGCGCATCGCCGTGTTGGCCAGCACCGTGTACCAGCGGTCGAGGTGATCCAGCCCCGCGCGGTCCACCGGCGGCTGCGCGCGCGGCTGCGCGATCACGAGCGGGAAATAGCGCCCGACGTTGTCGCAGCTGGCCATCAGCACGCCGAACCACCACTTCATGTCGACGACGCCCGGGGCCCATGCGAAGCGCAGCACCGGCGCGGTGAGGTAGGTGTCGAGCCAGCGCGGGCCGAGCACCTTGGGCAGGTCCTGCATCATCCCGGACAGCCACGCGTCGCAATGCTGCACGCAGTGCTGAGGCAGCCGCCGCTGGGCGAAGTCGCCCAGCGCGGCGATCTTGCCGTACCAGCCGGGCGTGGCCTCGCCGGCGGGGTTCAGGGTTTCGGGCAATGCGCTCATCGACGGGCTCTCCTTGTGCGCCTCACAGGCCGCCCGGGCAGCGGAACTCGTTGAGCTCCGGCAGACGGAACGGGTTGCGGACGCTGCTGGCGGTGACCTCGAAGACCGCCTTGCGGCCCTCGATCTCGAAGGTGGCCTTGAAGCGTTCGGGCGCGTTGGTCTTCTCGATCTTGACGCGGTCGAAGAGCCGGAACAGCGCCCACGGCCCGTCGTTGACCAGGCCCGACGAGCCGCTCGCGCTGACCGGGCTCAGCTGCACCCGGACCTGCGAGCTGCCGCGCGGTCCCGGCCACTGCACCGAGGTCGGGATCTGCGGGCCGTGGCTGTAGCGCACGATCTGGCCGTCCACGTCCAGGATGAACTGCTGGATCGTCGTGTCCATCTCGATCGGCTTGAAGTCCAGCCGCAGCGACGGCGTATTGCTGCCGGGGAAGAAGGTCTCCTTGATGGCCTGCGCCCGCTGGAACTGCGGCAGCGTGCCGCTGTCCCCGCCCAGCGGCGTGCCTTCGACCGCGCGGAACTTCCACGGCCGCGTCGTCGTGTCGACGTAGGGCGCGAGCTTCTGCTGGAAGAGCTGGTCGATCTTGCCGCCCGGGCCGAACAGCATCGCGAAGTCCGCCTGCGTGGCGTCGCGCGAGGAGTTGCGGTCCAGCGGATAACGCCCGGCCACGGCCTGGTTGCAGAACTCGCCGACCTGCGAGCGCACCTCCATGCCGAGGTTCTGGCGCATCGCGCCCTGCGACACGCGGGCGCTGCTGCTGCCGAGGTCGTCGAGCATCGTGCGCAGCGGCTCGGGGCTCATCGCGGCGGCGGCCTTCAGGCGCGTGGGCACCGGCGAGGGCGGCGGCGCGCTGCCGCCCTTGAGCGCGGAATCGGCGGCCGTCAGCATGATGTTGGCCTCGGCGATCAGGCCCACGGTCTCGTCCAGCGGCGCCTTGCCGCCGCCGGCCGGCGCCGTGACCATGCTGCGCAGGCCGACGAAACGCTCGTCGACGATGTTCTCGATGCGCGGCGCGTTCGGGTCCGCCGGGTTCTGCTGACCGGGCTTGCCGGAGAACATGCCGGCCACCTTCTCGCGCGTCTGCTGGACCAGGTCCGCGGCACGGCGCTCGGCGTTCTCGATCGCGTTGCCGGGTTGCGCGAGCGTGGTCTCGCGCGAGGCCGCGCGCAGGAACGGACCCAGCGGGCTGTCCGGCGCGGACAGCATGCGCGAGCGCTCCACCGACTGCGGCACCGTGGCCATCGGCAGCAGCTTCACGCTGTTGAGGAAGGACTCCCACGAGGCGGCGTAGTCGTTCAGGTAGAGCCGGCGCACGTCGTCGACCAGCGGCGCGTTGGCGCGCACCAGGTCCTGCGGATTCTTGGGCGCGGCGGCGACGCCGAGCACCCACGGTTCTTCCGCGGCCAGCTCGTCCGCGACCTGGCCGACCCGCGGCTGGAAACCGCGCAGGTAGGCGTCGCGGGTGAAGAAGCCCGGCACGCCCTGCGTCAACGGCGCGCCGTTGGCCCGCGTGAACAGCAGCGGCGCGTTGTGGCCGCCGGCGCGCGCGACGGTGAAGTCGGGGTATTCGCTGCCCAGGCCTTGCGCGCGCAGCCGGTTGTAGATCCGTTGCGGCAGCGGCTGCGTGGCGAGCTGGGTGCGCACCGCCGTCAGCAGCGAGGCGTCCTCCGGCAGCGGCGACGCGATGCCGCCCTGCGACAGCAGCGCGTCGAGGTGGGCGCCGAGCGCCTCGCGCTGGTCCGGCGTGAGCTCGCGGCGCGTCGTCTCCCAGTCGCTCTCGATGTGCTGCTTCAGCGCCGTGGCATCGAAGTGCTGCGGGTCGTGCAGCATCACGTAGGCCTTGAGCGCTTCGTACAAGGTGACGGGGGTGGCCGCGCCTTGTCGCAGCTGTTCCTCGATGCGCAGCACCAGCCGCGGCAGGACCGCGTCGCCGAGCATACGCTGGTAGGCCGCGCGGGCCGCGCTGTCCAGCTTTTTGCCCTGGAACAGGCCCATGCGCATCGACCACGGGACGTGTTCGTCGACGGCGGCCAGTGCGCGCGTGGCCTGCAGCGCGGGCAGGATGGGCAGCAGGTCGGCGGTCGCGCGGTTGGGCGTGGCCTGCAGCAGCTCGCGGACCTGCTCCGCGCGCGCCGAGGTCGCCTCCAGGTACTTCTTGTTGTTGAAGTAGCTGACGGTCCAGGCGGTGATCAGGCCGATGCCCGCGAGCGCCACCACGGCGTATCCGCCCAGCGCCAGCGCGTTGCGGCGGCGCTCCCAGCCGCGGTGCGTGCCGCCCAGGCCGGCTTCGGCGAAGACGACTTCGTTGAGCAGCCGGTTCAGGAAGTAGCTGCGGCCGCTGGCCTGGTTGGGCGCCAGCACCGCGTTCTCGATCTGGTAGCTGCGCGCCACCGAGCCGAGCACGCGGTCGATCGGCGTGCCTTCCTGCGTGCCGCTGACGAAGTAGACGCCGCGCAGCAGCGGCTGGGCTTCGTACGGGGAGGGCGCGAAGACGCCCTCGGCGAATTCGGCCAGCAGGGCGCGCAGGCTCGCGAACTGCGCCGGGAAGCCGTAGATGCGGGCGCGGCGCTGCGGATCGCGTTCGGCCTGGAGCCGGTCGATGAGGCCGTTCTGCAGGCGCTGCTCGAGGGCGTCGAACTCCGCGCCGTAGCCGGCCAGCGGCGAGCTGCTGTTGCGCGGGAAGGTGAAGCCCCACGGCGCCGCGCGCTGGTCCTTGTCGGCCGTGGCGAAGTAGTCCATGAAGCCCGACAGCAGGTCGGCCTTGGTGACCAGCAGGTAGACCGGGAAGCGGATGTCCAGGTCCTTCTGCAGCTCCTGCACGCGGGCGCGCACGGTGGCGGCATGCTGGGCGCGTTCCGACGGGCTGCGCGACAGCAGGTCGGTCACCGACACCGTCACCAGCGCGCCGTTGATCGGCTGGCGCGGCCGCGAGCGGCGCAGCATCTGCAGGAAGCCGCTCCAGGTCGCCTTGTCGTTGGTCGGATCGCTGTCCTGCGTGGTGAAGCGGCCGGCGGTGTCGATCAGCACGGCGCGGTCGGTGAACCACCAGTCGCAATGCCGCGTGCCGCCGACGCCGCGGATGGCGTGGTCGCCCATCTGGTCGGCCAGCGGGAAGTTCAGCCCGCTGTGGCGCAGCGCCGTGGTCTTGCCCGAACCGGGCGCGCCGATGATCAGGTACCAGGGCAGTTCATAGAGGTAGCGGCCCCCGAAGCGCGAGCGCAGCTTCGCGCCGAAACCGGCCGAGCCCTCCGCGCCGAAGCGCGAGCGCTGCAGCATCTGCAGCGCCTGGCGGAAGCGCTCGCGCACGGCCAGCATGTCGGCGGTCTCGCGCTCGGGCGCGTCCGCGGCGGGCTGCTGCAGCAGCTGGTTGACGACCTGGCTGTTGCCGCGCCTGGCGCGCCAGCGGCTCCAGGCGATGCACAGGGCGACGATCAGCACGAGCACGCCGATCGTGAGCCAGCGCGAGCGCTCGGTGTCGAGCGGGCGGGCCTCGCCGACGGCCACCAGCGGACCGACGATCCAGACCAGCAGCGCGACCGCCAGCACGAGCACCGCCAGCAGCACCCAGCGGTTGAAGATCCATCCCAGGACGCGTTTCATCGGGAAGCTCCGCGCGCCGGCGCTTCAGGCGCGCGGCCGTTGACCATCAGACTGACTTCGACGCGCCGGTTCAGCGCGCGGTTGGCCGGGGTGTCGTTGGGGGCGACCGGCTCGGCCTCGGCGCGGCCCTCGGCGCGGATGCGCTCGGGCGCGACGCGGCGCGCGATCAGCAGCTCGCGCACGGTGTTCGCGCGCTCCTCGGACAGGTGCCAGTTGGAGGGGAATCGCGCCGTGCGGATCGGCGTGTTGTCGCTGTGGCCGGTCACGATCACCGTGCCCTGCACCTGCGTCAAGGCGTCGGCGATGCGGCCCATGAGCGCCTCGCGCTCGGGCACGATGGTCGCGCTGGCCGGGGCGAACAGGCCGTCGCCGCGGATGATCACCACGCTGCGGTCCACCTCGTCGCGCACCGTGACCAGATTGGCCTTGATGTCCGACTGGAGGAACTGCGCCAGCCGCGGCTTGGCCGGCGGCGGCGGCGGCGCGACGACCGGGGGCGACAGGCGCAGGCCCTGGATCTGGCCGAACACCGGATCGGAGCGCTCCGCCAGCGACAGCGTCAGCCACAGGTACACGCCGACCAGCAGCAGGGCCGTCAGCGCGGCGGTCGCGGCCAGCGGCAACCAGCCGATGTGGCGGCGCTGGGTGACGGCCTCGACCTGCCAGTGCTGCGCCAGCGCGGCCGGGTAGTCGCCGCGCTGCTGCTTCAGGATCTGGGCGAGGCGGTCGCGCACCGCCTCCAGCTGCGCCGGACCGTTGTCGATCACGCGGTAGCGGCCGGCGAACCCCAGCGTCAGCGCGGCGTAGATCAGCTCGAGCAGGTCGCGGTTGGCCTCGGGCTTCTCGGCCAGGCGGGCCATCAGCTGGAAGACCTTCTCGCCGCCCCAGGTCTCGTTGTGGAACATCGACAGCAGGCTGTGCCGCGCCCAGACGCCGGAGCCGCCCCAGGGGGTGTCGGCGCAGGCCTCGTCGATCATCGTGCAGAGCACGTAGCGGGTGGCCATGACGCGCTCGGGCGGGATGCCGGCGGCGGCCGCGCGGGCCGCGAAGTCGCGGATGCCCTGGGCGAGGTTGTTGCGCAGCACCGCCACGTCGTCGACGCGGCGCGTCGCGCGCAGTTGCGGCACCAGCAGCAGCAGCGGATTGGCCAGCGTCAGCAGCGGGTTCAGCCCGGCGGCCGGCGGCGCCGCGTCGGGCTGCACGGAGTCGGGCGAGGGCGAAGCGCCGCGCGGCGCCTGCGCGCCGCCCGGACGGGGCTTGATGAAGGTGCGCTGATCGTCGAAGCCTGCGAACGGATCGTTGAGCGCCGAGGGGTCCATGCCGGCTCCCGGAGGTTACTTGTCTTGGATCGGTGGCGGAGTGGGGCGGGGCCCGGCGTCGCGGTGAGCGGCGCTCACTGACGGATGGCCCAGAGCTCCAGTTCCAGTCCGGGGAAATCGCCGGCCACGTGCAGCGCCAGACTGCCGCTGCGCTCGAGCTGCTTCCAGAGCTCGCCGCCGCGGTCCAGCTCGAAATAATGGAAGCCCGCATGGAACGGCAACTGGCGCGGCGCCACCGGCAGCGCGCGCAGGCTGATGCCGGGGAGCTGCAGGTTGACCAGGTCGCGGATGCGGTCCACCGGCCCGAGCTTGGATTGCGCGGGGAAGCGCTGGCGCAGCTGTTCCGCCGCCACCTGCGCGTTGACCGCGATGACGAAGCTCGCGCTGCGCAGCAGGTCGGCGTCGGGCACGACGGCGGTGCGCACGCCGTGGGTGCGCTCGGTGAGGTCGATCTGCAGCGCGTTGCGCTCCAGCACGACGCTGAGCATGCGGCGCAGGTCCTCCAGCAGCGGCGCGAAGCTGCCGCGCAGGTCGTCGTGTCGGTACAGCGGGTATTCGGAGGCCAGCCGGCTGTCGCTGACGAAGGTGGCCATGTCGCCGGCCAGCTGCAGGCAGTCGCGATGCAGCGTTTCCGGGTGCACGTGCGGGGAGGCCGCATGCTGGCGGAAGAGCGGGTCGGCGCGGTTCAGCGCCTGCAGCATCAGGAAGTCGGCCAGTTCGGACACGCCGTTGCCCAGCTGGCCCATCCGCGACGACAGCAGCTGCGCGCGCTGGCGCACCAGCCCGTGCAGCAGCGAGGCCATCGCGGACAGGTGGCCGCTGGCGTCGATGCGGGTCTGCGGCGGGATGTAGCTGCGGTCCAGCACCAGCTGCTGGTCGGCGCGGCGCTCGGCCACGCGGGCCACGCCCAGCGCGGCGTAGGCGTCGTTGAGCTCGCGCGCCGGCAGCAGGCGCAAGGTCAGCGCGCCGGTCTGCACCGGCTCCGGTTCGTCGCCGGCGCTGGTCTGGTCGCGCAGGTCCTGGTCGACGACGTGATAACGGTGCAGCTCGCCGGCGTCATGGCCGTTGAACGCGACCTGGTCCGTGCCGGGACGCGCGATCGGCGCGGCCAGGACGACCATGTCGCCCTTCAGGTCCGCCGGCACCTCCAGCGGTGCCATCGCCGCGTCCGCCTGCGGGATCTGGAACGGTGTGCCGTCGGGCAGGATGCCGCTCGCGCGCACGATGCCCAGCCGGCCGACGCTCAGCAGGGCCTCGTCCAGCACCAGCTCGGTGAAGCCCCAGCCGTGCGGCGCCAGCGCGCGGGCGCGGCTGTCCACCAGGTGCTCGAGGTAGCGGGTCTCCTGCTGGAAATGGTGGGGCAGCAGGAACATGCCCTGCGACCAGATGACCTTGCTGTGCCAGCTCACGGCAGCCTGACCGTCGCGCTGACCGACAGTTCATCGGCCTGGATGAGGATCTCCTGCTTCCTGCCCACGACCACCGGCACGATCGCCCGCCAGCGCGCACGCTCCAGGTCGCGGTAGGCGGCGAAGACCGCGATGAAGCGGGTCTCGGGCGACAGGGTCTTCTTCGTCCACGGACGCGCTTCGCCCGGCTGCAGCGTCATCTCCTCGCGGGAGACGAGCTCGGTGCCCAGCTCGGTCTGGTCCTTCTGGTACAGGCTGACGAAGTCGGCGGCATTGAAGCCGACGTCCGATTTCAGCTCATACACCCGCACCAGCAGCGGGGACGGGCGTTTGGTGACGCTCGGGTTCACCTGCGCCGAGGCCTGGATGCTGCCCTTGCTCACCTCCGTCGGCTTGTCCGCACTGGAGAACGGGTTGATCTTGTCGAGGGACGAGCAGCCCCCCAGGGCGCCCAGGGCGATCAACGCCCCGAATGCCAACGGGGCCGCCACGGCGGCCCTGCGAGTGAGGGAAAGGGGGCTGGGGTGTCCCGAACGCGGCGTGAGCATCTGGCTGTCCTTCTTGACCGGAAGAAAGGATAGCCAGCGGGGGAGCCTCGGGGTGGTGACTTAGGTAATCGTCCCCGCCCCAGGAGCGCCCCAAGACCGCGCTCAGGCGGCCGCGCCGACGCGGAACTGGCTGACCAGCCGGGCCAGCTGCTGGGCCTGGCCGTTGAGGCTCTCGGCGGCGGCGGCGCTTTCCTCGACCAGGGCCGCGTTCTGCTGGGTGACCTGGTCCAGGTGGGTGACGGCGTCGCCGACCTGCTGGATGCCGCCGTTCTGCTCCTGCGTGGCGGCGGAGATCTCGCGGATCAGGGTGTCGACCTGGCCGACCTGCGCCACCACCCGCTGCATCACCTCGCCGGCGCTCTGCGCCTGGCGCGCGCCGGTGTCCACGCGCTGGGTGCTGGCCTGGATCAGGTCCTTGATCTCCTTGGCCGCGGCCGCCGAGCGCTGCGCCAGCGCCCGCACCTCGGACGCGACGACCGCGAATCCGCGACCCTGCTCGCCGGCCCGGGCCGCCTCGACCGCCGCATTCAGGGCGAGGATGTTGGTCTGGAAGGCGATGCCGTCGATCGTGCCGATGATGTCGCCGATGCGGCGCGACGCGTCGCTGATGCCCTGCATCGTCTCGACCAGGGCGCTCACGGCCTGGCCGCCTTCGCCGGCGGCGCCCGACGCGTCGGCGGCCATGCGGCTGGCCTGGCCCGCGGACTGGGCGTTCTGGGCGACCGAGCTGGTCAGCTCTTCCATCGACGCGGCGGTCTGCTGCAGGCTGCTGGCCTGGGTCTCGGTGCGCGAGCTCAGGTCCGCGTTGCCCTGGGCGATCTCCTTGGAGCCGTTGGCGATGCTCTCGCTGCTGTCACGCACCTGGCCGACCAGGCGGCCCAACTGGTCGACCATGCGACCCATGGCGCGCAGGAGGTCGGCGGGCTCGTCGCGGCCTTCCGCCTCGATGTGGACGGTGAGGTCGCCGGCGGCCACGTCCTCGGTGGCGCGCACCGCCTGGGCGATCGGCGAGGTGATGGAACGCGTCACCTGCACCGCCAGCGCGATGCCGATGGCCAGCGCCACGGCGACCACCCCCAGCGTCACACGCAATCCGTTGGCATAGGAGGCCGCCGCGTCCTTGGCCGCGAGGTCGCCACCGTCGCGGTTGAAGGCGACGTCGATGTCGATGGCCTTGGCCAGGGTGGTGAACAGGGTGGAGGAACTGCCGCCGGCCAGCTTGCGGGCACTCTCGTGCTGGGCTTCACCGCCGGCGATGGCGCGCTGCAACTCGGCGTCGGCGTCGAGGTAGGCCTTCCAGGCATCGCGGATCTGGCCATAGAGCTGCTTCTCCTTGTCGCCGGTGATGGAGGGCTCGTACTCCTTGGCCGCCTTGTCGAACGCCTGGACGGCGGCGTCGCGCTGCTGCGCGAGCTTGGCGCGGCCGCCGTCGTCGAGCTCCAGCGCGCCGCGCAGCGAAAGGCGGCGCGCCTCGTTGGCGGCATCCTGCATGTCGGCCAGCTTGGCGACGCTGGGCAGCCAGTTGGTGTTGAGGTCCTGGACGTTGTCGTTGATCCGTGCCATCTGCTGGATGCCGAAGGCAGCGATGAAACACAGCAGCACCAGCACTGTGGCGAAGGCCAGCGCCAGGCGTTTGCCGATTCGGAAGTTTCTGAGGATGGACATGGTCTTGACCGGGGGAGGCCGGGTGTTACGAGAAGTGTTGGCAGGTTGCGCGCGACAGCCTTCAGAAACCTGTCCGAGAGGGGGCGCCGACCGTGGGGAAGAGCGCGCGTCTCTCACGTCCGGTGGCCTGTCGCGAAGTCGGTCACGCCATGGCAGTTTGGCGTACGGCGTACGAAAAATCATCAGTTTTATCCCGCCCCCTGGGCTTCTCCGAAGATGACAGCGTTGTCATCGTCCCTTATGCTGCAAGCACAAGAGGAGACAAGTCGATGAGTGCAGATCTATCCCGGGTCGCGGGCGCCGGCGCGCGGGCGGCGGGCCCCGGCGACGCGTTGTCCGGCCAGGCGTCGGCCGATGGCCAGGCCGCCGGCCGCCACGCCCGTCATCCCTTGACCTGGGTGCCCTCGGTCTATCTGGCGATGGGCCTGCCGAACGTGCTGGTGGGCCTGGTCGCGGCCATCCTGTACAAGAACCTGGGCGTGTCCAACGAGGACATCGCGCTCTACACCTCGCAGATGTACCTGCCCTGGGTGCTCAAGCCGCTGTGGTCGCCGTTGCTGGAACCGTACCGGACCAAGCGCTGGTGGGTGATCACGATGCAGTTCCTGATGATGGCCTCGATCGGCGCCGTCGCGTTCTGCCTGCCGCTGGACGGCTTCTTCCGCGCGTCTCTGGCCTTCTTCTGGATCACCGGCTTCGCGTCGGCGACGCAGGACATCGTGGCCGACGGCGTGTTCATGACGACCATGAGCCCGCGCGAACAGGCGCGCTATGCCGGCGTGCAGGGCATGTGCTGGAACCTCGGCGCGGTGGTGGCGTCGGGGCTGCTGGTGTCGCTGACCGGCTGGCTGCACGGCTCGCTGGGCTGGACCTGGGTGCAGTGCTGGATGGCGGTGATGCTGGGCGCGGCCGCGATGATGGGCGGCTTCGGGCTGTGGCACCTGCGGGTGCTGCCGCCCGGCGCGCCGTCGGCGGTGCAGGGTCAGGACTTGTCCAGCGCGATGGTGTCGCTGCGGGAATCCTGGGTCACGCTGTTCCAGAAGCCGTCGATCTGGATGATGCTGGCGGTGGTGTTCTTCTACCGCTTCGGTGAGGGATTCATCGAGAAGTTCGGGCCGCTGTTCCTGCTCGATCCGCGCTCGGCGGGCGGACTCGGCCTGGACAATGCGGCGCTGGGCCACATCTACGGCAGCGCCGGCACGATCGCGTTCATCGCGGGGGCGTTCCTCGGCGGATTCATCGCGTCGAAGATGACGCTGCGGCGCTCGTTCCTGCTGCTGGCGGTCGCACTCAACCTGCCGCACCTGACCTACTACTACCTCAGCCACGCGCTGCCGACCGACCTGTGGTGGATAGGCGCCGTGGTCGCCGTCGAGAAGTTCGGCTTCGGCATGGGCTCGGTCGGGCACATGCTCTACATGATGCAGCAGATCGCGCCGGGCCCCTTCAAGATGACCCACTACGCGATGGCCACCGGCGTCATGGCGCTGACCAAGTGGGCCACGGGCAGCGTCAGCGGCTGGCTCTACGCGGGCGTGGGCCAGCATTACGCGAGCTTCTTCGGCTGGGTGCTGGTGTTCTCGATCCCGCCGATCGTGCTGGCGTGGCTGGCGCCGTTCCCCGTCGACACGACGCGGGATCAGGACCCGACCCCCGCCGCCGGGCATTGACGCCCGATCCCGGGCCAACGGGATGGCAACCCCTGGTCGCACCGAAGGTCGGGCACGCGGTGGCGGGCACTAGCGTGTCGGGCGTCGTTCTGACGCTCGCGACGGGGCTCTGCGGATCCTGGGATCTCCGTCGTCCGACACCCAGGATGTCCGGGAGAGGCGCATGCGCACGTTATCCATCCAAGAACTTCATGCCGTCGGCGGCGGTACGGTCCTGAACCTCCCGACCAATCCGGCGACCGAGATCCTCCAACAGCTCACGCTGCCGCGGCGCCGCGCGGGGGCGGTGCACATGCTGGCGGCGCCGGCGAGGCCAGGCGGGCCCTGCTGCTGCAACGGGAACACGACCGCGATCGGTTGATGACGGAACAGCCGGAGGGCCTCCCGCTGTTCCGCGCGGAGGCCTTGCAGGGCAGGGACGCGCCAGGTGGCGCGCTCCTGCTCGCACGGCCGGTGGGCTTCGCGATGGGGACGGCCCTGGCCGTGTTCATCGTGCTCGGCCTGCTGGCCCTTTTCCTGTGCTGCTCGGCCAGCGCCACGGCGCGTCTGCCGGGCGTGTTGACGCCGGAGTCCGGCCTGCTGCGCATCGTCGCGGATCGGGACGGGCGCGTGGCGGAGCGCCGCGTCTCGGAAGGGCAGGCGGTCCGGGCGGGCGAGGTGCTCTTCGTGCTGCGCGGGGGACGGGGCGACGCACAGGGCGAGGGGCGTGGCGAGAGCCATGACGAGCACCGTGGCGAGCACCGTGGCGAGGACGTCGACACCACGGTCGTGCGCCTGTTGAAGCAGCGTCGCGACAGCCTCGTCGCGGAGTCGCACCATCGCCGCCAGCAGGAAGCGCACGGCCTCGATGCGGCCCGCGTCCGGATCGACGCGCTGCGCGAGGACCAGCGCCGCCTGGCCTCGGAGATTGCGCTGCAAAGCCGCCGTGTGGCGCTCGACGACGACGCCTTCGATCGACAGCGTCGGCTGCAGCAGGCCGGCATGAGCACGGTGAGCGCCGCGCACGCGCATGAGATCGCCGCCATCGAGGCGCGGCAGCGCCTGTCTCAACTCGAGGGCGCATGGGCCTCGTCCCGGCGCGACGAGCGCGCGGCGCTGCTGGCGCTGCGTGCCGCGGTCCTGCAGCAGGGGCGCGACGAAGAGGGCCATGCCCGCGCACTCGCCGCCCTCGATCAGGAGGTGGCCCAGCACCAGGCCCGCGGCGAGACGCTGATCCTCGCTCCGGACGCTGGCCGCGTGTCGGCGTTGAAGGCCGGACCGGGTCAGTCCGTCGCCGCGCGGGAGGCGCTCGCCCACCTCTGGCCCGACGGCAGCGCGCTGGAGGCCGAGTTGCAGGCGCCGGCGCGTGCCGCGGCGTTCATGACCGAAGGCCTGCCGGTGCGGCTCCAGGTGGACGCGTTTCCCCATCAGACCTTCGGCGCACTGACGGGGTGGGTGCGTTCGGTCGATCTGGTCGCGGCGGGTCCGGAAGCGGCCTACCGCGTGCGCGTGCGCCTGGACCGGCCGACGCTCGTGGCGCGCGGCGTCGCGCATCCCTTGCGGCCGGGCATGAGGCTGCAGGCCATCGTCGCGCTGGAACGGCGCCGCCTGTACGAGTGGGTGATGGATCCGCTCCGGCGCCTGTCCGCGACGCAGGCTCCCGTGGAACGATGACACCCGCTCCCGATGTCCGGGGGCCGGCGCTGGCCTTGCGGCCCCGCCGGCGCACGCCCGAGCTGCTGCAGGATGAAGCCGCCGAATGCGGCGCGGCGTGTCTGGCGATGATCGCCGGCCACTGGGGGGCGATCGCTCGACATGCCGGCCATGCGGCGGCGCTTCTCCCTGTCCGTCCATGGCGCCACGCTGGTGGGCCTGATCGAGATGGCGAGCGCGCTGCGACTGGGAAGCCGGCCGCTGCAACTCACGCTGGAGGAACTGCCCCAGCTGGCGCTGCCCTGCATCCTGCATTGGGACATGGACCATTTCGTGGTGCTGGAGCGCGTCGATCGCGCCGGGGTCACGCTGCTCGATCCCGCCATCGGCCGTCGACGCGTGGCGACGGCGGAGGTGTCGCGCCACTTCACCGGCGTCGCGCTCGAACTCGCGCCGGAGGAGGGCTTCGACGACAGTCTCGCGGCCCGCGCCGGCGGTGATCCAGGCGGCTGGCGATGGCGCGCGCTGCTCGGCCGCATCACCGGCTTGAAGCGATCGCTGGCGCAAGTCCTGGTGCTCGGCCTCGCCTTGCAGATGCTGGGACTGATGGCGCCCTTCCATCTGCAGTGGCTGGCCGATCACGCGCTCGCGACGGGCGACCGCGAGCTGATCCTGGTGCTCGGCCTCGGCTTCCTGCTGCTCGCCGGGATCCGCGTCGCGCTGGGCGCCGTCCGTTCCTGGATGACGACGGTCTTGTCCACCAGCCTCGCCTTCCAGTGGCAGGGCCGCGCCTTCGGGCACCTGATGCGGCTGCCGCCGGCCTGGTTCGAGAAACGCCACCTCGGCGACATCGTCTCGCGCTTCGGCGCGATCGACACGATCCAGCACACCTTCACGACGCAGTTCGTCGAGGGCGTGATCGACGGCCTGCTGGCGGTCGTCACCCTGGTCGTGATGATCCTGTACAGCGGCGAACTGACCGCTGTCACGCTGGTCGCCGTCCTGCTGTACGCGCTGCTGCGCTGGGGCGTCTTCCACGGCCTGCGCGACGCGACTGCCGAGACGATCCGGCGCGCCGCGCGCCAGCAGACGCATTTCCTCGAGTCGGTGCGCGGCGTCCAGGCCGTGCGCCTCTTCGATCGGGGCGAGCAGCGGCGCATCGGGTGGGTCGGCCTGCTGGCCGACGAGGTCAACGGCCGCCTGCGCCTGGCGCGCTGGTCGCTGGGCGAGGAGACGGCGCGCGGTCTGATCTTCGGCCTCGAACGCGTCGCGGTGATCTGGCTGGCCGCGCTCGCGGTGCTGGACACGCGCCTGACGGTCGGCATGCTGCTGGCCTTCCTGGCCTACAAGGATCAGTTCAGCGACCGCGTGGCCGCGTTGATCGACCGGCTCTTCGAACTCCGGATGCTGCGCCTGCATGGCGAGCGGCTGGCCGACATCCTCACCACGCCGGTCGAGGACACCGCCGACTTGACGCAGTTGACGCAGTCGGCGCAGGCAGCGCAGGCAGCGCAGGCAGCGCAGGTGGCGCAGGCGGATCTGAGCGCCTTGCCGGCGTCGATCGAATTGCGCGACGTCGCCTTCCGCTACGGCGACGGCGAGGCCGAGGTGCTCGCCGGCATCGACCTGCGGATCGCGCCCGGCGAGTGCGTGGCGATCACCGGCGTCTCGGGCAGCGGCAAGACGACGCTGGTGAAGCTGTTGCTGGGCCTGCTCACGCCCACGCGGGGGGAAATGCTCGTCGGCGGCCAGGCGCTGCGACGCCTGGGCCTGGGCGCCTACCGCCGCATCGTCGGCACGGTGATGCAGGACGACCTGCTCTTCGCCGGCAGCATCGAGGAGAACATCAGCTTCTTCGATCCCGCACCTGACCTCGCGCGCGTGGCGGACTGCGCGCGCCAGGCCGCGCTCCACGACGAGATCGTGGCCCTGCCCATGGGCTACCTGACCCAGGTGGGGGATCTCGGCACGGGCTTGTCGGGCGGTCAACGTCAGCGGCTGCTGCTGGCGCGCGCGATCTACAAGCGGCCGCGCATCCTGGTGCTCGACGAGGCCACCAGCCACCTGGACGTCGCCGCCGAGCGTCGCGTCAATGCCGCGGTCGAGGCGCTCGGCGCGACGCGCATCGTCGTGGCCCACCGCCCGGAAACGATCGCGATGGCGGGGCGGGTCATCGTCATCGACCAGGGGCGCGTCGTGTCCGACAGCGGGGCGGCGGCGTGAAGGCGGGACTGGCCATCGTCGCGGCGGTCGCGCGCATGCACGACGGCGAGCCCCGCGCCATGTCCGCCGGCGGCGTCACGCGCATCGGTCTCGTGATCGGAGCCGGCCCGAGGGCCGTCAGGCCGGGTGACCCAGGGTGTTCAGCGGAATCTTCAGGTAGCTGACGCCGTTGTCCTCGGCCGGCGGCATCCGGCCGGCGCGGATGTTGATCTGGATCGAGGGCAGGATCAGCGTCGGCACGTCGAGCTGCGCGTCGCGGCGGGTGCGCAGCGCGACGAATTCGGCCTCGCTCACGCCGTCATGGACGTGGATGTTGCGCGCGCGCTGTTCGGCGACCGTCGTTTCCCAGGCCGGCGCGCGGCCGTCGGGCGGATAGTCGTGGCAGACGAAGAGCCGCGTCGCGGGCGGCAAGGCCAGCAGGCGGCGGATCGAGCGGTACAGCGTCGCCGCGTCGCCGCCGGGGAAGTCGGCGCGCGCGGTGCCGACGTCGGGCATGAACATCGTGTCGCCGACGAAGACGGCATCGCCGATGCGGTAGGCCAGGCAGGCCGGCGTGTGTCCCGGCACGAGCAGCGCCTGCGCCTCGATGCCGCCGATCAGGAAGGTCTCGCCGTCGCGGAACAGGTGGTCGAACTGACGGCCGTCGGGCAGGAAATCGCGCTCCAGGTTGTAGAGCTTGCGGAACACCGCCTGCACCTCTCGGATGTGCTCGCCGATGGCGATGCGTCCCCCGACGTGCGCCTGCAGATAGCGCGCCGCCGACAGGTGATCCGCATGGGCGTGGGTCTCGAGGATCCACTGCACGGTGAGCGCCGCCTCGGCGACGTGCGCCAGCAGGCGGTCCGCCTGCGTCGTGGCGGTCCGGCCGGACTTGAGGTCGAAGTCGAGCACCGGATCGACGATCGCGGCCTGGCGGGTCGCCGGGTCAGCCAGCACGTAGCTGACGGTGCCGGTCTGGTCGTCGCGGAAGGCGTGGATCGTGAGGACGGGGGAAGCGGGGCTCATGGCCGGGGGCGCGCGAGGCGAGGTGACGGTGAAAGTCACTATACCGAGTGCGGCCCCCGTTGCGCCTCCTCGCGCGACCGCGCCGCCTCGCGGGATCGTCGCTGCGTCAGAGCAGCTCCAGGCCGACGTTGATGTTGCCGCGCGTCATCTTCGAATAGGGGCAGGTGTGGTGGGCGCGCTTGATCAGCTCGTAGGCCGTATCCCGGGGCAGACCGGGCAGGCTGACGCGCAGCTGCGCGCTCAGGAAGTAGCCGTCCGCGCCCTTGTTGAGGTCGACCGACGCGTCGACGGCGGCCTCGGCGGGCAGCCGCACGCCGATCGCGTGGGCCGCCAGGCCCAGGGCGCCGATGAAGCAGGCCGACCAGCCGACCGCGAACAGCTGTTCCGGATTCGTGCCGGGCCGCGAGGTGGCGGGCGACCCCAGCTGGACGTCGAGGCGGCCGTCGTCGGACTGGCCGCGGCTGTCGCGGCCGCCGGTGGTGTGGGTGCGGGCGGTGTAGAGGACTTGAACGTGATCGGTGGTCGAGGGCATGAGGGGCTCCTGTGATGCAGCGTCACTCGCTGCGTGAGCCGCATTGCATCGGTCCGGTGTATCGACGGTGTGTGACGGCCCGGGCGAATTGGCGCGGCGCGTGTCGGGGCGGGCGGCGGACACACAGGCATACAAAGCGCCGCGGACCGTGTCGATCCTGGGGGCGCGTGTGACGGTCCGTGACGGCGATGTTGACGCCGCGTAAAACCCGGTGCGAACCCCCGCCGCGACGGGGTCGCCAGCGCCCCGGCGAGCGTTTTCTTAAGCACGACCTAATTCGGTGGGCGCACCTTACGCCCAGGGCAACACGATGTTTGACGCAATCGGCCCGACCGGCCCCGCGGCCCACGGCGACGCCTTCACCGAGACGCCACCGGCGCGGAGCCCGCCGGGTCCAAGGAGATGCACATGAGCAAGTCCACCCCGATCCTCGCCATGGTCGCCGCCTTCGCGGCGGCGTCGGCCCAGGCCTCGACCGATCCCGACGACATGGCGCGCCGGTCGGAGCGCCGCGCGGTCATCCAGCAGCAACTGCGCGCGGTCCAGGTCGAGCTCTACTGCGATCACCAGGACAACGCCATGCACCTGCTGCGCGACGTCCGCCGCCAGTTGATGGCGCAACGCGACCCGGGCAATTCCGGCGACCTGCGCCAGCTCGAGAAGCTCAGCTGGCTGGTCCGTCACGGCGACACCGTCGAGGCGATCGCGACGATCGACGCGGCGCGCGGCACGGCGGCTTGAAGGGCGGCCTGAGTGGTGGCCTGAGCGGCGGATGACGGGCGGATGACGGGCGCCCCCGCGCGCCCGACCCGCCGCTCCGCGCACGGCGGCGGGTGTGTCGTCGCATGGAACGGGAGCTCGTGCCGTCGGGAGACGGCCCGGGTCCCGGTCCGGGGCAGCGCCGCCGGCGCTTCTGTCCGCGAAACGGCTGAACAGGGGCTTGTTCCCATCGATCCGCGACGCGTTCGTCGCGGTTCGCTAGCCCCACTTTGTCCCGCGATCACGCCGGACTACTTGTTTGCACTGTTTTGATCGCAAGAACCTCGCAAAACGCGGGGTGGGGTCGCTTTTGGGTATCTCCAGCGGGTCTAGCATCTGATGCATCGGATGACTTTGGAGTTACCCATGACGCCGGAAGTATTGGCCTATTGGTTGGCCGGCATCTGTCCGCCAGCGGTCACCTGGATCCTGAATATGACATTGCGCGGCCGGGCGGCGCTGCTGAGTTCCGCCGCCGACTCGGCGCTGCTCTTCTTGGTATTTGACGGCACGGCAGCCATCTCCATTCGGGACCTTAGCTGCAACACGCCGAACGAGGCAGTCAGGGCGTTGCTCCCTCCGGTCGTGCCTGCATTGATCTTCGTGTCCATGGCGATCTGGATGATCATCGTCCGCTGGCTTGAGCCGCGGATGACCGCAGGCGCCAACACGGTTCGGGGACGTCTTCGTCAGTTTCTCTGCTTTTTGACCATGTGGTGGTTGGTTATCTTCAACGCCTACGGGCATTACTTTCTCTTTGCAAAGGCATTCCATGTTGCGTGAATTCTTGATTTCCTGGGCCGCGGCCGGCGTTGCTTATGCGGCTTTTCTAGCGCTCGCAGGTTTTGTCATGTTCAAACTGGGGTGGCTGGATCTGAAGGAGGATTCCGACAGCAGCGGAAACCCTGAAAGCGCGGGCGAGGGCCGACCTGCTGCATGACCCAAGAGCGTCGCGGGATGATGTGGAAAGACACTAGCCGACACCGTCAATCGCAGCGCTAGCATCGCGCGCCATGCGGATCCTCCTCGTCGAAGACGAAAAGCCCCTGGCCGACTGGCTGGTGAAGGCCCTGGGCCAGAACGACTTCGTGGTCGACTGGGTGGACGACGGCCGCCTGGTGCTGAACCAGCTCGCCGCGACCCGCTATGACGCGATGATCCTGGACCTGGGACTGCCCGGTCTCGGCGGCCACGAGGTGCTGGCCCGGCTGCGGGACGCCGACTCGCGCGTCCCCGTGCTGGTGCTGACCGCCCGGGACTCGCTGATGGAGCGCGTCAGCACGCTGCACGAAGGCGCCGACGACTTCCTCGCCAAGCCCTTCGAACTGCAGGAACTCGAAGCCCGGCTGATCGCATTGATCCGCCGCTCCCGCGGCCGCGAGCAGCCTCGCTTCGCCTGCGGCCCGCTGGTGTACGACGCGGCCTCCAAGCTCTTCACCCTGGATCGCGAACCGCTGGCGCTGTCGCCGCGCGAGCATGCGGTCCTGCGCACGCTGATCCAGCACAGCGGCGAGCCCATGTCCAAGCAGGAGATCCTCGAGCGGCTGTTCTCCGACGAACAGGACGTGCGGCCGGAGGCGGTCGAAGTCCTGATCCACCGGCTGCGCCGCCGCATCGAATCCGGCAAGGTCCGCATCACCACGCTGCGCGGCCTGGGCTACGTGCTCGAAGCGGCGTGACGTCCGCAGGATGAGGGAAGCGGCATGAATTCCCGGTCGTCCGGGACGCCGGCAGGGCGGCTCCGGGTGCGATGGCCCTCGCTGCCGGCCCGCTGGCATCGCTTCAGCGTCCGCCGCACGCTGCTCGCGCTGGTGCTGCCGGTGATGCTGGCCGCCGTCGGCATCGAGCTCGCCCTGACCTGGGGCACTGCGCTGCAGGCGGCCAACTCCGCCTACGACCGCTCGCTGCTCGGCGCGATCAAGGCGATCGACAGCAACGTCTCGACCGAGACCGGCGGCCTGTCCGTCGAGATGCCGTACCGGCTGCTGGAGTTCTTCGAGCTCACCGCCAGCGGACAGGTGTTCTTCCGCGTCAGCACCGAGGACGGCCTCGTCGAGATCGGCAACGCCGGGCTGCCGCTGCCCGGCCAGCCGCTGAAGACCGGCGTGCCGCGCTTCATCGACGCCGAGTACTTCGGCGCGCCGGTGCGCGTGGGCGCCTGGGCCCGCGAGCTCGACCCCGAACGCCCCGGTCGGCGCATGATCATCCAGGTGGCCGAGAGCACGAACTCTCGCAACGCGTTCTCACGCGCGCTGCTCCTGCAGGCCGTGTGGCGCGACCTGCTGACCGTGTCCATCGTCGCCGGCACGCTGGCGCTGGTGATCGGCTGGGCGCTGCGGCCGCTGGACCGGCTGCGACGCGAGGTCGAGGCGCGCGCCGATGACGACCTCTCGCCGGTCGACGACACCGAAGTCCCCGCCGACGCCGCGCCGCTGGTGCGCGCGATCAACCACCACCTCGCGCGGCAGCGCGAACTGATCGACGGCCGCCGCCGTTTCGTCGACGACGCCTCCCACCAGTTGCGCACGCCCTTGGCGACGCTGGCGACGATGGTGGGGTATGCCCGCCGGGAGCGCGACCCGGAGCGCCTCGCCGAGGCGCTGACCGCGCTCAAGGGGCAGATCGACGACACCGTGCGGCGCACCAACCAGATGCTGGCGCTGGCCCGCGCCGACACCGCGCCGGTGGCGATGACGCCGCTCTCGCTGGACCGCCTGGCCGACCGCTGCGCGCGCGAATCCTGGCCGCTGGCGCGGGAGCAGGGCATCGACCTCGGCTTCGAGCCTGCGGAGGAGGACATCGTCGTGCTGGGCCATGAGGGCCAGTTGCGCGAAGCGCTGCTCAACCTGCTGCACAACGCGCTGCGCTACACGCCGCGCGGCGGCGCAGTGACGCTGCAGGTCGGCGTGGCGCGAAAGCGGGCGCACCGCAACGAAGACAACGACAACGACAACGCCATCGACCACGACCACGACCACGACCACGACCACGACCGCGACCACGACCACGACCACGACCATGGCGACGGCGACGGCGACGGCGACGGCGATGGCGATGGCGATGGCGATGGCGATGGCGGGATCCGCAATGCCGGCGGGCCCGAAGGGGCCATCGCCGTGATCCGCGTCGTCGACGACGGACCTGGCATTCCCGCCGACGAGCGGCCGCGCGCGGGGGAGCGTTTCTTCCGCGGCAGCAACGTCGACCTGCCGGGTTCGGGACTGGGACTGGCCATCGTGCGGGCGATCGTGCGACGCCACGGGGGCGACATGGCGGTCGCCGCGGCGCGTCGGGACGCCGACGGTTGCGAGCGTGGCACCACCGTCACCTTGCGGCTTCCGCTGCGCGCATCGACGGAAATTCCTCCCCCGCTGAAAGCCGGCTGAAAGCGCGCTGTTCCTAGAGTCCGGCACGAGCAGGTGGCGGGCGACCGCGCGGCCCTGTCGACGAGGCGCGAACGATCGCTCCCGACGACGGCCGACGGCGATACAGACCACCGCGAGGAGACAAGACATGCGATCGATCCCGACTTGGGCGGCTGGGCTCATGGCGGCCCTCTGGCTGACCGCGTCCGCCGGCGTTGCGGCACAGCCGGGCCGTGGCGCCTCCGCGCCTGCGATGGCACCGCTACCGGGCGGCGACGCCCCACTCGAATGCATCGCCCCGGCCAAGCCCGGCGGCGGTTTCGACCAGAGCTGCAAGCTCGCGCAGGCGGCGTTCCAGCAGGCGGGGCTCACGACCACGCCGATGCGCATCAGCTACATGCCGGGCGGCGTCGGCGCGATCGCCTTCGACCAGGTCGTCACGCGCCGTCCCGCCGAACCGCGCACGCTGGTGGCCTTTTCCAGCGGCTCGCTGCTCAACCTCTCCCACGGCCGTTTCGGCAAGCGCAGCGTCGACGACGTGCGCTGGATCGCCGCCGTCGGCGTCGACTACGGCGTGGTCCTGGTCGGCCGGCAGTCGCCGTGGAAGACCCTGCCCGAACTGCTCGTCGCGCTGAAGGCCGATCCGGGGCGCATCAGCTTTGCCGCCGGCGGCACGATCGGCAGCCAGGACTGGGTCAAATCGGCGCTGGTCGCCGGCGCCGGCGGCGTGGACCACAAGGCGATGCGCTTCGTCGCCTTCGAAGGCGGCGGCGAGGCGATCGCCGCGCTCAAGGGCGGCCACGTCCAGGTCTACATGGGTGATGCGTCCGAGGTCTTCGACAAGCTCGGCCCCGGCAGCCCGTTCCGCGCACTGGCGGTGCTCGCCGACCAGCGCCTGCCCGGCGCGCTGGCCGGCGTGCCGACGGCGCGCGAGCAGGGCGTCGACATCGTCTGGCCCGCGATCCGCGGCTTCTATGTCGGACCGAAGGTTCCCGACGGCGACGTCGCCGCGTGGTCCGCCGCCTTCGACCAGTTGATGGCCGCGCCGGCCTTCGCCGAGGTCCGGGCGCGACACGGCCTGTTCCCGCTCGCACTCACCGGGTCGGCGCTGCGCGCGGTCATCGACCGGCAGAACCGGCAGTACGTCGAACTCGCGAGCCGCTTCGGCCTCAGACGCTGAGCGCGGCCAGGCACCGATCCCGATTTCCGCCGACTCAGGTCGACCCACGCCGACTCTCGCTGGCTCAGGCCACTCAGGTCGACTTCCGCTGATGCCCTCCGCCCCGGTCCTCGCCTCGCGAGGACCGCAGGCGCCCCTGCGTCCAGATTTTTCAACGACAACAAGGAGACTCCCTTGACCACCCCCCGCAAGACCTCGATGCCCTCGATCCTCTCGATCCTCTCGATCTCCTCGATCTCCTCGATCTCCTCGATCCGGCTGACCCCGCTGTGCGCCGCCGGCCTGCTGGCCCTGTGCGCGGCGCCGTCCGCCTTCGCGCAGAGCAGTGTCACCGTCTACGGCATCGCCGACGTGCTGCTGGAGTACCGCGACCACATGAACGCCGCGGGCGACCACCGCTTCGGCGTGAGTGCCGGCGGCATGAACACGTCCCGCTGGGGCCTGCGCGGCGCCGAGGACCTCGGCGGCGGCCTGAAGGCCGTGTTCCAGCTCGAGGCCGAGGTCGGTTTCGACACCGGCATGGCCGGCTCGTCGTTCTGGGGCCGCCAGGCCAACGTCGGCCTGGAAGGCGAGTTCGGCCGCGTCGTCGCCGGCCGCTCCTACACGACGACCTACGACTTCCTGCTGCCCTTCGACCCGATGGGCTACGCGCCGTTCTACTCGTGGGCCACGTCCGGCGGCCAGATCGCCACGCAACCGCGCAGGGACGGGATGGTCACGGGCATGTCCAACCTGATCAAGTACCAGGGGACCTTCGGCCC
>CAMPJJ010000066.1 GCA_946886855.1 uncultured Roseateles sp. | reverse complement strand
AGTCTGGGCGGGGCGGGAGGCTGGACGGTGGCCGCGAGGCGCGCGAAGGTCTCGGAACGAGGCCGGCCATGCGACGGCGGGAGGGCGATTGTAGGGAGCCGCGGCCCGGTCGGCGTCGGTCATGCCCATGCCCTTGGCTACACTGCCGGCCCATGAAGCACATCGTGATCCTGATCTCCGGGCGAGGCTCCAACATGGAGGCCATCGTCCAGGCCTGCGCCGCCGGCGGCTGGCCGGCCCGCATCGCCGCGGTGATCAGCAACCGGCCGGATGCCGCCGGACTTGAATTCGCGCGGGCGCACGGCATCGCGACCGCAGTGGTCGACCACCAGGCCTTCGGCAAGGGCGACGCGGCCCGCGTCGCGTTCGACGCGGAACTGCAGCGCGTGATCGACGGTTTCTCGCCCGATCTGGTGGTGCTGGCCGGTTTCATGCGCATCCTGACGCCGGGGTTCACCGGCCATTACGCGGGCCGCATGCTCAACATCCATCCGTCGCTGCTGCCCGCCTTCACGGGCCTGCACACGCATCGGCGCGCGATCGAGGCGGGTTGTCGCGTGGCCGGCGCAACGGTGCATTTCGTGACGGCGGAACTCGACCACGGGCCGATCGTCGCGCAGGCGGTCGTGCCGGTGCTCGACCACGACGACGAGGCGGCCCTGGCCGCGCGGGTGCTCAAGCTCGAGCACCGCATGTATCCCAGCGCCGTGCGCTGGTTCGTCGAAGGGCAACTGGCGACCGAGGGCGCCCGCGTCCTCCATCGCGGCGGTGAGCCGCAGATGTTCAGTTGACCGTCGATCCGGCGTTCAGCCCAGCATGCCGGCCAGGAAATTGATCGTCAGCGCCAGCACCACGGTGTTGAACACGAAGGCCTGGATCGCCTGCACCAGCACCAGGCGCCGGATCGGTCGCGCGCTGACGACGACGTCCGAGGTCTGCGAGGTCGCGGCGACCGTCGCCGCGAAGTAGAAGAAGTCGAGGTAGTCGGGAGCGTCTTCGTCGCCCGGGAACTCCAGCCCGTGGGGCGCCTTCGGACCGCAGTGGAACAGCGACGCGTAGGCCAGCCCGAATTCCACCGGCAGCAGCAGCCAGGAGCCGGTCAGCGTCGCCGACGCCACCAGCAGGTGCGGCCAGGCCTGCAGCAGGCCGGACTCCTTCACCTGGGCCAGTTCCAATGCGATCGCCGCCATGCTCGCGGCGGCCCCCAGGATCGCCAGCACCAGGACCGTGGGCGCGCTGTCGGCGACGGCGCGGGCCTGTTCCTCGACGTCGTCCGCGTCGGTGCGGAACATCATCCAGCCGATGAGCACGAGATACGTCCAGACGCCGGCGCTCCAGCCCAGCAGCGTGCGCGTGTGCCAGGCCAGTTCGACCGGCCAGGCGGCCGCCAGCAAGGCGCCGGTGGCCGCGCCGATCAGCAGGCGGGGGCGGCTCTTGATCTGGTGCAGCAAGGGCATGGCGGGCTCGGCAGGCGATCGATCCACGCTCAATCCCGGATCAGGGCAAAGCGGGGCTGGACCGCGCCGTCGATCTCGACGGTGCCGAAGAACATGTCGTAGGGACGGACCCACAGGCCGCTGTCGTTGTAGAGCGGCGCGTACAACACCAGCGCCTCCAGCGTCTCGCTGTGACGCACGACGCCTCGCACCTCGTACTCGCCGCCCTTGTAGTGGCGGTAGCGGCCGACCGGGGCCTGCGGCAAGGGCGGCAACGGGTCGCCGGCGCCGTGCGCGGCGGGGGCCAGGCTGGAAGTGGAATCGCTCATTGGAGGAGGGCGTGACGGTGGAAACAGGGCAGGGCGCGGACCCGGCCCCGGAGCCAGGGATAATCGGGCGATGCATCCTAATGCCCTTCTTGAACTCTGCGCCGAACTGGTGGACAGCCTGCTGCTGTTCGACAAGCCCGCCGACGCCCTCGTTTCCGACTTCTTCCGCGCGCACAAGGCGCTCGGCCAGCGCGAGCGCCACACCATCGCCGAAACCGCCTACGCCGTGCTGCGTCAGCGTCCGGTGTTGCAGCATCTGGCCCAGTCGGGCCGCGGCCCGATGTCGCGACGGCTGGCGATCCTCGCATGGGCCGGGAGCGAGGCCTTTCTCCGCGCTGCGACCGATGATCAGGAGCAGCACTGGCTCAAGCAGGTGGAGAAGGTCGACCGCAGCAAGCTGCCGGAAAAACTGCGCCACAACCTGCCCGACTGGCTGGTGCAGCCGCTCAAGGAGCGCCTCGGCGACGAGGAATTCTGGCAACTGGCGGACGCCGTCAACGTGTCGGCACCGCTGGACCTGCGCGTCAACCTGCTGAAAGCCAAGCGTGAGGACGTGCAGGCCGCGCTGAAGGACAAGGGTTTCGCCGCGTCCCCGACGCCGTTCTCGCCGTGGGGCCTGCGGCTCGAAGGCAAGCCGGCGCTGCAGAAGCTCGATGTCTTCACCAGCGGCCAGGTCGAGGTCCAGGACGAGGGCAGCCAGCTGCTGTCGCTGCTCACCGAAGCCAAGCGCGGCGAAATGGTCGTCGATTTCTGCGCCGGTGCCGGCGGCAAGACGCTGGCGCTGGGCGCCGCGATGCGCAACACCGGACGGCTGTATGCCTTCGACGTGTCGGGCCACCGCCTCGACAAGCTCAAGCCGCGTCTGGCGCGCAGCGGCTTGTCCAACGTCTACCCCGTGCAGATCAGCAACGAGCGCGACGAGCGCGTCAAGCGCCTGGCCGGCAAGATCGACCGGGTGCTGGTCGACGCACCGTGCTCGGGCCTGGGGACGTTGCGCCGCAATCCCGACCTGAAATGGCGCCAGTCGCCGGACAGCGTCCGGGAGCTGCATGACAAGCAGCTGGCGATCCTGAACAGCGCGTCGCGTCTGCTCAAGCCCGGCGGTCGCCTGGTGTATGCCACCTGTTCGCTGCTGGATGCCGAGAACGAGTCGGTGGCCCAGGCGTTCGCGGAGGCGCATCCCGACTTCGTCCTGATGCCCGCGCAGGAGGTGCTGGCGCATGCGCAGGTCGACGAGACCCAGGCGGCACAACTGTCCGACAACGGCTATCTGCGGCTGTGGCCGCACCGGCACCACAGCGACGGCTTCTTCGCCGCGGTGTGGGAACGGAAGAAATAAGGCGCTCGGCGGAAACCGTCTCCAGGACCTTGGAAGACGGTTGTTTTTGATGCGAACTGATCACAGTGTCCGATCGATCACCGCTTGAGGGTCTTCCAGTCGTTAAGCGTCAAAAGACCGTCGGGAAAGCCGCTCACATCGAGGCGATTTCTAGAGTGAGTCGCCTACAATGCGGGCTTCCTGTGGACAACTGGCTCTTCGCGAGCAGGGTTAGGACCGAATGAACGTATTGATGTCTGTGCACGACGCCATCCTGGCGTGGATGATCGATGGCCTCACCGGCGCGAGCTGGTGGCAGATCGTTGTCTTCACCTTGGTGGTGACGCATATCACCATTGCTGGCGTCACGATCTTCCTGCACCGCGCGCAGGCGCACCGGGCCCTCGACCTGGGTCCCATCCCGTCGCACTTCTTCCGCTTCTGGATGTGGCTGACGACCGGCATGGTGACCCGCGAGTGGGTGGCCATCCATCGCAAGCACCATGCGAAGTGCGAGACCGAGGACGATCCTCACAGCCCCGTCACCCGTGGCATCAAGACGGTGATGACGCGCGGCGCCGAGCTGTATCGCGCCGAGGCGAAGAACGAGGAAACGATCAAGAAGTTCAGCCATGGTGTGCCGGACGACTGGATCGAGCGCCACGTCTACACCGGCCGTTCGGTGTGGGGCGTGTCCCTCATGATGATCATCGACCTGGCGCTGTTCGGCGTGGCCGGCATGGCGGTCTGGGCGGTCCAGATGGCCTGGATCCCGTTCTGGGCGGCTGGCGTGATCAACGGTGTCGGCCACTACTGGGGCTATCGCAACTTCGAGGCGCAGGATGCGTCGACGAACGTGTCGCCGTGGGGCGTGATCATCGGCGGCGAAGAGCTGCACAACAATCACCACACCTACCCGACGTCGGCCAAGTTCTCGGTCAAGCCATTCGAGTTCGACATCGGCTGGGGCTACATCCGCGCGATGGAGATGATCGGCTGGGCGAAGGTCCGCAAGACCGCGCCGCAGATCAAGACGGGCGAGCTGAAGGCCGTGGCCGACAAGGACACGCTGGAGGCCATCATTGCCAACCGCTATGAAGTGATGGCACGTTATGCGCGCGGTCTGCGCGGCGTCTGCAAGGCGGAGCTGACCCAGCTGAAGGCGGCCGGCGAGCAGCACAGCGTGAAGTTCCACCAGTTCAAGCTGGCCACGCGCTGGTTGCATCGCGACGCCGAGAAGATCCCGGCCGCCTACCAGGCGCAGCTGGATGGCGCCCGCGCGGCGAGCCCCGTGCTCGACAAGCTGGTGACCATGCGCGAAGAACTGCGTCAGCTGTGGACCCGCACGAACGTGTCGGCCGAGCAGTTGGTGCACGACCTGCAAGCCTGGTGCCGCAAGGCCGAAGAGAGCGGCATCGCCGAGCTCAGGGCTTTCGCCACGGGCCTGCGCGCGGTGCGCGTCTGATCAGAAGGCAATCAGTCATCAGACCCGGCGGCTGTCCAGAGTGACGGCCATCACCGAGGTGAAGATGAAGCAATGCAAAGGGCGCCCCTACCGGGCGCCTTTTTTCTTGGTGACGCCCATAATTTGTCTGGACTCTCAGACAAGGAGATTGACATGATGGCCTCGACCTTTTTCAAGCGCGCCGTGCTGTTCGGCCTGACGAGCGTGAGCCTGGGCGCAATCGCCGCGGCCGCTCAGGCGCAGGCGGAAGTCAACTTCATCAAGCCGGAGAACTTCGCCGACATCGGCTGGGCCAGCGTGGACCGCGACAACGCCATGAAGCAGCTGGACGAGCACTTCAAGGCGCTCGCGGCGCGCGAGCTGCCCGGCAAGCAGCTCAAGATCGACGTCACCGACGTCGACCTGGCCGGGGAGGTCGAGCCGCGCGTCCGCATGGATCGTGTCCGTATCCTCCGTTCGGTGACGATTCCGCGCATGAGCTTCACGTACACCCTCAGCGAGAACGGCCAGGTCCTGAAGTCCGGCAAGGCCGATCTGAAGGACATGAACTATCAGGATGCCGGCGGCAACCGCTACTTCGATTCCGAGCCGCTGCGCTATGAGAAGAAGATGATCGACGACTGGATGGCGCGTGAGCTGCTGGGCAAGACGCGCTTGGCGCCGACGCGTTGATCACGACGGCTGCGGACGCAGCCGTTCTTCGATCGCCCATGAAAAAACCCGCCGAGAGGCGGGTTTTCTTTTTCAAGGACCGGGCTGAATCACTTCAGCTTGGTTTCCTTGTACAGCACGTGCTTGCGTGCCTTGGGGTCGAACTTCATGAATTCCAGCTTTTGGGGCGTGGTCTTCTTGTTCTTGTTTGTGGTGTAGAAATGACCGGTGCCGGCAGTGGATTCCAGCTTGATCTTCTCGCGTCCGCCTTTGGATGCCATGGTGTCGCTCCTGGTTCAGTGATTAGGCTTGACCGCGCGAGCGCAGGTCGGCCAGCACGGCGTCGATGCCCTTCTTGTCGATCAGACGCAGACCTGCGTTGCTGATGCGAAGACGGACCCAGCGGTTTTCGCTCTCGACCCAGAAACGGCGGTATTGCAGGTTCGGGAGGAACCGGCGCTTGGTTTTGTTGTTGGCGTGGGAAACGTTGTTCCCGACCATGGGCTTCTTGCCCGTGACTTCGCAGACGCGTGCCATGAGGACACTCCGATACTTGTCATCCGGCGACCGTCCCAACCGACTCGACCTCGCTGTCGAGCCGCGGGCGGCGGCCTCACCTCGCCATAGGGTGGCGGTATCCCATCTTCCTCGCGTCAAGATCCTTCACAGGTTGATGGCGCGGGGAAACGAAGAGTGTAGCAGAAACACACCGGCCCGCGCAAAGGCGGGCCGGTCGGGTCCTGCCGCGGCCGCCCCTCGACGGGGGCCGCGGTCGGAGAAATGATCAGGCCGATTCCTGTTCCAGGAAACGCTGTGCGTCCAGGGCGGCCATGCAGCCCGTGCCGGCGCTGGTGATGGCCTGGCGATAGACATGGTCCTGCACGTCGCCCGCTGCGAACACGCCCGGCACGCTGGTCATCGTGGCGAAGCCTTCGAGGCCGCTCTTCGTGCGGATGTAGCCGTCCTTCATCTCGATCTGGCCCTCGAAGATGTCGGTGTTGGGCTTGTGGCCGATCGCGATGAAGCAGCCCTGCAGCTTGACGTCGGTCGTCGTGCCGTCCTGCGTGCTCTTGATGCGCACGCCGGTCACGCCGCTGGCGTCGCCCAGCACCTCGTCCAGCGTGTGGAACACATGCAGCTCGATCTTGCCGGCCTTGACCTTGTCCATCAGCTTGTCGACCAGGATGGGTTCCGCGCGGAACTTGTCGCGGCGGTGGATCAGGTGCACCTTGCTCGCGATGTTGGACAGGTAGAGCGCCTCTTCGACGGCCGTGTTGCCGCCGCCGACGACGCAGACTTCCTGCTCGCGATAGAAGAAGCCATCGCAGGTCGCGCAGGCGCTGACGCCGCGGCCCATGAACGACTCTTCCGACGGCAGGCCCAGGTACTGCGCCGACGCGCCGGTGGCCAGGACCACCGCATCGGCCGTGTAGACCGCGCTGTCGCCGGTCAGCGTGAACGGCCGCTTGGAGAAATCGACGCTGTTGATGTGGTCGAAGACGATCTCGGTCTGGAAACGTTCCGCGTGTTCCTGGAAACGCTGCATGAGCTCGGGCCCTTGCACGCCCATCACGTCGGCGGGCCAGTTGTCCACCTCGGTCGTGGTCATCAACTGACCCCCTTGCGCCATGCCCGTCACCAAAAGCGGCTTCAGGTTGGCACGCGCCGCGTAGATGGCGGCGGTGTAGCCGGCAGGGCCGGAACCGAGGATCAACAGTTGGGCGTGGCGGGTGTTTTGGCTCATGACGGGGGAGGTGGGGATGCGTTCAGCGGACGCAAGGGACGACAGCCTAAGGGGGCCGGCGCGCCGCTCATGGCGTTGACCCTATGAACAGCCGTGAACAAATTGGCACAATGCAGCCATTCTAGGTGGCGGGCCCTCTGCCATCCTGACAACCACGATTGACCCTAACACTCCACAGGAGGCATCCCTTCATGGCCATGTTGTCCAATTTGGATCTGATCCGCAGGGTTCCCTTGTTCTCCCTGCTGACCGCCGACCAGGCCCAGTCCATCGCGGACAGCGTCGTCAAGCGGCGCTTCAAACGCGGCGAGTTGATCGTCGAGCAGGGCACCAAGTCCAACGCGCTTTTCATCCTGCTCAACGGCCGCGCCCGCGTGCTGACCGCGGACAGCCGCGGCCGCGAAGTCATCCTCGCCGTGCTGCAACCCGGCGACTATGTCGGCGAGATGAGCCTCATCGACAACGAGCCGCATTCGGCCACGGTCCGCGCCGAGGTGCAGACCGACATGCTGGTGCTGGGCCGCGCCGATTTCGGGCGCGGACTGCCGGAGTCCTCCAGCCTGGCCTACGGCATCCTGCGCGGCCTGGTGGCGCGGCTGAGAAATGCGGACCGCCAGATCGAGTCGCTCGCGCTGCTCGACGTCTACGGCCGCGTCGCGCGCACGCTGCTGGACATGGCGGAGGAGGAGAAGGGCGTGAAGATCATCCGCGGCAAGGTGTCGCGGCAGGACATGGCCAAGGTCGTCGGCGCGTCGCGCGAGATGGTCAGCCGCGTCATGAAGGACCTGGAGGACAAGGGCGTGATCGAGACCCTCGAGAACGGCTCCGTGGTCATCAAGGAACGGCTGCAGCACGACTGAGTCGCAGGCGACCGACGCTTCAACGTTTCTTCACCTTGGCGGGGAGCCTCGCGTCCGGGACGCGGGGCTTGTGCGTCACAATCGGGGCATGAGTTTTCCCGGTTCCCTGCTGGGCGGCGGTGACGACGCCGCCCCGACCGAGCGCCCCGCGCCGGCACGCAAGTCCAAGAAGGCCGCGCTGCCGGCCGCCCCACCCACGCCCCCCAGCCCGCTGCGCACGCCGCTGTGGCTGCTGATCGGCGCGTTGGTCTGGTGCCTGGTCTTGCTCGCGATGGTCAGCCATGACCGTGTCGACGCCGCCTTCAGCACCGCCGGCACCTCCGCCCCGGCGCACAACCGCGTCGGTGCGCTGGGCGCGTGGATCTCCGACCTGATGCTGTTCGGCTTCGGCTACTCGTGCTGGTGGCTGATGCTGATTTCGCTGCGCGCGTGGCTCAGCGGCCTGGCACGCATGCTGCGCGCCGACGGCGGTCCGATGCTCACGTTCAAGGAACGCCTGCCGACCGTGGGCGGCCTGGTCCTGCTGATGGCCGCGAGCTGTGCGCTCGAATGGACCCGGCTCTACGGTTGGGAGTCGCATCTGCCGGGCCATGCGGGCGGCGTGCTCGGTTATCTGCTCGGACCTGCCAGCATGAAGCTGCTGGGCTTCGCCGGCTCGGGCGTCGTGTGGATCGCGGCGCTGGTCGCCGGCGTGTCCCTGGCGCTGAAGTTCTCCTGGCTGCGTCTGTCCGAGCAGATTGGCACGGCGATCGAGCGCCTGATCGAGAAGCGCGAAGTGCGCCGCGAGATCGCCGAGGACAAGCGCGTCGGCAAGGAGGCCAAGCGCGAGCGGGAGGCCGTCGTCGAGGTCGAGCGCCTGGTCGAGGAAGAGCACCACATCCCGATCGTCATCGAGCCGCCTGTGGTCGAGCAGCCGAAGTCCACGCGCGTCATCAAGGAGCGCCAGCAGACGCTGTTCACCGATCCGACCGACGCGAAGCTGCCGCAGGTCGACCTGCTGGACGCGCCGCCGCCTCGGATCGAGACCGTGACCCCTGAATCGCTGGAGATGACCAGCCGCATGATCGAGAAGAAGTTGAAGGACTTCGGCGTCGACGTGCGGGTGGTGGCGGCGTCGCCGGGGCCGGTGATCACACGCTACGAGATCGAACCGGCGACCGGCGTGAAGGGCTCGCAGATCCTCGGCCTGGCCAAGGATCTGGCGCGTTCGCTCAGCCTGACCTCGATCCGCGTGGTCGAGACGATCCCGGGCAAGAACTACATGGCGCTGGAGCTGCCGAACGCGCGCCGCCAGACCATCCGCCTGTCCGAGATCCTCGGCTCGCAGGTCTACGCCGACGCCGCGTCGCCGCTGACGATGGGCCTGGGCAAGGACATCGTCGGCCTGCCGGTGGTGGCCGACCTGGCCAAGATGCCGCACTGCCTGGTGGCCGGCACGACCGGCTCGGGCAAGTCGGTCGGCATCAACGCGATGATCCTGTCGGTGCTCTACAAGGCCGAGGCCCGCGACGTCCGCCTGATCCTCATCGACCCGAAGATGCTGGAGATGAGCGTCTACGAGGGCATCCCGCATCTGCTCGCGCCCGTCGTCACCGACATGAAGCAGGCCAGCAACGCGTTGAACTGGTGCGTCAACGAGATGGAGCGCCGCTACAAGCTCATGTCCAAGATGGGCGTGCGCAACCTGGCGGGCTTCAACAAGAAGATCGCCGACGCGGCCGAGCGCGAGGAGAAGATCCCCAATCCGTTCAGTCTCACGCCGGAGGAGCCGGAGCCGCTGGAGCGGCTGCCGCACATCGTCGTCGTGATCGACGAACTGGCCGACCTGATGATGGTCGTCGGCAAGAAGATCGAAGAACTGATCGCCCGGCTGGCGCAGAAGGCGCGGGCGGCGGGCATCCACCTGATCCTCGCGACGCAGCGCCCGTCGGTCGACGTGATCACCGGCCTGATCAAGGCCAACATCCCGACGCGCCTGTCCTTCCAGGTGTCGAGCAAGATCGACTCGCGGACCATCCTCGACCAGATGGGCGCCGAGGCGCTGCTGGGCATGGGCGACATGCTCTACATGGCGTCGGGGACCGGACTGCCGGTGCGTGTCCACGGCGCATTCGTCAGCGACGACGAGGTGCATCGCGTCGTCGAATACCTCAAGGAACAGGGCGAACCCAACTACATCGAGGGCATCCTGGAGGGCGGCGTGCTGGACGGCGATGGCGGCGGCGACGGCCTGCCCGGCTTGACCGCGGGCGGCGACGGCGAGTCCGACCCGATGTACGACCAGGCCGTGGCGATCGTGCTGCAGCACAAGCGGGCGTCGATCTCGCTGGTGCAGCGGCATCTGCGCATCGGCTACAACCGGGCCGCCCGTTTGCTGGAGCAGATGGAGAAGTCCGGCGTCGTTTCGGCGATGGCCACCAACGGCAACCGCGACATCATCGTGCCCAAGCGGGACGACTGATCGCGACGAATGATTGAGGCTTTTTCCATGTTCCGTATCCTGATCCGAGGCGTCGCGGCGATCGCCGTCTGCTTCACGACCCTTGCGCATGCCGACGGCGCGAGCGCGCTGCAACGGTTCGTCAGCGAAGTGAAGAGCGGTCGCGCGACCTTCACGCAGACCGTCACCGCGCCGGACGGCAAGCGCAAGAAGACGACCACCGGCACCTTCGAGTTCCAGCGTCCCAACCAGTTCCGTTTCGCCTATGCAAAACCGGCCGAGCAGTTGATCGTGGCCGATGGCAAGGAAGTGTGGATCTACGACCCCGACCTGCAGCAGGCCAGCGTCCGCAACATGGACCAGGCGCTGGGCGCGACGCCGGTGTCGCTGCTCGCGGGCGGCGACCTGTCGAAGGACTTCAGCCTGAAGTCCCTGCCCGCGGCCAATGGCCTGGACTGGGTGCAGGCCACGCCCAAGCGCAACGACAGCAGCCTGCAGAGCCTGAAGCTCGGCTTCAAGGGCCGCGAGCTGGCGGCGCTCGAGATCGTCGACGGCTTCGGGCAGCAGTCGGTGATGCAGTTCAGCGCGATCGAGCCCAACGCCAAGGTGCCGGCCGACCGCTTCCGCTTCACGCCGCCGCCCGGCACGGACATCGCGCGCCAGCCCTGAGCGGGGCCCGAGTCTGCATCGATGAGCAACGCGTCGCTCTTTCCGGACGAGTTCGAGTCCGTCCCCGGCGGAACGCCCTTGGCCGCAGCGCCGGGCAAGCATGCGCCGCTGCCCGAGCGGCTGCGTCCGCGCAAGCTTGACGAGGTGGTGGGCCAGCGCCACCTGTTGGGCGAAGGCATGCCGCTGCGGGTCGCGCTCGAGAGCGGTCGGCCCCATTCGATGATCCTGTGGGGGCCGCCCGGCGTCGGCAAGACGACGCTGGCGCGCCTGATGACCCAGCATTTCGACGCGCAGTTCATCGCCATCTCGGCGGTGCTGGGCGGCGTGAAGGACATCCGAGAGGCGGTCGATCGCGCGCAGGTCGCGGCGGGGCAGGGCCGGCGCACGATCGTGTTCGTCGACGAGGTCCACCGCTTCAACAAGGCCCAGCAGGACGCCTTCCTGCCGCACGTCGAGTCGGGCCTGTTCAGCTTCATCGGGGCGACGACCGAGAATCCGTCGTTCGAGGTGAACTCGGCGCTGTTGTCGCGGGCGACGGTGCACGTGCTGAAGTCGCTCGACGAGCAGGACATGCGGGAGTTGCTGGCGCGCGGGCGGGAGGCGCTCGGCGCGCCGCCCGTGAGCGAGGCGGCCACCCTGCGGCTGATCGGTTATGCCGACGGCGATGCGCGGCGTCTGTTGAACACGCTGGAGACGGTGGCGCAGCTGACGCCGCCCGGCACGACCGAGATCGACGAGGCGCTGCTGGAACGCACGCTCGGCGAGCAGCTGCGGCGCTACGACAAGGGTGGGGATCAGTTCTACGACGTGATCTCGGCGCTGCACAAGTCCGTGCGCGGCTCGAATCCTGATGGGGCGCTGTACTGGCTGGTGCGGATGCTCGATGGCGGCGTCGACGCGCGCTACATCACGCGACGGCTGATCCGCATGGCGAGCGAGGACATCGGCAACGCCGATCCCCGCGCGCTGCGGATCTGCCTGGACGCCGCGGAGACCTACGAGCGCCTCGGTTCGCCGGAAGGCGAGCTCACGCTGGCGCAGGCCGTGGTCTACCTGGCGATCGCGCCGAAGTCGAACGCCGTCTACAACGCCTACAACCAGGTGCGCGCGCTGATCAAGCAGGACAGCTCGCGACCGGTGCCGGTGCACCTGCGCAACGCGCCGACGCGCCTCATGAAGGAACTCGGCTACGGCAAGGCCTACCGTTATGCGCATGACTTCCCCGGCGCGTATGTGGCCGGCGAACAGTACCTGCCCGACGGGTTGGAGGAACAGCGCTTCTACGAGCCCGTGCCGCGCGGCCTGGAGATCAAGATCGGCGCGCGCCTCGACGAATTGAGGCGGCTCGATGCCGGCGCGCTCGGGCAGGACGATGCCGGCGCGCACGGAGGGACCGCCGGCATGGCCGGCATCGCCGACGACAGCGAGGGCTGATCGATGGGCACGCGGATCCCCGGCGTCGTGGCGGCGTTGATCCTGGCGCTGGCAGCGGCGGCTGGCGCGCTGTCCGCGGTCGCTGCGCCGGTCAGACCCGGGCTTGTCGCGCCGTCGGCCTCACGTCCCGCGCAACCGCCGGAGGGCCCGACGCTGACGCGCATCCGCGAGACCGGGGTCATCGTCATCGGCTACCGGCCGGCGTCGGCGCCGTTCTCGTACCTCGACGCCCAGCTGCGACCGACGGGATACTCCGTCGAGCTCTGCGAGCGCGTGATCGCCTCGCTGCGCGTGAAGCTCAAGCTGCCGGACCTGGAAGTGCGACGCGTCGCGGTCGGCTCGGCCACGCGCATCCCCATGGTGAGCAACGGCACCCTGGACATGGAGTGCGGCATCACGACCAACACCGCCGAGCGTGCGCGCAGCCAGGCGTTCTCGGTGACGATCTTCGTGGCCGAGACCAAGCTCATGACGCGTCACGGCGAGAAGGTGCAGAGTCTGGCCGACCTGCGCGGCCGGCCGGTGGTGAGCACCATCGGGACGACCAGCATCCAGCACCTGGCCAAGGTCAGCGAGCAGCAGGGGCTGAACATCCGCATCGTCGCCGGGCTGGACGATCCGGATGCGTTCCAGCTGTTGCGCAGCGGCCGCGCCGACGCGTTCATGATGGACGATGTCATCATCCGCGCGCTCCTGGCGCAGCAGGGGGCGGCGGTCTCGGCGGACGACTACGTGATCTCCGATCGCGCGCTGACGGTGGAGCCTTATGCGATCGGGCTCAACCGCGACGATCCGATGTTCAAGACGATGGTCGACGACGTGCTGATCGGCCTGTATCGCAGCGGCGAGATCCATGCGATCTACAAGCGCTGGTTCGAGTCCCCGCTCCCGCCGACGGGCATCAACCTGAAGCTGCCGATGAACGCCGCTTTCCGGCGCGTGGTCGCGCAGCCGACGGACTCGCCGGATCCGGAGCGCTACCGCTGAGCGACGGGCCGGCCTTCGCGCCGGTGGTCGTGTCAGCCACCGAGCGCTCTCCGGCGACCGCGCCTGAGCAGCCCTCGCGGCCGTTCAGCAGTGCCACGAAACGCCGCGCGGCGAGACCCAGCGGCCGTGTCTGGGTCCAGACGACGTCGACGTAGAGCTGCAGCGCCGTCGTGAAGTTGCCGGCGGGGATCTGCACCAGTTCGCCGGAGGCCAGCGCCGCGCGCACGAAGCCCGAGGGCAACCACGCCCACCCCAGCCCCGCGGCCACCATCCGCAGCGCCGCCACCGGGCTGTCGGTACGCCATTGCACCCGGGACACGGCGATCCGCTTGTCGACGTCGCAGGCGTCCCGGCCGGCGACGAGGATCTGGCGTTCGGCGATGAGGTGCTCGTCGCGGAGCGCCGACGGCTCGCGCGCGAGCATCGGATGCGAGGCTGCGGCGACCGCGATCAAGGTCTCACGCGCCACTTCCTGGAACTGCTCCGAGGGATCGAGCCCCTGGCGCTCGAAAACGAGGGCCAGTTGCGCGCGGCCCGACTTCAGCATGGCGAGCGCGTCTGCCTGGGGCGCGGTCAACACCTCGACGTCCAGCAGCGGGAACTCGGCGGACAGCGTCGTCAGCGCGTCGCTCCAAGGCGTCGCGGCGACGAGTTCGGGCACGACGGTGATCGTCAGCGAGGGCTCCAGTCCCTGCGTCATTGACAGCGCGTGGCGGTTCAACTGGCCGAGCTGCTCGGCCAGAAGGCGCGCCTGGGGCACCAGCGCGAGCGCCTGCGCGGTGGGGACCGGCTCCCGGCCGGCGCGGTCGAAGAGCGCCAGGTCCAGCTGCGCTTCGAGGTTGGCGATCGTCATGCTGACGGCCGAGGGCACGCGTCCCAGCATGCGCGCGGCGGCGGAAAACGAGCCGTGATCGATCGCAGCGAGGAAGACGCGGAGATTGTCGAGGTCGAAGGCCATGGCACGAGGGTCGATCTGTCAGTGGAGCTGATGGATGCTGACTTTAACTATCAATGTGACAGAAATAGAGTGGCCTCCATTCACTTTCAAGGAGATGGCGATGGTGTGGGGCGTGTTGTTTCTGGCCGGGCTGTTCGAGATCGGCTGGGCCGTCGGCCTGAAGTACACGGACGGCTTCACCCGGCTGTGGCCGACGATGGGCACGGTGGCGGCGATGGTCACGAGCGTCGTGCTGCTGGGTTGGGCGCTGAAGCACCTGCCGGTAGGGACGGCCTACGCGGTGTGGACGGGCATCGGCGCCGTCGGGACCGCGATCGCGGGCATCGTGCTGCTGGGCGAATCGGCGTCACTGGCGAGGCTGGCGTGCATCGGCCTGATCGCCGTGGGCATCATCGGGTTGAAGATGTTCTCGTCGCAGTGAACGGGCCGCCCGCGTTGCGCGGCGGCGGCCACAGCGGCAGGACCGAGGATCAGCGGAAAGTCTTGAGCGCTTGCTGGCCCGCCGGCGTCAGATAGGGCCAGACGGCATCGATCGGCAGCGCGACGTCTTCAGCGCACGGTGTCATCGCGTACGAGGCCTGCGTATGGAAGACGAGCTGCTTCGGTTCCGGATGGATCGAGCTGCCCATCCAGCTCACCTCGTCGCGGCATTCGGCGTCCTCGCCGTTGCCGCCGCTGTCGGCATACGCCTTCACCAGTAGCTTGCCGAGTCGGGAGTCCTTCGGGATCTCTTTGCGTAATTCGGACTTCAGCCATGAGGCGACGTCCGCCTCCGTCCCGGTGTCCAGGCGATACGTGGTGACGCTGTTGCCGTGCCACGGGTGCGCGCCGCCACAGTAGCCCTCGTTCCAGGTGTCGATGACGACGAAGGCGGCGTTCCAGGCGACGACCTTCTGCGTTTGCGAGGCCTCGTAGCCGGCCTCGGGGCCGCGCTCGCGCCGGCCCTGCGCCATGCAGTCGACATGGTCGAGGACCGCGTCTGCGGCCTTGTCCCACAACGTGGCGTTCAGTGTCGAGATGGCTGGCGTCGTGCCAATCAGGCGGACGCCAACCTGCGTGGTGTCAGGTGTTGCGTCGCTGGAGCCGTTGCGGCCTCCTGGCATGGGCAAGGTCAGCGCCTCGTAGCGGCGACCTCCGATCTGGGCGGCCTTCACGGAGATCGGTTTGAGCGCGGCCTTGCGGCTCGCGTTGTAGTCGCTCTCCTTGATCGCCACGGCGGCGATCGGCAGCGTCTTCGTACCGTCGATGGAGCGCCATTCGCCGCTCAGCGTGCGGGCATCGCAACTGAGCTTCAGCCGGCCCGTCTGCTTTTCCCTGGCGTCGCGCTCTTGCCACTCGCCGCTCTTGGCGTCGAGCATCAGCGTGAGGTCGCCGAGCGCGCCGCGGTAGTAGTAGCGGCCAATGGCCGGGCGCTCGTTCTCTGCGGGATTGAGTTCCATGGACACCGCCGTGGTGCCCAGCGTGCCACGCCACGCGCCCTTGTCGCAGGCCTCGGCCGCCTGCGCTGCCAATGGGCTGAGCACCGCCGCCATCGCCAACGTGAGCAACGCGTGAAGGCGGGTGGCAGGGTTTGATCGGAAGAGGGCGGAGGGGCGTGTGCGCATGAGGCCGACTGTAGCGACGGCAGGGCATGGCACTTGCCGACGAAGGTCATCGAGACTTTCTGGAGACTGCCATGCCTGACTTCGACAAGCCCCGCGACAAGGCCTACGACCAAGAGCAGGAGGCCACCTACTGGCGCGACAACTACGCCAAGCGGCCCTACATCCAACAAGGCGACACGCACGACGACTTCGGTCCCGCGTATGCCTACGGGGTCGATGCGTTTGCCCGATATCCCGATCGCGACTTCGAGGACTTCGAAGCCGAACTTCACCGCGACTGGGGCAACCAGCGCCAGGGCTCCTCGCTGGAATGGGCGAGGGCCAAGCCTGCGGTGAAGGACGCCTGGGATCGCGTCAAGGAGTCGTCGAACATGCCGCCGTCGACACGCTAGGGCGCGCCTTCCGAAGCTGCGGAGGCTGGCGAAGATGCCGCCTCCGCCGGCAGGCCGAACAGCGCGTTCGTGTCCGCATTGGGGTCGGTGCGATCGGCTTGGCCGGCATCGATGCCCTGGAGCATCTCCGTCGCCTTGTCCATGTCGACCGCCTCCGCCTTGTCGAGGAATGCCGTCACCGTGACCGGGAAGAAGATGACGATGGCCACGAGGATCAGCTGCATCACCACCCAGGGGATGGACCCGAGGTAGATGTCGCTCGAGAGCACGCGCCTGGGCAAGGCGCCGTTCTTGAAGAGCGTGTCCGAGATCCCTCGCAGGTAGAACAGCGCGAACCCGAACGGCGGGTGCATGAAGCTGGTCTGCATGTTCACGCAGAGCATCACGCCGAACCACACCAGGTCGATGCCCATCTTGTCCGCCACCGGACCGAGCAGGGGCAGGATGATGAAGGCGATCTCGAAGAAGTCGAGGAAGAACGCCAGGAAGAAGATGAACAGGTTGACGACGATCAGGAAGCCGATCTGACCGCCGGGCAGGTTCGAGAGCAGGTGCTCGATCCACTTGCCGCCTTCGACGCCCTGGAACACCAGCGAGAAGGTCCGCGAGCCGATCAGGATGAACACCACCATCGCGGTGATGCGCATCGTGCCGATCATGGCGTCCTTCACCACCGGCCAGTTCAGCCGCCGGTGCGACGCCGCGAGGATGAACGCGCCGACCGCGCCCATGGCACCGGCCTCGGTCGGCGTGCAGACCGCTGTGTCGATGCCGGGCAATCCACCCATGGAGCCCAGCACGGCGAAGATCAGGATCGCCGACGGGATGATCCCGCGCAGGCATTTCTTCCACAGCGCCCAGCCGTTGAGGGTGCGCGCCTCCTTGGGCACACCGGGCACATGCTCCGGCCGGATGCGCGACACCAGGAAGGTGTACAGCGCGAAGATCAGCACCTGCAGGATCGACGGTCCCCATGCGCCCTTGTACATGTCGCCGACGGGCTTGCCGAGCTGGTCGGCCAGCACCACCAGCACCAGCGAGGGTGGCACCAGTTGCGTGATCGTTCCCGAGGCCGCCAGCACGCCGGTGGCGTAGCGCATATTGTAGCCGTAGCGCATCATGACCGGCAGCGAGATCATCGCCATTGCGATCACCTGGCCCGCGACCGTGCCGGTGATCGCGCCCAGGATGAAGCCGACGATGATCACCGAGTAGCCCAAACCGCCGCGCACCGGGCCGAAGAGCTGGCCCATCGAATCGAGCATGTCCTCGGCGAGTCCGCATTTCTCCAGCAACGCGCCCATCAGGGTGAAGAAGGGGATCGCGAGCAGCAGGTCGTTGGACAGGATGCCGAAGACGTTCTGCGGCAGCGCCGACATGAACGAAGGCGGGAACCAGCCCTGGCTCACCGCGAAGAAGCCGCAGGCCAGGCCCAGCGCGGCCAGCGAGAACGCCACGGGGAAGCCGATCAGCATGATGATGATCAGCCCCGCGAACATGAGCGGGGGAAACTGCTCCATCGTGATCATTGCAGCGGCCTCTCGTAGTGGGTGTCCATCTCGACAAGATGGGCGAGGTAGCCGATGCGCTTGATCACCTCCGAGATCCCCTGCAGGAACACCAGCGCGAAGCCCACCGGCAGCGTCAACGCAGCCGGCCAGCGGATCAGGCCGCCAGCGTTGCCCGACACCTCGCCGCTGGTGAACAGCTTCCACGCATAACCGCCGTAGCCGAGCGCGGCGACGGTGTCATCCGCGCGCATGCCGGTGGTGAGCTTCACCAGGAAGAAGTCCCACGACAGCCAGCCCGCATACCCCATCACGGGGATCAGGAAGACGATGAGCCCGAACAGGTCGACGTAGACCTTGCCGTGGCCGCGCAGCCGCGTGTAGACGATGTCGACGCGCACGTGCTCGTTGAGCCGCAAGACCTGCGCCGCACCACCCATCACGCAGGCGGCAAACAGGTACCACTGGATCTCAAGGAAGGCGTTGGAGCTGATGTCCAGCCCATAGCGGATCACCGCGTTCGCGGCGCTGATAAAGCACGACAGCAGGACAGCCCAGGCGGCAAGCGTGCCGAACCGGTCCGTCAGCCAGTCGATGCCCTTGGCAAGTGCAAGCAGGGCTTTCATCGACGAGTCCAGGTCTCCATCTCGAACCCCGACGGGAGGGCTCTCGGTTCTTGTGTGTAGACGTGGACTGTAGCCAGCGGGGGCTGTCGGAAAGCTGAATTCGGGAGGGGTTGCGGGAAAGCCCCGACATGCCGCGGAGGGAGCGCTGATCGAGGCGACCGGCGGCCCTTTCCTCCATCTCCCTCCTTTGCTTGCCTCCCGGCAAGCAAATTCCCTCCTTAAGTTCCGGAAAGGGCCCCCGGTCGCCTCGATCCGAGGCACCGAGGACCACGCGTCGGATCAGAGTTGGGTGGCGGCGGCGAAGAGGCGCGTGGAACGCGCACCGGAGCGGCAGAACGCCAGCACCGGCTTCGGCACGTCGTCGAGCAGCGCGCGCATCGCGGCGATCTCTTCCGGCGACTGGTAGCCGCCTTGCACCGGCAGGTGGTGGTAGGTCAGCCCGGCGGCTTCAGCCGCGGCGCGGATCTGCTCGCTCGTCGGTTGATCGGGGCCGTGCTCGAAATCGGGGCGGTTGTTGATCACCGACTTGAAGCCGGCTTCGGCCAGCGCAGCCATCGCCTCAGGCGTCAGCTGCGGCGCGACGCAGAAATCGGGCGTCAGTTGTTGGACGGTCAGTTCCATCGCGTGCTCCTGTCGTTGAATCGAAGCGAGGAGGGCGCTCAGCCCGCCAGCGCAGCCTTCACCGCCGCCGAGACCAGACCCATGTCGGCCTTGCCCGCCAGCTTGCCCTTCACGGCACCCATCACCTTGCCCATGTCCGCCGGACCCTTGGCGCCCAGCTCGGTCACGATCGCGGCGACTTCAGTCTTGATCTCGGCCTCGCTCAGTCGCTGCGGCAGATAGACCTCCAGCACCTTCAGCTCAGCGCTTTCCTTGTCGGCCAGATCCATGCGGCCGGCGGCCGTGAACTGGCTGATCGAGTCCTTGCGTTGCTTGATCAGCTTGTCGACGATGCCCACCAGCATCGCGTCATCCACCTCGACGCGCTCGTCCACTTCCTTCTGCTTCACCGCGGCCAGCAACAGGCGGATCGTGCCCAGACGTTCGCTGTCCTTGGCGCGCATCGCCGTCTTCATGTCTTCGGTGATCTGTTCCTTCAGGCTCATGAGGGCTCCTTGATTCGTGGTCTCGAGGGAGAGGTGGGAGAGATGAGAGATGTCGTAATGTCGCGCAGAAACAGAAAAGCCCGCGGCAGCGTCCTGCGCGGGCTTTCTGTGCTGTTCCGGCGGTGGGGATCGTCAGTGGACGGGTCCCCGGTGCCGAAGCGGTCCGATCAGTCGATCAGTACAGCTTCTTGGGCAGCTGCATGCTGCGCACGCGCTTGTAGTGACGCTTGACGGCCGCAGCCTTCTTGCGCTTGCGCTCGGCAGTCGGCTTCTCGTAGAACTCGCGGGCGCGCAGCTCGGTGAGCAGGCCCAGCTTTTCAATCGTGCGCTTGAAGCGGCGCAGGGCCACGTCGAACGGCTCGTTTTCTTTGACGCGAATGGTGGTCATGAAATTCCTTCAAATAGCGCTCGGTGTTCGCGAGGAAGGGCTTGCCTTCGAAGCGGAGTATCCGGATTCCACTTCCGAATCGACGCGCAGGGTTTGCCAGCAAAACGCGGATTCTAGCCTTATTTTTGACCGTTCGCCATCTGCTGCCGCTCATCCGCGCTGCGCAAGACACAACGTCTTCCGCCGGGAGGCGTGTCCCCTGTGAAGGCCCCATGGTGCCGCTGCAGGCGGGTGTGACATTTTCACGCCTTGTCCCCCGTCCGAGCGCAGGGCCGCCTGCCTGGGCGAAGTGCATCGCCCTCGGCCCGACCCGGGGCACGCTAGGATGCCGCACCCCAAGCTTAGGGGGAGTGGCGCCTCTGCGCTGCCGACGGCACTTGCCCCGGCGACGGACGCCCAACTACATTCGATCCACCACCATTCGACCGCGAGGGGTCTCCCCCCTGGCCCGGCCTGACCCATGGACTTACAAGCCGCCGCGACGCCCGCGCCTGCCAGTTTCGATGCCTGGCTGGAGTCGTCCGGAACGTCCCAGACGCCCGTTGCGGCCGGCTTGCTCAGCCTGCTGGAGCCGACGGGTGCCTGCCTGACCGTGAAGTCGATGGCCACCGGACGGTATGTCTTCGCCAGCGCCGGCATGAGCGAACTCTTCGGCCGCCTGGAGGCCGGCATCGTCGGCGCCGCCGATGCCGAACTCATGCGCGGCGACGAGGTGCAGGCGATGCGCCGCTCTGAACAGGCGACGCTGGCGCAGCGCGGCGTCGTGAGTTCGGAACACCGGCTGGAGATCGGCGGCCGCCGCCGCGAGTTCATGGTCATGCGCGTGCCCCTCGGCGCGGAACACGTGATGGCGCTGTGGAGCGACAAGACCGAGGAGCGTCATCGCGAGACGCACCTGCAGCGCGCGCTGCAGCAGCTCGAGCAGCAGCAGAAGTCGCTCGAGCAGATGCGCCGCGAGTTGCAGCAGGGCAGCGGACGCGACGAGGTCTCCGGCCTTTACATGCGGGCGCAGTTCGACGACCAGTTGCTGCGGGAAATCGATCTCTCGACCCGGGAGCACCGCGAGTTCACGCTGGTGCTGATCGCGCTGGATCCGGTGTCGCCGGAGGCCGGCCTGGGTGAAGAGGCCCGTCAGCGCCTGCTCGAGGGCCTGGGGCGCATGCTGCGCGCCAACACCCGCGCGATGGACGCGGCCTGCCGCATCGGCGACGACCTGTTCGCCGTGCTGCTGTCGGGCGTTGGCCTGGCGACTGCGCATGCGCGCATGGAGCAGCTTCGTCGCCAGTGCCATTCCCAGATCGTCGTGCTGCACGGGCAGGACATCGGCCTGTCGCTGTCCATGGGCGTCGCGAGCTTCCCGCATACCGCCTCACGTCAGGAAGAACTGCTGGGCGCCGCCGAGATGGCGGTCAAGGAAGCCCAGCGCCGCGGCGGCAATCAGGTCGTGCTGGCGTCTATCCCGTTCGGGATGGGCGGCTGACGCCGCCGCAGGGCCTTGCTCCGCGTCCGTCCGTCACGTTCACCCGTCGCGTTCACCCGTAGCCCGCCGCTCAGGCGAGCAGCTTCTGCAGGTGTCGCCACTCCGCCGGCGTCACCGGCGTGATCGACAGCCGGTTGCCGGGCTGCAGCGTGCGCATGTCGGCGAGCGCCGGATCGCGCTTCATCTCCGCCAGGCTCAGCAAGCGCGTCTTGCGCACGAAGCGCACGTCGACGTGCTGCCAGCGCGGCTCTTCGCGCTTGGACTTCGGATCGAAGTAGGGGCTCGCGGGATCGAACTGGGTCTCGTCCGGATACGCGGTGCTGCTGACCTCCGCGCAACCGGCGATGCCGGGCTCCGGACATGAGGAGTGATAGAACAGCACGCCATCGCCGATGCGCATCTGTTCGCGCATGAAATTGCGTGCCTGATAGTTGCGGACGCCGGTCCAGGGGAGCTCTCCCGCGGACTGCAGATGGTCGATCGAGGCTTCATCCGGTTCGGACTTCATCAACCAGTACTGCGGGCCGGCATGCGCTGCTGTGCTCAAGGCGAAATCCTCACGACGATGACCGACAGGGGCCGACCATGAAAAAACCGCGCGTGACGAGGATCAGGCGCGGTTTCGGGAAGAGGTGTCCACGGCGAACCGTGAGCCGCATTCCTGAACCCTAGGGGTACAGGTGGGCGAGGTCAGCAGGGCTTCGGGTTCATCTGACGCGAGACGCTCACACCAGCTCTGCAATGTTCCAAGCCCTTGCTCGCGAAAGCATCGGTTCAAGGAAATATAAAACTCACGCGAACGCAGTGGACGGGGTGGATTCTACGCGCGGCGGTGCCGTCATCACAGCAGTTGCCCATCTTGGACAAGGGCTTCATCGAGTCGCTTCATCAGCGTTTCAAGATCGGGTAGGGGGGCGTCGGCGTCCGCGCTGCGCGCGTCACCGGCGCTTGCATTCGTTGCCTCGCCGACACCCGCCGCCCCGGTGCCCGAATCGGTGAGCGAGTAGGCGAGATTCAGTGCCGCCAGCACTGCGATCCGCTCCCGCGCCTTGATGCGGCCGGCATCGCGGATCGCGCACATTTCCTTGTCGACCCGGCCCACGGCCTTCTGCAACGCGGCTTCGCCGCCCTCGGGGCAGCCGAGCAGGTAGCTCTGGCCCATGATCGTGACTTCCATCTGCTTCATGCGCCCGTCTTTCGAGAATCGGAGGTGTCAGAGCCGTCGCCGCCGCTCTCAAGGAGATCGACCGCTTCCAGCGGCAGGCGGTCCAGCAGGGCGTCGACGCGCGCGCGGGCCGCGGCCAGTCTGGAGCGCAGGCTGTCGCGTTCCAGGGTGAGTGCCTGGACCTGTTGCTCGAGCAAGCCGTTCGTGCGTTTGAGTTCCTCGTGACGCACCAGCAGGCGCTCGACGCGGTCGACTAGGTCGTTGATGCTGGACATGGCTTCCCTGACGGATGAACGCGCAGATTGTAGAGGGCGGGGTTCGCTCAACGGGCCGCGGCCATCGGCGCGCTGTCACATTGCGCGACGACGGCGCAGCGTTCGCACAGTGGGCGTCGCGCCTGGCAGACGTAGCGCCCGTGCAGGATCAGCCAATGGTGCGCATCGACGAGGAACTCCTCCGGCACGCGCCTGAGCAGTTGCTGCTCGACCTCGAGCACGTTCTTGCCGGGTGCGAGCCCCGTGCGGTTGCCGACGCGGAAGATGTGCGTATCCACGGCCATGGTCGCTTCGCCGAAGGCGACGTTGAGCACCACGTTCGCCGTCTTGCGGCCGACGCCGGGCAACGATTCGAGCGCCTCCCGACTCTGCGGCACTGCGCCGCCGTACTGCTCGACGAGGAGGCGGCAGGTCGCGTACAGGTTCTTCGCCTTGGTCTTGTAGAGCCCGATCGTCTTGATGTAATCGGCCAGACGCGCTTCGCCGATGTCCAGGATCTTCTGCGGCGTGTTGGCGACGACGAACAGCCGTCTCGTCGCCTTGTTGACGCCGACGTCGGTGGCTTGGGCGGACAGCAGCACCGCGGCGAGCAGTTCGAAGACGCTGGCGTATTCGAGCTCGGTCTGCGGCGACGGATTGGCTCGGCGGAGGATCTCGAAGAATTCGCGGACTTGCGTGGAGTTCATGGCGAGCTTGGGGCTTCGTTCAGACGCCGCGCTTGGCGCGGGCCCGCGCCAGCGCGGCCTCGATGACGGCACGCTTGCGATCGATCTGCGCGACGTCGGTGAGGCGCGTTTCCGCTTCCAGATGGTCGAGCTTGTGCTGCGCCTTGGCTTCGAGGCGCGCGTCATGCTCGCTCAGGTCGCGCGCGACGCGGATCTCATGCCAGCGATAGCGCTCGCGGGCACGTTCGGCCTGCGGCGCGCTCCACGCCGCCCAGCCGCTGCGCCCCGGCGTCGCGTCGGTCAGGGAGATGCAGTCGACCGGGCACACCGGGATGCAGAGTTCACAACCGGTGCAGTCGGCGTCGATGACCACATGCATCTGCTTGTTGGTGCCGATGATCGCGTCCACGGGGCAGGCCTTGATGCACAGCGTGCAGCCGATGCACCAGCCTTCATCGATGACGGCGAGCCGCCTGGGGCCCTCGATGCCGTTGTCCGGATTCAGCGGCAAGGCCTCGCGGGCGGTCAGCAAGGCCAGGCGGGCGATGCCCTCGGCGCCGCCGGGCGGGCATTGGTTGATCGCCGCCTCCCCCCGCGCGATTGCATGGGCGTACGAGTGGCAGTCGGGATAGCCGCAGCGCGTGCATTGCGTCTGCGGCAGGGCCAGGTTCAGGCGTTCGACGAGATCGTCGAACGTGGCGGGGGTCGGTTCAGCGGAGGCGGAAGCGGCGGGATTCACTCGGTCGGCTTGCGCGGCCGGCGCGCCGCAGCCGGACGGGCGGCAGCACGCTTGGCCGCAGCGGGCTTGTGCAACGGGGCCGCATCGTACTTCGCAATGAAGTCCCGGATCACCGGATAGACCTTCTCGCGCCAGCGCCGGCCCGAGAAGATGCCGTAGTGGCCGGCGCCGACCGCGTCGTAGTGGGCCTGGTCCTTCGCGTCGATGCCGCTGCACAGCTCGTGCGCGGCCTTGGTCTGCCCGGCGCCGGAGATGTCGTCCAGCTCGCCTTCGACCGTCAGCAGCGCCGTCTGGGTGATGTCCTGCGGACGTACCAGATCCCCGCCCACTTCCCAGGTCCCGTGGACCAGCGCGAAGTCCTGGAACACCGTCTTGATCGTGTCCAGGTAGTACTCCGCCGGCATGTCCAGCACCGCGTTGTACTCGTCGTAGAAGCGGCGGTGGGCGTCGACGCTGTCGTCGTCGCCGCGCACCAGGTCCAGGAAGTAGTCGTAATGCGAGCTCAGGTGGCGGTCCGGATTCATCGCCACGAAGCCGGTGTGCTGCAGGAAGCCGGGATAGACCTCGCGGCCCGCGCCCGGGAAGTTGGTCGGAACGCGGTAGATCACGTTGTTCTCGAACCAGCTGTAGCTCTTGTTCATCGCCAGGTTGTTGACGGCCGTCGGGCTGCGACGGGCGTCGATCGGGCCGCCCATCATCGTCATCGAGCGCGGCGTGGTCTCGCCCTTGGAGGCCATCAGCGAGATCGCGGCCAGCACCGGCACGGTGGGCTGGCAGACCGAGATCACGTGGCAGTCCTCGCCGACGTGGCGGATGAAGTCCTGGACGTAATAGATGTAGTCGTCGAGGTGGAAGGCCCCGGCCGCCAGCGGCACCATGCGGGCATCGGTCCAGTCGGTGATGTAGACCTTGTGGTCCTTCAGCAGCTGCTTGACGGTGTCGCGCAGGAGGGTGCTGTGGTGGCCAGAGAGCGGTGCGACGACCAGCACCGTCGGTTGCGCCTTCATCTTGGCCAGCACGGCCTGGTCGTCGGTGTAGCGCTTGAAGCGCAGCAGGCGGCAGAACGGCTGCTCCAGCGCCACCAGTTCCTGCACCGCGACGTCGACGCCGTCGACCTCGACGCTGTTGATCTCGAACTCCGGCTTCTCGTATTCCTTGGCCAGGCGGTGCATCAGATCGAGGCCGGCCGACATCCGGTGCGACAGCGGCGTATGGGCGAAGGGCGACAGCGGGTGGCTGTAGAGCTTGGCCGTGGCGCTGGCGAATTCGGAGAACGGGCTCAGCAGCGCGCGTTGGGTTTCATAAAGCTGGTAGAGCATCTGGCGAACCTCTCGAGGGGGAGTGAGGCGAAGGCTGGCACCCGTTGTGCATTGCAGCAATTCTAGGTCCCGGCTTCAGGCAGTGTGTGTCGCCAGTGCGCCGTGCAAGGCGGAAGGAGGGGCTTCGAACCCCCGCATTTCGCCATAAATGCGCAGGGCCGGCCCGCTTGCGGCGGGTCCGGCCCTGTGTTCGGAGGCCGATCGTGCGATCAGCGCATCGAAGTGTGGTGTCGGCAGGTAGATCCGGCGGATCAGCCCTTTTTCACCGCGGCGATCGCGGCGGCGACCGGCTTCAGGTTCTTGCTGTTGAGCGCGGCGACACAGATCCGGCCCGAGTCGACGCCGTAGACGCCGAACTCCGAGCGCAGGCGCTGCATCTGCTCCGCGGACAGGCCGCTGTAGCTGAACATGCCTTTCTGGCGGGTGACGTAGCTCAGGTCGTCGGTGATGCCGGCGGCTTGGAGTTCGGTCACCAGCGCTTCGCGCATCTGCTTGATGCGCACGCGCATGCCGGCCAGTTCCTCTTCCCACTGGGCGCGCAGCGCCGGGTTCGACAGCACCGTGGCCACGACCTGGGCGCCGTGCGTGGGCGGGTTCGAGTAGTTGGTGCGGATGACGATCTTGAGCTGGCTCAGGACCTTCACCGTCTCCTCGGCGGACGCACAGACCACGCTGAGCGCGCCGACGCGCTCGCCGTAGAGCGAGAAGCTCTTGGAGAAGCTGGTCGACACGAAGAAGTCCAGGCCGGCGGCCAGGAACTGCTGGATCACGGCGCCGTCTTCGGCGATGCCTTCGCCGAAGCCCTGGTAGGCCATGTCGAGGAAGGCGACGAGTTGCTTCGCCTTGACGGTCTCGACCACCTGCGCCCATTGCGCGGGCGTCAGGTCGTAGCCGGTCGGGTTGTGGCAGCAGGCGTGCAGCACGACGACCGTGCCGGCTGGTGCGGCATTGAGCGCCGACAGCATGCCGTCGAAGTGGATGCCGCGGTTGGCGGCGTCGTAGTACGGGTAGGTCTCGACCGGGAAACCGGCGTTGGTGAACAGCGCACGGTGGTTTTCCCAGGACGGGTCGGAGATCAGGACCTTCGCATCCGGATTCAGGCGCTTGAGGAAGTCAGCGCCGATCTTCAGGCCGCCGGTACCGCCGATGGCCTGCACGGTCGCCACGCGCTTGCTCTTGAGCACCTCGCTGTCGGGGCCGAAGACCAGGCCTTGCACCGCCAGGTCGTAGGCAGCGATGCCGTCGATGGGCAGGTAGCCGCGCGGCTTCGGGGCGGTCTGCATCTGCGCTTCCGCCGCGGCCACGCAGGCCAGCAGCGGCAGCTTGCCGTTGTCGTCGTAATAGACGCCGACGCCCAGGTTGACCTTGTCGGGATTCGGGTCGGCGTTGAATTGCTCGTTCAGACCCAGGATGGGGTCGCGAGGGGCCATGGCGACGGCGGCGAACAAGGACATGGAGGCTTTCCTGACAAACGGTGGAGAGGACTGCGCTACGCTGTCGCGTCCTGACGCCCGAGGCGCCTCCTGAGCGCCCAGCGAAGCCCGCCGATTGTAGGCAGGGAACATGCGTTGCCCCTGGGAAACCCTGATGAGCCGTTCTACCGTCGCCAAACCTGAAACCTCCGTCGCCAAGGGGGAGAAACCTGCCCTGCCAGAGGCGGATGCCGCCGGCGCCGGCGAGCCGCCGAAGGGCGAATTCGTCTCTTTCGAAGGCTCTCCGTTCCAGCTCTTCCAGCCGTACCCGCCCGCGGGCGACCAGCCGGCGGCGATCCAGGGGCTGGTGGACGGCGTCAATGACGGCGAGAGCTTCCAGACCTTGTTGGGCGTGACGGGCTCCGGCAAGACCTTCACGATGGCCAACACGATCGCGCGGCTCGGGCGCCCGGCCATCGTGTTCGCGCCCAACAAGACCCTGGCCGCGCAGCTGTACAGCGAGTTCCGCGAGTTCTTCCCGAAGAACGCCGTCGAGTACTTCGTCAGCTACTACGACTACTACCAGCCCGAGGCCTACGTCCCGCAGCGCGACCTGTTCATCGAGAAGGACAGCGCGATCAACGAGCAGATCGAGCAGTTGCGGCTGTCCTGCACGAAGAGCCTGCTCGAGCGGCGCGACGTGGTGATCGTGGCGTCGGTGTCGGCGATCTACGGCATCGGCAACCCGAGTGACTACCACCAGATGGTGATGACGCTGCGGGTGGGCGACAAGGTCGGCCAGCGCGACGTGATCCAGCAGCTGGCGCGCATGCAGTACACGCGCAACGAGATGGAATTCACCCGCGGCCACTTCCGCGTGCGCGGCGACACGATCGACGTGTTCCCGGCGGAGCACTCGGAGCTGGCGCTGCGGATCGAGCTCTTCGACGACGAGGTCGAGGGGCTGGTGCTCTTCGATCCGCTGACCGGCCAGATCCGGCAGAAGATCCCGCGTTTCACGGTCTATCCCTCGAGCCACTACGTGACGCCGCGCGACCGCGTGGTCGCCGCGATTGAGACGATCAAGGAGGAGCTGCGCGAGCGCGTCGCCTTCTTCATCAAGGAGGGCAAGCTGGTCGAGGCCCAGCGGCTGGAGCAGCGCACGCGCTTCGACCTGGAGATGCTCCAGGAGGTCGGTCATTGCAAGGGCATCGAGAACTACACGCGCCACCTGTCGCAGGCGGCGCCCGGGGATCCGCCGCCGACGCTGGTGGACTACCTGCCGCCTGACGCGCTGATGTTCCTGGACGAGAGCCACGTGCTGATCGGCCAGTTCGGCGGCATGTACAACGGCGACCGGGCGCGCAAGAGCACGCTGGTCGAGTACGGCTTCAGACTTCCGTCGGCGATGGACAACCGGCCGCTGAAGTTCGAGGAGTACGAGCGCAAGATGCGCCAGGCCATCTTCGTCAGCGCGACGCCGGGCGACTATGAGAAGCGTCAGGCCGGCAACGTGGTCGAGCAGCTGGTGAGACCGACGGGGCTGGTGGATCCGGTCGTCGAGGTGAGGCCGGCCGTGCATCAGGTCGACGACGTGCTGCAGGAGATCCGCGACCGCGTCGAGATCCACGAGCGCGTGCTGATCACGACGCTGACCAAGCGCATGGCCGAGCAGCTCACTGAATACCTCAGCGACAACGGCGTGAAGGTGCGTTACCTGCACTCGGACATCGACACGGTCGAGCGGGTGGAGATCCTGCGCGACCTGCGGCTCGGGACTTTCGACGTGCTCGTCGGCATCAACCTGCTGCGCGAGGGCCTGGACATCCCGGAGGTGTCGCTGGTGGCGATCCTGGACGCGGACAAGGAAGGCTTCCTGCGCGCGGAGCGCAGCCTGATCCAGACCATCGGGCGGGCCGCGCGGAATGTGAACGGCAAGGCGATCCTCTATGCGGACCGCATGACCGAGTCGATGAAGAAGGCCATCGGCGAGACGGAACGCCGGCGCGCCAAGCAGGTGGAGTTCAACGCGGCCAACGGCATCACGCCGCGTGGGGTCGTCAAGCGCATCCGCGACCTGATCGACGGCGTCTACAGCGACAAGCCGGGCCGCGACGACGCCAAGGTGATCCACGACGCCGCCGAGGTCGAGGCGCTCAGCGAGAAGGACCTGAGCAAGCGCATCACCCAGCTGGAGAAGCAGATGCTGGAGCACGCGCGCAACCTGGAGTTCGAGAAGGCCGCACGGCTGCGCGACCAGCTGTCTCAGCTCAAGGAACAGGCGTTCGGCGCGGCGGTGCACGACAACATCGTGCCGATCACCGCGGGCAAGGGGAAGTAGAGCGTTTCCAGTCGAAGTTCCTCGACTTCGATCGGTCAAGCGCGGGCTCTCCATGGGGCATGGGGCGCCCCTCCAGGGACCCCAAGCCCCATTCCGGCCCCACGGAGGCCCGTTGACTACGGGTTCGGCGTCGTGGCGTCGGTGTCGATCACACGAAAGAAGTGCGTGCCGTCGCGGTCGAGTTGGGCGATTAGCCCAAACTCCCAGTCGAGGTAGGCCTGCATCGCGTCGCGCGCGTGGTTCGTGCCCTCGTAAGGCCGGCGGTAGCGATCGTCGCGCGGGAAGGCCAGGCGCGGATTGGCCGATTCGATCGGCAGGCCGGCGTCGTACCAGGCCGTGGTGCCGCCTTCGAGCACCAGCAGCTCACGTCCTTCCGACGCAAGTTCAGCGGCCAGGTCCGCCGCGACGAATCGCGGCAGCACGCCCAGGTTGCCGGTGAGCACGACGCGTCGCGCGTGCGGGATCACGTTCTTGAGCGCGTCCGCGAGCCGGGCCCGCGGGCTCCACCACGCACCCGGAATGTGCCGGACGATGTAGGTGATGCTGGGCGCCACGTCGACGACGACGGTGTCGGGCTGCTCGCGATCCGACTCTTCGGCGCGCCAGCGGGCCAGCTCGGCGGGCGTGACGGTCGCGACCGGCGGCGACAGCGGCTGCGGCGGGAGGTCGGGGCCGGTCTCGGTGTGGGCAGCGGCGTCGGGCGGGAGCACGGCGACTTCCCAGCCCATCTGTGCGAGCCAGGCCGCCGCCATCGGCGCGCGGATGCCGTCGTCGTCGGCCAGCACGACGCGCGCGCCCCGCACCGGCACGTGGTGGTCGGTCTCTTGGACGAGTTGCCCTCCCGGTGCGTTGCGGAAACCGGGGCGGTGTCCCCGCCCATATTCGGCGGCGCTGCGGACATCGAAACGATAGGTCGAGCGCCGCGCATCGGCCAGCCACTCCGCGAGGACCGAGTCGTCAATGCGTTGCACGCGCGCCCGGCGGGCGAGGGCGGCCGCGCCTTCCCGCGCGGCGATCAGATCGCCGACCGGCACATCCTCGTGCGAGCGACCCTGGCCCTGCGCCAGCGCGAGGCCGGCGAGCGTCCATCCGATCGTGCCGTTGCGCAGCGCCGCGACGGGATTCGGCACGCCGGCGTCGATCAGCGACTGCGCGCCGATCAGGCTGCGGGTGCGGCCGGCGCAGTGCACGACGATCGTCGTCGACGGATCCGGTGCGAGGTCGCGCGCGCGACGCACGAGCTCCCCACCGGGCGTGCTGATCGAGCCTGGCAGGCTCATCGTGCGGTACTCGTCGAAGCGCCGCGCGTCGAGCAGCACGAGGTTGTCGCGGCGAAGGAGTCGCTCCTGGACCTCTTCCGCCGGCAAAGACGGCGTATGCCGGCGCGCCTCGACGAGTTCACCGAACGCCTTGCTCGGCACATTGACGTCGCGGAAGAGTTCCAGGCCGTCGTCGCGCCACGCGTTCAGGCCACCCGCGAGCAGGGCGACGTCGGTGTAACCGAGCGACTGCAGCTTGCGCGCCGACGGCGCCGCGACGCCTTCGCCGTCGTCGTAGACGACGATGGGCACCTCACGCCGGGGCAGGCGGCCCCACGCGTCGAGTTCCAGCCGCGAGGCCGCCAGGTTGGCGGCCCACAGCGGATGGGCCTCGGCGTAGGCGGCTTCCTCGCGGACGTCGAGCAGCGCGATCTCCACGCGCGCCAGCAATGCGGCGCGGACGTCGGCGGGGGTGCGGGTCGGCAGCGGCGCGGGGTGCTTCGGGACTGGCGGACGGGACAGCCCCTGGGCGGCTCCCGTCTCGGGGTTCAGGACGGACATGGTGTTGCTCCTTGCGATCGGAC
>CAMPJJ010000065.1 GCA_946886855.1 uncultured Roseateles sp. | reverse complement strand
GACTCGATCTCCATCGTGCCCATGCGGTGGCCCGACACGTTCAGCACGTCGTCGATGCGGCCGGTGATGGTGAAGTAGCCGTTGTCGGCGTCGCGGATGGCGCCGTCGCCGGCCAAGTAGTAGCCCTTGAGCTCCGGCGGGTAGTAGCTCTTCTTGAAGCGTTCCGGATCGCCGTAGATGGTGCGGATCATCGACGGCCACGGCTTCTTGACGACGAGGATGCCGCCCTGCCCGTTGGGCACGTCGTTGCCGGTCTCGTCGACGATGGCCGCGGTGATGCCGGGGAACGGCAGCGTGCAGGAGCCCGGCACCAGCGGCGTGGCGCCCGGCAGCGGCGTGATCATGTGGCCGCCGGTCTCCGTCTGCCAGAAGGTGTCGACGATGGGGCAGCGGCCGCCGCCGACGTGCAGGTGGTACCACTCCCACGCGGCCGGGTTGATCGGCTCGCCGACCGAGCCCAGGATGCGCAGCGAGCCCAGGTCGTAGCGCTTGGGGTGCACGGCCTCGTTCGCTTCGGCCGCCTTGATCAGCGAGCGGATCGCCGTCGGCGCCGTGTAGAAGATGGTGACCTTGTGCTTCTCGATCATCTGCCAGAAGCGGCCGGCGTCCGGGAAGGTCGGGATGCCTTCGAAGACGACCTCGGTGCCGCCCAGCGCCAGCGGGCCGTAGGCGATGTAGGTGTGGCCGGTCACCCAGCCGATGTCGGCGGTGCACCAGAAGACGTCCGAGTCCTTCAGGTCGAAGGTCCACTTCGTGGTCAGCGCGGCATGCAGCAGGTAGCCGCCGGTGCTGTGCTGCACGCCCTTGGGCTTGCCGGTCGAGCCCGAGGTGTAGAGCAGGAACAGCGGGTGCTCGGCCTCGACCCATTCCGGCTCGCAGCTCGAGGACTGGCCCGCGACCGCGTCGTGCAGCCACTCGTCGCGGCCGTCGACCCAGGCGATGCTGCCGCCGGTGCGCTTGTAGACGATGACGTGCTGGATGGTCGGGCAGCTGTTGTCGGCGAGCGCCTCGTCGACGATGGCCTTCAGCGGCAGCGACTTGCCGCCGCGCGCCTGTTCGTCCGCGGTCAGCACCATCACGGCGCCGGCGTCCTGGATGCGGTCGCGCAGCGATTGCGCCGAGAAGCCGCCGAACACCACCGAATGCGTCGCGCCGATGCGCGCGCAGGCCTGCATCGCGACCACGCCCTCGACCGACATCGGCATGTAGATGACGACGCGGTCGCCCTTCTTCACGCCGCGCGCCTTCAGCGCGTTGGCCAGCTGCGCCGTCCGGCTCAGCAGCTCGGCGTAGGTGACGCGGGTCGTGGTGCCGTCGTCGGCTTCGAAGATGATCGCGACGCGGTCGCCGCGGCCGGCTTCGACATGGCGGTCCAGGCAGTTGTAGGAGACGTTGAGCTTGCCGTCCTCGAACCATTTGAAGAACGGCGCGTCGGACTCGTCCAGCACCTTGGTGAAGGGCTGCTTCCAGCTCAGCAGCTCGCGCGCCAGGCGCGCCCAGTAGCCTTCGTAATCGGTCTCCGCTTCCTTGCACAGCGCCTCGTAGGCGGCCAGTCCGGACACGTGGGCGCCCTGGACGGCGGATGCGGGGGGGTTGTAGATCTTGTCGCTCATGGCCTATGTCTCCGTACAGGCAGGGATCTTCGAACTCGGGTTCAGACTCGGCCGAACTCTCCGCTTTCTCACTGACGATGTGCTTACTCTTGTAGAAGAGCCGTCGCGATGCTCTCACTAAAATCGCGGGGTTTGGCGGTTCCCGCCAGTTACGACTTGAAGGACCTACCCTGATGACCGACCGCCCGACGCCTCCGGCCGAGACCGCACGCAAGCGCATGCATCCGCTCGCGCACCTGATGTTCGGCAGCCGCTGGCTCCAGCTGCCGCTCTATCTCGGCCTGATCGTGGCGCAGGCGGTTTACGTCTTCCAGTTCTGGACGGAACTGGTGCATCTGGTCGAAGCGGCATTCGGCAACCAGGACGCGCTGCAGATGCTCATCAAGAGCGTGGGCTACAAGGCCGACGTCAGCGTCACCAAACTCAACGAAACCATCATCATGCTGGTCGTGCTGGCATTGATCGACGTGGTCATGATCTCCAATCTGCTGATCATGGTGATCATCGGCGGCTACGAGACCTTCGTGTCGCGGCTGCGCCTGGAAGGCCACCCGGACCAGCCCGAATGGCTGGACCACGTCAATGCCTCGGTGCTGAAGGTCAAGCTGGCGACGGCCATCATCGGTATCTCGTCGATCCATCTGCTGAAGACCTTCATCAACGTCGAGAACCTGAACGAAAAGACACTGATCTGGCAGACCGCCATCCATCTGGCCTTCCTGCTGTCGGCGCTGGCGATCGCGATGACGGACAAGCTGCTCTCGCACGGTCCGGGCGAGAAGCACTGAGGCGCGCGCCGCAGCGGCGCACTGGTGTACCAACGACAACGGGGCCCGCGGGCCCCGTTGTCGTTGAGGGATCGTCGCGCCCGGTCGCGCTCAGCGACGCTTGCGCAGCAGGATCAGCGTCCCGGCGACACCCGACAGGATGGATCCGCCGAGCACGCCCAGCTTGACGCGGGTTTCCCAGTCCGGACCGTGGCCCTCGAACGCGAGGCCGCCGATGAACAGGCTCATCGTGAAGCCGATGCCGCACAGCACGCAGACGCCGAAGAACTGGACCCAGTCGGCGCCGCCGGGTTTCTGCGCCAGGCCGAGACGGATCATCAGCCAAGAACTGCCGAACACGCCGATCGCCTTGCCCAGCAGCAGGCCCAGCGCGATGCCCAGCGACACCGGATGCAGCAGGTCGCCGGCGTGCAGTCCGAGCAGCGACACGCCCGCGTTGGCGAAGGCGAACATCGGCAGGATCAGGAAGGCGACCCACGGATGCAGCGCGTGCTCGAGGTCCTCGGCCGGGGAATGGCCGTGGCCGTCGTTGTCGGACGGGATGAAGAGCGCGGTGGCGACGCCGGCCAGGGTGGCGTGGACGCCGGACTTCAGCACGCAGGTCCACAGGACGAGGCCCACGACGATGTAGACGTCGGCGCGGCGGACCTTCGCGCGGTTCAGCGCGAAGAGGACGACCAGGCAGACCGCGGCACAGGCGAGCATCGTGAGCGACAGCTGGCTCGTGTAGAAGAGCGCGATGACGACGATGGCGCCGAGGTCGTCGATGATCGCGACCGCCGTCAGGAAGACCTTCAGCGAGGACGGCACGCGGCTGCCCAGCAGCATCACGATGCCGATGGCGAAGGCGATGTCGGTCGCCGCGGGGATGGCCCAGCCGTGCAGCGCGACGGGGTCGCCGAGGTTGAGGCCCGCGTAGATCAGCGCCGGCGCGGCCATCCCGCCGAACGCGGCGACGATGGGCAGCACGGCCTGCGAGCGGTCCGACAACTCACCGCCGACGAATTCGCGTTTGATCTCCAGGCCGACGAGGAAGAAGAAGACGGCCATCCACAGGTCGTTGACCCAGACCAGCAGCGGCTTGGCGAGTACCAGCCAGTCGCCGCCGATGCGGACCTCGCCCTCGATGCGGGTGAAGGCGGCGTAGAGCTCCCGCCAGGGAGAGTTGGACAGGATCAGCGCGGCGACCGCGGCGATGGCGAGCACGATGCCGCCGGCCGATTCGCTGGCGAAGAAGCGTTTGAGTCCTGGGGTCAAGAAGGCGTCCTCCGAAAGGTAGGGCCCGCCTGAACGGCGGCCCGGCAGTACAGCAGAGCGGGCGTGTCGCGTCCATGGCTCATCAGGGCAGGACACGCCGTGAAGCCCCGATCATCGCCGGTGCGCGCGCCGCCCGGCGAGCGGCGGCTTGCGCGTTCCCCCCGGAGGCCCTCCGCGCGCGGACGCCGATAGGATCTTCGACCGAGGCGGATCGCCTCAACAACCATGGTGATCAGGGAGAAGGACGCGATGAGATTCTGGACCTGTGCGGCGCTGCCGCTGGTGGCGGCGCTGGCCGGGTGCGCCGCGCCGGAGGCCGACAAGGCCCCGACCGCCAAGGCCGAGGTGTGCGAGCGCGAAGGGCAAACCGGATCGATGCTCGGACGCCGCCAGTGCAGCCCCGCGTTGAGCGAGGCCGAGCGGGCCCGCCTGGCGGCGGAGCTGCAATCGCAGGTGCGGCCGACGGCGACCAATCCCGGCGGCGGCGGTCACTGAGCCGCCTCAACCTAGCGCGTGATATGCAGCCTCAGCAGTCGCCGGAAGATTGAACAGCGCGTGTTGCAAGAAGATCACCAGGAAAGCCAGCCTGGTTCCTTGAGCCCTCCATGCCTCGTAGCTGAACGTCAGAACAGCAAACAGCACGAGCGCTGCGATTCCAGACCACGTCGCAAAGACCGCATGGAGCAGGACGGCCACAGCAGTTACCGCAAGGGCTGCATCACGCTTGGAAAGCCAGTTGCCAAGTACGGCGAGAGCAGCCACAACAAGCAGGTTCTCAAGCAATGGTGCGCCGATTACGCCACCTAGCAAAATCTCAACTGCTGAGCGTCGAACGGGTTGCGCTGGAGCAGGAGGAATCATTACCAGCTGCGACAACAACCCAAACGTCGCATAAACCGTTACCTGCTGCGGTGCATGTCTATACAGACGAGGCCGTGAAATGACTCCGCGTCTCGACAACCGCTCGCGATCGCGCCGAAAACAAGCTCTGTAGTTCGATGCTCTTTCATCGCGCTCAGCCCCCATGCTACGTAGGTGTGTAGGAACGTTTTCCCTCACCGGCCTGTCTGCGACGTCGCCAAGCATCGGAATGCTAAGGAGACAGGTGTCACCATTCCGGAACGTTTGATCGCTCAACAGCGGATCGAACGGCGAGGTTGGCGTCCAACGCGCAGCTTCGGCCCTCTTGTAGGACACCCATTCGGCCTAGCTTCCGCCTCGACATCAACTAAGAACGGCATGTCGTCGTCCATGTCATGGGAGTCGACTGCGTGACACAGCGCTTCTTCAGGATCTCTCGGTCGATCTTGGTCTGGTCCACATCGAGCCCCTTGACAGCTTCTTACCCTTCTTGATCGCGAAGATGAGAAGCTGCTTAGCAAAGATCTCGGTGTGGGCAGCAGCCAGCTGGGCACTCCAAATAGCAGGTGATGCGGCTATCCAGCTCACTTCATGGGCGCCTCTCGCGCCACCCCGTTCGCACAAGCGTGCGCACCGCGTCCCGCCAACGCCCGGGGCGACGGGGATTTCATCGGGTAACGGATAATCGCGGTCTCCCGTGACCATCCTGTCCACGACCATGACCACCATCCGCTACGCCGACCTCGTCGAAAGCGTCGCCGCCGCGCTGCAGTACATCAGCTACTACCACCCGGCCGACTACATCCAGCATCTGGCGCGCGCCTACGAGCGCGAGCAGAGCGTGGCCGCGAAGGACGCGATCGCGCAGATCCTGACCAACTCGAAGATGTGCGCCGAAGGCCGCCGTCCGATCTGCCAGGACACCGGCATCGTCAACGTGTTCCTCAAGATCGGCATGGACGTGCGCTGGGGCGACTTCCCCGGCTCCATCCAGGACGCCGTCAACGAAGGCGTGCGCCGCGCCTACAACCACCCGGACAACAAGCTGCGCGCCTCGGTGCTCAGCGATCCGATCTTCGAGCGCAAGAACACCAAGGACAACACGCCCGCGGTGATCTTCATGGACGTCGTGCCCGGCAACACCGTCGACGTGATCGTCGCGGCCAAGGGCGGCGGCTCGGAGAACAAGAGCAAGGTCTACATGCTCAACCCCAGCGAGAACATCGTCGACTGGGTGCTCAAGACCGTGCCGACCATGGGCGCGGGCTGGTGCCCGCCGGGCATGCTCGGCATCGGCATCGGCGGCACCGCCGAGAAGGCGATGCTGCTGGCCAAGGAATCGCTGATGGAGGAGATCGACATCCAGCAGCTGATCGCGCGCGGGCCCTCGAACCGGCTCGAGGAGCTGCGCATCGAGCTGTACGAGAAGGTCAACGCGCTGGGCATCGGCGCGCAGGGCCTGGGCGGCCTGACCACCGTGCTGGACGTCAAGATCAAGACCTACCCGACGCACGCGGCCTCCAAGCCGATCGCGATGATCCCGAACTGCGCCGCCACGCGCCACGCGCACTTCGTGCTGGACGGCTCGGGCCCGAGCTACCTGACGCCGCCCAGCCTGGACCTGTGGCCCGACGTGAAGTGGGCGCCGGACTACAACAAGAGCAAGCGCGTCGACCTGAACACGCTGACCAAGGACGAAGTCGCCAGCTGGAAGCCGGGCGACACGCTGCTGCTCAACGGCAAGATGCTCACCGGCCGCGACGCCGCGCACAAGCGCATCCAGGACATGCTGGCCAAGGGCGAGCCGCTGCCGGTGGACTTCACCAACCGCGTCATCTACTACGTCGGCCCGGTCGATCCGGTGCGCGATGAAGTCGTGGGACCGGCCGGTCCGACGACCGCGACCCGCATGGACAAGTTCACCGACATGATGCTGGAGAAGACCGGCCTGATCGCGATGATCGGCAAGGCCGAACGCGGCCCGGTCGCGATCGAGTCGATCAAGAACCACAAGTCGGCCTACCTGATGGCGGTGGGCGGCTCGGCCTACCTGGTGTCCAAGGCGATCAAGCACGCGACGGTCGTCGGCTTCGAGGACCTGGGCATGGAAGCGATCTACGAGTTCGACGTGGTCGACATGCCGGTGACGGTGGCGGTCGACGCCGGCGGCACCAGCGCCCACATCACCGGCCCGGCCGAGTGGCAGCAGCGCATCGCCGCCGGCAAGCCGGTCAAGATCCCGGTGGCGGCGGGCTGAGCGCCCTTCCCCCTCGCGTTCCGCACGGACAAGACCACCCTCGGGTGGTCTTTTTCATTGCACCGTCGATGACAGGTGCACACCCATCCGCGTGCTGCGGCAGCTGGGCATCCTCCGCGAGGACGAGTGAGGGCGGATGCCGCCTGCCGCGCTCGACGCGGCTCTCGCGCGCACTCAGGCCGGTTCGGGCTTCGGCGCGCCGGAGGACAGCCACGCCAGCAAGTCCGGCACCGCGATCGGCTTGGCGAGATGCCCATCGAACCCGGCCTCGACGGCCCGTCTGCGATCTTCCGCCGAACCGTAACCGGTCAGCGCCAACATCAACGCCGGGCGGTGCGAGCCTTGCGCGGCGCGGGCGACGTCATAACCGCTCAGTCCCGGCAGGCCGATGTCGCAAATCAGCACCTGCGGCCGCTTCAACCGCAACGCCTCCACCGCGGCCGGTCCGTTGTGCACGACCTCGACCCGGTGGCCATGGCCTTCCAGAATCATGCGCAGCGAGTCGGCGGCGTCGACATTGTCTTCCGCCAAGAGCACGTCGCGCGACGCCGATGCCGCCGCTGGCACGGTGTCGAGGTCGACCGCCGCTTCAGACGGCGTTTCACGCAAGGCGGGCAGGGTGACGGTGAACGTGCTGCCCTGCTGAGGGCCGGCAGAGTACACCGACACCGCGCCGCCGTGCAGCGAGACGAGGCCCTTCACCAGCGCGAGGCCGAGCCCCAGCCCGCCTCTGGAGCGCTCCAGGGAACGATCCGCCTGGACGAAGGCGTCGAACAGCTGGTCCTGCAGGTGCTGCTCCACGCCGTCGCCTTCATCCTGGACGATCAGCTGGACGCGATCCCCCAGAGAGCTCAAGGCCACGATGACCCGTTGCCCGGCGGACGAGAACTTGATCGCGTTGTCCACGAGGTTATCGATCACCTGTCGCAAGCGCGTGCCGTCGCCTTTCACCCAGGCCTCACAGTCGCACCGGCAGTCGAGGGCCACCCCGCTGGCCTGCGCGGCGACGGCGTGCGCGCTCAGCGTCTCGCGCGCGAGGGCGCAGAGGTTCACGGGCGCGCGGGTGAGCTGGACCAGCCCGCGGGTCAGCCGGGATACGTCGAGCAGCTGGTCGATGATGCGCCCCATGTGACCGACCTGCCGATCGACGAGACGAGCCAGCGTCGACTGCCGCTCACGCGGCAACTCGTCCAGTTGCAGCAGGTGGGCGGCATAACGAATCGGCGTCAGCGGGTTGCGCAGCTCGTGCGCCAGCATGGCCAGGAATTGATCCTTGCGTTCCGCCTGCTCGCGTTGCTGACGCAGCAGGTCGCGCACCTGCCACTGCCGCCGCCGTGCGCGCAATGCGGCAGAGACGGCCGAGCGCAGCGCGTCCGGCGACATCGGGCGCTGCAGCATCGAGACATTGCCGAGCGCGGCGAGCGCGTGAAGGGGCAGATGTTCGGCGCTGGCGCTGGCCACGATGATGATCGGCAGATCCGACCAGGCTGGCTGGGCCCGGACACTCGCCGCCAGTTGGCGCCGCAGCGAAGGCGTCGCCATTTCCTCCGCGACGAGCACCGATCCCGTCTCCAGGGACAGGTGGCGCATCAGCGACGCCTCGTCCGCGCAGTATTCGCTGCACACGCCGGCACCGTCCAGCAGCTCGCGCGTGAGCGAGGCATCGCGAGGTGCCGCCAGGACCAGGACATCCGCGCACACGGCCTCCGCCGCCGCGACGGGCGGCTGCGCCGCGGCGAGCATCTGGACTTCGCTCATGTCGCACGCGTCTCCTCGCCCTTGGCCACGGGCATCCCCGATAACAGGGCGTGATAACCGCGCAACGGCGCCTGCACGTCCAATCCGGGAAGTCCGATGCGGAACTCGCGGATCGTCGAGTCGTGTCCGCCCACGCGTCGCTTGATCACGGACAGCGCGCGTCGGATCTCGCCGTCGTCCTCGAAGTAGCGCAGCAGCACCGCGGCGTCGGTCAGGTAGGTGACATCCAGCGGTGACGCGCTGGACTCACCCACGAAACCCTGCTGGTTCAGCGTCAGCAGCGTGGCGACATCCCGGTTGGAGAGATAGCTCAACAGTTCGTGCATGTGCATGGCGAGATGCTTCTCGTCAGGCATCGCCGTGAGGTATCCGTTGAGGGAGTCGATGACGACCATCGTGACGCCGTCCTCCTCCACGGCACGCCGGATGAGGTGAGCAAATTCGCCAGGGGAGAACTCCGCGGGATCGATCTGACGCAGGGCGATCTCTCCAGATTCGACGCGAGCCCGGGTACCCATTCCCAGAGCGTCCGCGCGTGACAGGAACACACGGCGAGTCTCGTCGAACAGATAAACCGCAGCTCGACCGCCGCGCTCTGCGATGGCATTGGTGAATTGCATGCACAGCGTGCTCTTGCCGATGCCGGATGGCCCGGTCACCAGCAGGCTGCTGCCGCGATCCAGGCCACCGAAGAGCATGCCGTCCAGCACCTGGCTGCCGCTGGTCAGCGTGGTGCCTCGCCCCAGGGTTGCCAGATCGGGATCGTGCTCGTTGGCGACCAGGCGCGGGTAGACGATCACGCCGCCCGTCTGTATCGCCGTATCGTGGAAACCTTCCTGCATCGGCACGCCGCGCATCTTGTGCACCCGCAGTCGCCGACGCTGCTTTCCGTAATCCGGTGCGTGCTGGTACAGGCTGATGATGCCGTGCACGACGCCTTCACCCACCGCGTCGTTGCTGCCATTCAGCCCGACCTCCTGGATCAGGAGCACCGTCGCCCCCATGGCGGAGAAGTGCTCGCGCAATCGCAGGAGCTGCCGCCTGAACCGCAGCGGATCACGCGCAAGCAGGCGCACGTCGGAGAAGGGGTCGAAGACCACGCGACGCGGGCGAAGTTGCGCTGTGACCCTGAGAATCTTCGCGATGACATCATTCAACTCGACATCGCTGGGCGAGAAGAAGGAGTAGTCGCCTTCGGCTTCTCCTCCCTCGACCTCGGCCAGATTGACAATATCCACACCCGCCAAGTCCCACCGGTGCGACCGGGCCGTGGCCATGAGCTGCGATTCGGTCTCCGCGAGCGTGCACCACAAGACGCGCTCACCGCAACGGACGCCTTCCAGCAGAAACTGCAGCCCGAGCGTTGTCTTGCCGGCACCGGCCGGTCCTTCGAGCAGATAGATGTGCCCCGTCGGCAACCCGCCACGTAACACGTCGTCGAGACCCGGGGAGCCGGTGGAGATGTAGTCGTCTGTCGAATACCTGGAGTCGTTCGGCTTGGCCATGGTGTGCATCTGAGTGATGCGGCGACGTGGCAAGCCAAGGACCCACTGTCCTCCGAGAAGCCCGTCATGGATGACGACGCGGCTCACTCCTACACGGATCGGGCTGCGCGTCTTACACCATTGGATGGCGTCGCGGCGTCATCGGCACCGTGCAGCCTCGACATGGCGACACGGCGATACGGCGACAAGGGCGGTCGTCAGCCCTTCTCACCGCGACGCCGGAGTGACCGGCGGCACCGGGACTTCCACCACCGTGCGCACGACACGCTGCGGGAACGGGATGTCGATGTCCAAGCGGTTCAGCAAGCGCAGGATCGCGAGGTTCACCTCGGACCGCACCCCGCCCTGCCCGTTGTGCGGATCGGAGATCCAGAAGCCGATCGTCAGCTCCAGCCCGTCGGCGGCGAAGTTGCTCAGCGACACCGAGGGCGACGGCTCGGACAGCACGCGCGGGACGCGCTTCACCTCCTCGATCAGCTGCGGGAACAGCGCATCCACGTCGGTGCCATAGGCCACCTGCACCACCGTCGACACGTTCACCTGCGGGTCGGCCAGCGAGAGGTTCTCGACCCGCGTGGTGATCAGCGACTCGTTGGGCACGATGGCCTCGCGGCCGTTGAGCGCGCGGATCACCGTGTAGCGCGTCTTGATGTCGCTGATGCGCCCCTCGAAGTTGTCGACCTTCACCATGTCGCCGATGCGCAGCGAGCGCTCGGCCAGGATCATGAAGCCGGAAACGTAGTTCGCCGCGATCTTCTGCAGGCCGAAGCCCAGGCCCACGCCCACCGCGCCGCCCAGCCAGGACAGCGCGCTGAGGTTCAGGCCCACCGTGTTCAATGCCACCATCGCGCCGATCACCAGCAGCGCGGTGCGCGTGAGGTTGACCGCGATCTTGCGCATCGACAGGTCCAGCACCGACTTGCCGCGCAGCAGGCGCGCCTCGACGGTGGAGGAGAGCCACAGCACGACCAGCATCACCGCGCCGACCTGCAGCACGACGATCAACAGGTCATAGACGCTCGTCGCATGGCCGTTCGGGCCTTTCGGCAGGAAGGACGGCTTGTAGTCGTCGAGCTCGTCGATGAGGATGGGCAGCACGCCGACGATCCACAGGATGGAGCCCAGCCACGCCACCCAGGACACGCTGCGCTCCAGCAGCTTGATGCCGATGGAATCGGGCATCGTCGCCCGCAGCACGCGCGCCACCAGCCGGATCACCACCAGCGACAGCAGCACCGGGATGACGACGCGGAACAGCGCGACCGGCTCGCCCAGCAGCGGCATGACCCGCCGCGCGCCGAGCGCCAGCAGCAGCGCGACCACCGGGAACAGGACGCCGTCGAACACGCGGTGGCCCAGCAGCACCGAGTGATGCCCCGGCGCCACCGTCACGTGCCTGCTGATGCGGTAGACGATCAGCCAGGACAGCGCCAGGCAGGCCAGCACCAGGCCGACCTCGATCAGCGCCTGGGGCCGCGCCAGCATCGTGAGCAGCGACTCCAGCTCGCGCAGGCTGAGGGTGTGGTTGAGGGGGGTGGTGTTGCCCAAGATGACACTCAAGGAGGAAAACAATTCGGGAGCCGGCGCGGGTCGGGCCGTTCAGTCGCGGGACGGACTGAGTGGCCGGGAGCGCGTCGGCAGTTGCGGGCGCGATTGTCGCGCGGAGCCGATCGAGGGGCGGCGCCCCCGCCCGGGCGGCGGCTCAGAGGCCGGCCAGCGTCCGCAGGTGCACGCCGACGCTGCGCGCCAGCGCGCCGAGGTCGTAGCCGCCCTCCAGGCAGGAGACGATGCGCCCCTTCGCGTGGCGCCGGGCCACGTCCATGATGCGCAGCGTGATCCATTCGTAGTCGGCCTCGACCAGGCCGAGCTGCGCCAGCTCGTCGTCGCGGTGCGCGTCGAAACCGGCCGAGACGAAGATCATCTGCGGCTTGAAGCGCTCCAGCGCCGGCATCCACAGCGACTCGATCATCTCGCGCACTTCGGCGCCGCGCGTGTACGGCGGCACCGGCACGTTGAGCATGTTCGCGCCCTTGGGCTCGGTGCCGGAGTACGGGTACAGCGGGTCCTGGAAGATGCTGACCATCAGCACGCGCTCGTCGCCGGCCAGGATGTCCTCGGTGCCGTTGCCGTGGTGGACGTCGAAGTCGACGACCGCCACGCGGTCCAGCCCGCGCACGTCCAGCGCATGGCGCGCCGCGACGGCCACGTTGTTGAAGAAGCAGAAGCCCATCGTCTGGTCGCGCGTCGCGTGGTGACCCGGCGGCCGGACCGCGCAGAAGGCGTTCTCGGCCCGGCCGTCCAGGACCAGGTCGGTCGCCTGCACCGCCGCGCCCGCCGCGCGCAGCGCCGCGGACCAGGTGAACGCATTGGCGCAGGTGTCGGGGTCCAGCGCCTTCATCGGATGGGGCACGCCCTGTTTCGCCTGCTGCTCGAGGTCTTCGAGTGCCGCCTTCAGTTCGGCGACGTAACGGGCGGAGTGCGCGCGCTCCAGCGACTGGAGCTCGGCGCGGGGCGCCTCATGGCGATCGAGCGCGACATCGACGCCGTGCGCGATCAGCCAGTCCTCGATCGCGCCCAGGCGCTGCGGGCATTCCGGGTGACCGGCGCCCATGTCGTGGCGATGGCAGTCGGGGTGGCTGATGAAGGCGGTGCTCATGGTCGGCTCTTGGTCGGCGCTTGGTCGGCGCTTCGTCGGCGCTTCGTCGGCGCTTGCACGGTCGGGGCCCCGGTCGGGGCACGGTCGGGACATGTGCGCCGCTTCGTCGGAGCGAACGGATTCTGAGCTATCGTGCGCCGATGAGTTCCGACGCTCCGACCCTCGTCTCCCAGCCGCTGGCCGACCTGCGCCGGCAGATTAGCACGATCATCAAAGGCAAACAGGCGCAGACGGAGGACTGTCTGGCCTGCCTGCTGGCCGGCGGCCACCTGCTGATCGAGGACCTGCCCGGCGTCGGCAAGACGACGCTGGCGCATGTGCTGTCGATCTCGCTGGGCCTGCGCTTCTCGCGGGTGCAGTTCACCACCGACCTGATGCCCTCGGACCTGCTGGGGGTCAACATCTACCAGCCGGGCGCGCAGGCGACCGGCGGCAGCCCTTTCCAGTTCCATCCGGGCCCGGTGTTCAGCCAGGTGCTGCTGGCCGACGAGATCAACCGCGCCGGTCCCAAGACGCAGAGCGCGCTGCTCGAGGCGATGGAGGAGTACCAGGTCAGCGTCGACGGCACGACGCATGCGCTGCCGCTGCCCTTCTTCGTCATCGCGACGCAGAACCCCAGCGAGCAGCTGGGCACGCACCCGCTGCCGGAGTCGCAGCTGGACAGGTTCCTGATGTGCATCAGCCTGGGCTACCCGGACCGCCAGGCCGAGCGCGAACTGCTGATGGGCGGCGACAGCCGCGAGCTGCTGCGCGCGCTCAAGCCGGTGATGACGCCGGACCAGCTGCGCGAGCTGCAGCGCGCGGTGCTGGCGGTGCATGTCTCGCCGGCGCTGCTGGATTACCTGCAGGCGCTGCTGGAGGCGACGCGTTCCGGCGAGTGGTTCCAGGAAGGCCTGAGCCCGCGCGCCGGCCTGGCGCTGCTGCGCGCCGCGCGCGCGAAGGCGCTGCTGAGCGGGCGCGACTATGTCTCTCCGGACGACGTGCAGGCCATCCTGCCGCAGACCATCGCGCACCGGCTGCGGCCGCGCGGCGGCAGCGCCCGGGGCGCGCGCGAGCAGGTGCGCGCGATGATGGCCGCGGTGCCGCTGCCCTGAACCGCCGTGCGTGTCCCTTCCTGGAAGCTGCCCTCGCTGAAGCGGCCCGCGCTGCGATGGCCGTGGCAGCGGCGCTGGGAGAAGTGGTGGCAGGGCCGCCACCCGGCCAGCGACACCACCGCGCTGACGCAGCGCAACCTCTACATCCTTCCTAGCCGTCCGGGCGCCGCCTTCGTCGCGACGTTGCTGGTGCTCCTGCTGGCCTCGATCAACGACCAGCTGAGCCTGGGCTACCTGCTGACCTTCGTGCTGGCGGGCGCCGGCATGGCGTCGATGAACGCGACGCACGCCAACCTGCGCGGGCTGAAGCTGGACCTGAAGACGCCGTCCGCGACGCATGCCGGCCAGCCGCTCGCGCTAGACATCCGGTTGCACAACACGGGCGCGGCGCGTTTCGGCGTCGGCCTGCGACTGCCCGACGCCAAGGCGGCGGACACGGCCTACGCGGACGTGCCGGCGCAGGGCCACGCGCAACTGCACCTGCAGGTCACCTTCCCGACCCGCGGCCGGCACGCGCTGCCGCGGTTGCGCATCGAATCGCACTTCCCCTTCGGCCTCTTCGTCACCTGGAGCTACTGGCGTCCGGCGGCGCAGGCCTGGGTCTATCCGACGCCCGAGCTCGACGCGCCGCCCGCCGCCTCGGTCGAGGAAGGCCTGCCGCAGGGCCAGGGCCAGCCGGGGCTGGGCGACGATCCGGGGCTGCGGCCGTATCGCCACGGCGACTCGCCGCGGCAGATCCTGTGGAAGAAATCGGCGCTCGCGCTGGCGCAACCGCAGCCGCCGTCGGGCAGCAGCGGCGGCGGCGCGGCGCTGCTCGTGCGCGAGCGCCTGGGCAGCCGCGCCAGCGAGCAATGGCTGGACCTCGCCGCCACGCGCGGCCTCCCCTTCGAACTGCGCATCTCCCGCCTGACGGCCTGGGTGCAGCGGGCGGAGGAAGAAGGCCTGCCCTATGGCCTGAAGCTGCGCGACATCGCGATCGCGCCGGACCTCGGACCGGATCACTTCCGGGTCTGCATGGAAGCGTTGGCGCTGATGGAGGACCGGGCATGAACTCGGCGACCGCAGCGGCGGGTCGGCACCGCAGCCCCCTGCCCCGCGAAGCGCGCGACACGCTGTTCCTGCTCGCGATCATCGCGGCCACGCTGGTGCCGCATGCGGGGCATCTGCCGTGGTGGTGCAGCCTGCTCACCGCGCTGATGCTCGGCTGGCGCGCGCGACTGGCCTGGCGCAGCGAGGCGCTGCCCGGCCGCTGGAGCCTGCTGGCCGTGCTCGCGCTCGTCATCGGACTGACCTTCGCCACGCACAAGACCATCCTCGGCCGCGAAGCCGGCATCACGATGCTCGCGATGCTGATGGCGCTCAAGACGCTGGAGCTGCGCGCCCGACGCGACGCCTTCGTCGTCTTCTTCCTCGGCTTCTTCCTGGTGCTGACGCAGTTCCTCTATTCGCAGTCACCGCTGATCGCGGTCTGGATGATCGGCTGCGTCTGGGCCCTGCTGTCGGCGCTGGTACTGGCGCAGATGCCGCAGGGCGTGCCCAGCCTCAAGCTCGCCGCCCGCATCGCCGCGCGCAACACGCTGATCGGCCTGCCGGTGATGGTCGCGCTGTTCCTGCTTTTCCCGCGCTTCCCGCCGCTGTGGGGGCTGCCCAAGGACTCGGGCGCGCGCACCGGGCTGTCGGACTCGATGAGCTTCGGCGCCTTCGCGGAAGTCGCCACCGACGACACCATCGCGATGCGCCTGCGCTTCGACGGCGCGCCGCCGCCCCAGCCGCTGCTGTACTTCCGCGCCCAGGTGCTGACGCGCTTCGACGGCAAGACCTGGACCACGCCGCGCGTGACCTGGGCGCCCGGCGAGGATGCCCCGGCGCTCGACGGCCCGGTGTTCCGCTACGAGGTCACGATGGACCCGTTGCGCGTCACGGCGATCCCGCTGCTGGAGTACAGCCCCGGCGCCACCGGGGCACGCCTGCCGCTCGGGCGCCTGACCGCGATCCGCGCGCCCCAGGGCCAGTGGCAGGTCGCGCTGCCGGTCGCGGAGGTGCTGCGCTTCCGGCATGAGGCCTGGCCGCGCGCGACGCCGAGCACGCGGCTCGGACGCGCGGACCGCAACGAATCCCTGAGCCTGCCGCCCGGCGTCAACCCGCGCGCCCGCGCCTACGGCGCGAGCTTGCGCGAGCGCTTCGCCGCGCTGGACGAGAACGCGCTCGCCCAGGCGGTCAGCCGCGAACTGCTGACGCGGATCCGCCGCGACGGCTTCGGCTACACGCTGGCGCCCGGCATCTACGGCGAGACGACGCCCGATGCGATCGACGAGTTCTGGTTCGACCGCAAGCTCGGTTTCTGCGAGCACTTCGCGTCCGCCTACGTCGTGATGATGCGGGCGGCGGGCGTGCCGGCGCGCGTGGTCACGGGTTTCCAGGGCGCCGACCCGAACCTGCAGGACGGCAACCTCGTGGTCCGCATGAGCCAGGCCCACGCCTGGGCCGAGTTCTGGTCGCCCGCGAGCGGCTGGCAACGCGCCGACCCCACCGCGGCGGTCTCGCCGGAACGCATCCAGGGCCGGCCGCTGCGGCCGGAGCCGGGCCTCTTCAGCGGCGCGCTCGAGCAGTTGCGCCCCGGCCTGCTGACGAACTTGCGCAACGCGTGGGAAAGCCTCAACAACCGCTGGCAGCAGACGGTGCTGAACTTCTCGACCGGCGACCAGATGAGCCTGCTCAAGCGGCTCGGCTTCGACAACCCGGACTGGACCACGCTGGGACAGGTCGCCGGCGCGCTGCTCACGGCCACGGCAGCGATCGGCGCCGGCGCGGCCGCCTGGCAGCGGCGGCCGCACGATCCCTGGTCGCGCCAGCGCCTGCGGGTGCGGCGCGAGCTGGACCGGCTCGGCCTGCCGACCCGCGACGACGAGACCCCGCGCCGCTGGGCGGCCGCGCTCGTCGAGCGTCATGGCACGCGCGCCGAGGCCGTGGCGGCGTCGCTGTTGCAATTGGAAGCGCAACGCTACCGTCAGGACCTCGCCGCAGCCACGTCACAATGGCAGCGCCTGTTCGCGGCGCAATGCGCCGAGCTCCGGCAAGTCCTGACACGTTGATCCGCTTCTCCGCCCGCATGACCGCCTTCCGCCGTACCCGCAGTCCCTCTCCCCGCCGTCTGTTCCTGAGCACGCTCCTGCAGACCGCGATGACCGCCTCGCCGCTGATCGCGGCGCTGGCCGCGACCCCGGTGATGGCGCAGTCGCCGGCATCGGACAGGCCGCATGCCGCCGCGCACACCGCCTCCAAGGCGAAGCCCGCGAAGCCGGCGAGAAAGCCCGCGAAGAAACCGGCGGTGCTCCCCGAATACGGCGACCGCGCCGACGTGGTGGCTTTCGCCGACGCGCAGGCCGAGTCGCTCGGCTACCGGCGCGAGGAACTGCGCGCGGTGCTGGCGCTGGCGCGTCCGCAGCCGACCGTCCAGCGGCTGATCCTGCCCGGACCGCCGGGACAGGCGAAGGACTGGGGGGCATACCGGCAGCGTTTCGTCGAGCCGCAGCGGCTGCAGGCGGGCCTGGCCTTCTGGGCGACGCACGAGGCGGCGCTGGCGCGCGCGGAGGCGGCCTACGGCGTGCCGGCGGAAATCATCGCCTCGGTGATCGGCGTGGAGACCTTCTACGGCCGCATCATGGGCGGCTTCCGCGTGCTGGACGCGTTGGCGACGCTGAGCTTCGACTACCCCTCGCCGCTGCCACCGGGCGCGCGCGACCGCAGCCCGTTCTTCCGCGAGGAGCTGCGCCAGTTCCTGATCCTGGCGCGCGAGAACGGCCTGGATCCGATGGCGATGAAGGGCTCGTACGCGGGCGCGATCGGCTGGGGCCAGTTCATGCCCGGCAGTTGGCGGCGTTACGCCATCGACTTCGACGGCGACGGCCACGTGGACCTGATCAACAGCCCGGTCGACGCGATCGGCTCGGTCGCCAACTTCCTGAAAGAACACGGCTGGCAGCGCGGCATGCCGACGCACTACGACGTGCAGGTGCCCAACGACACGGCGGCCCGCGCGCAGCTGCTGATCAGCGACGTCCTGCCGCAGCTCGACGCGCGGCAGTTCGAGTCGGTCGGGGCGCAGCTCTCGCCACAAGGCCGCGCGCACAACGGGCCGCTGGCGCTGATCGAACTCCAGATGGGCGGCGCCGCGCCGGTGTACGTCGCGGGCACGCAGAACTTCTACACGGTGACCCGCTACAACCAGAGCAGCTACTACGCGATGGCGGTGATCGAGTTTGCCAACACGCTGGCGAGCTGGCGGAAGGCGACCGGAGCGACCGGATCGACGGGCGCGACCGGGGCGACCGGATCGACGGGCGCGACCGGAGCGGCGGGTGCGACCGGGGTGACGCCGGCGTCGGGCGCGGCCAGCGGCGGGTGACCGCCCCTCGATGAGGGGGCCTCGGGGCGGCGTTCCGGAGGAAATACCAGCACCCATCGGCGTCGCTTCGCGTTAGCGTCGGCCTATGCGCGCATTGCCTCCTCTCCGTCGCCGCCTGCTGTGCGCGGCCTTGCTCCTCCCTGTCCTGGCGTCAGGCCAGACCCCTGAGCCTCAGGCCGCGGACGCACCGGACTCATCAGCCTCCTCGGCCTCTGCCCCCGCGCTGCCGCCGATCGCCGCCAGCCTGCGCTACGACTCGCGCCTCACCGACTTCAAGAAGCCCTTCGGCGCCCAGCCCGCCAAGACCTGGATCGACTTCCAGCTGACCGCGCTGCCCGGCGTCGAGAAGCTCGAACTCGTCGTCGAGCGACGCCGCGTCGAAGGCAATGAAGACCTGATCGCCTACACCGAGGAAGCCCGCGTGCCGCTGCACAAGGCCGGGACCGGCGTCGGCGGGGCCGCCGGCCGCGAGGTCTGGAAGGCGCGCCACCGCTTCGGCGGACCGGGCGTCTACGGCTACTACTTCATCGCCACCGTCGGCGGCGCACGCTACGTCGTGCAGAACAACGCCGACACCATCTACTGGACGAAGGAGAAGGGGTCGATGGGGGCGGCCACCGTCGCGCCGCTGCCTCAGGGTGCCGATGGCAAGGGCCCCGATGCCAAGGGACCGATCCCGCCCTTCGCGATCCGCCGCTACCGGCAGACGATTCACGCCTCCGACTTCGCCGTGCCGGACTTCGCGCGCGATCTTGTCTACTACTACGTCTTCCCCGAGCGCTTCCGCAACGGCGACAAGACCAACGACCCGCAGGTCGGACAGGCGAAGTACCAGGACCACGGCATCGAGCGTCACCCGCGCTGGCTGGACCGGCCGTACAAGCCCGGCAGCGGCGACGGCTCCGACGCGGTCTACAACAACGACTTCTTCGGCGGCGACCTCGCCGGGATCATCGACAAGCTCGACGACCTCCGCGACCTCGGCGCCAACGCGCTCTACCTGACGCCGGTGTTCCAGGCCGCCAGCAACCACAAGTACGACACCGGCGACTACAAGCGCATCGATCCGGCCTTCGGCAGCAACGCCGACTTCGAGCGTCTGACCAGCGAGGCCGGCAAGCGCGGCCTGCGCGTGATCCCGGACACCTCGCTGAACCACGTCGGCGCGGACTCGCCCTACTTCAACCGCTTCGGCAACTTCCCCGCCGGCGGCGCCTTCGACAACGGCAAGCCCAACCCGGCGTCGCCCTATGCGAGCTGGTTCAAGTTCGACCTCTCCAAGGCGAACGCCGACGACCAGTACGCCGCCTGGATCGGCATCAAGGACCTGCCCGAGCTCGACAAGTCCAGCCGCGCCTTCCGCGAGTACGCCTTCGGCCGCGACGGCGTGATGCAGTTCTGGCTGGACCGCGGCGCGGCGGGCTGGCGGATGGACGTGGCGCCCTGGGTGCCGCACGACTTCTGGCGCGCCTGGCGCGTCGCGGTGAAGCGCCATCAGCCCGGCGCGCTGACGATCGCCGAGACCTGGTTCGACGCGAGCAAGTTCTTCCTCGGCGACACCTTCGACGCGACGATGAACTACATCTTCCGCAACACGGTGCTGGACTACGCGGCCGGCGGCAACGCGGAGCGCCTCTACCAGAACCTCGAGCTGCTGCGCGAGTCCTACCCGGCGCCGTCGCTGTTCGCGTCGATGACGCTGCTGTCCTCGCACGATCAGCCGCGGGCGCTGCACCACTTCGGCGTGCGCGACGACAGCCCGCCGGAGAAGGTTGCCGAGGCCAAGCGCCGGCTGCTGCTGGCGGTCTTCTTCCAGATGAGCTACCCGGGCGCGCCGACGATCTACTACGGCGACGAGGTCGGCCTGGGCGGCGGCGAGGACCCGTACAACCGCGCGCCCTATCCGTGGGCCGACGAAGGCGGCCAGCCGGATCTGGCGCTGCGCGAGCAGTTCAAGCGCCTGGTGGCGCTGCGGCACGCGCAACCGGTGCTGCGGCACGGGACCTTGTCGGCGCCGCTGTGGCTCGACGAGCACGTCATCGTGCTGCTGCGCCAGGACGGCCAGCGCAACGCGATCGTCGCGATGAACAACGCCGACCAGCCGCTGCGCGTCGAACTCATGCTGCCACCCGCACTGCGCGGCATCCCGTTCATCGATGCGATGACACCCGGCGCGCCGATGAAGGCGGCGGCCAACGGCAAGCTGCTCGTGGAGATCGGGCCGATGACGGGGCGGGTGCTGGTGGGGGATTGAGACGCGTCATGAACACGCGAATGGGAACTATGCGTGCGATGTCGGTCAGCCGCCTTCGTGGGAACTGGCGAGCAACGCCTGACCCTGCCTGAGTTCTTCCAGCAATGCAAACGCGCGGAGCACCTCGGCGACGCTCGCCGGGTGATCGAGATCAACACGCGTTCGACGCGCAACCTCGACGAACACGGCGCTTCGGGGGACTCCGAGCTTGTTGGCGACATGCAGCGCGCATGACCTGGCGTGCGAGGCCCGGTGCGCAAGTGGCAGCGACTCATCAAACACTGCCTTCCGGTTGGAGCTGAACGACATGAGGTCTCTCGTGGATCGCCGAAGCGCCAGCAACGGCGCTGGGCGGTTTCTCGTTGCACGAGTTTGCCTGAGTCGCGAACATCGTTGCCAGAGGGCCGGCAGCCCTGGAGATGCCGTCGGACACCCCCATGCAAACAGCCCCGCCCGGCTCACGCCGGACGGGGCTGCTACGTTCGCTGAACCGGACCCGATCGGGCCCGGCGGCTCAGGGGTTCATCAGAACTTGTAGGTCGCGCCGATCAGGTAGGTGCGACCCCACTTGATGTACTCCAGCGGCCGGTCCTTCGTGGCCGCGTAGGTGCGGTAGGCCTCGTCGGTCAGGTTGTTGACCTGCGCCAGCAGACCCAGCCCCTTCAGCGGACCCTCGGTGAAGTTGTAGCCGATCTGCGCGTCCACGATGCTCTCGCCGACCACGTAGCGCAGCGTGCGCGCCCCGTTGAAGTTGCCGATCTCGCCGATGAAGTCCGAGCGCTTGCGCTGGCTGATGCGGGCCTCGAAGCCGTTGGCCTCGTAGTACGCGGTCAGGTTGTAGACGTGCTTGGACAGGCCCGGCAGCGAGATGTTGCCCGAGCCCACGCTGCTCGCGCTCTCCGGATCCTTGATCTGGATGTTGCTGCTGTTGAAGCTGGCGCTCGCGACGATGCCGAAACCGTTCAGCGACTGGCTGATCAGGTTGAACGGCAGCGAGGCCGTCAGCTCCAGGCCGCGCAGCTTGCCGCCCTGGCCGTTGTACGGCGCGGTGTAGGTGCCGATCGGCAGCGCCGGCGGCTGGCCCGGCTGCGGCGTGTAGCCGGCGACGAAGCGCGAGAAGTCGTAGCGGTCGTTGCTCTGCGTGTAGATGTAGCTGCGCAGATCCTTGTAGTAACCCGCCACCGACACGTAGGCCTTGGAGCCGAAGTACTTCTCCCAGGACAGGTCGACCGCGTTGGCGCGCCACGGATCCAGTTCCGGATTGCCGCCGCTCGCGCCCGGCTTGCCGGTGTTGGCGTCGACGCCGAAGTCCAGCGCCGAACGCAGCTGGTCCACCTTCGCGCGGGCCATCTGCTTGGCGACCGCGAAACGCAGCGTCTGGTCATCCGACAGCGACCACGCCAGGTTCAGCGCCGGCAGGTAGTCGGTGTACTTCTTGCCGCCGTTCAGCGGCTTGACCTGCTGGCCCGCCGGGGCCGTGCCGTCGAAGTAGTTCGACTGCGACGACTGGTCCGTGTGCACCACCTGCAGGCCGACGTTGCCGCGCATCGGGATGCCGAAGGCCGACGAGTCGATGTTGCCCTTGAAGAACACCGTCGCCACCTTTTCCTTCACGTCCCAGGCCTTGGAGATCAGGTAGCTCTCCGTGTCCGTCGGATTGAAGGTCATGTAGCGGCCCACCGCGCCCGGCACGTTCCACGCCGGGATCATGCCCAGACCCGCGAAGCTCAGGTCCACCGGGCTGTACTGCAGGTCCGAACCGATCGCCGTGTTGCCCTGCGCGCCGACGTTGATGTTGCCCTCGGGCTGGCGCTTCTTCTTCGAACGGTCCGCGTAGTTCACACCGACGTCGAAGTCCGAGAACCAGCCGTTCACCACCGCGGGCGCCGGCATGTTGCCCGCCAGCTTGAAGCCGGTCAGCTCGTCCTTGACGCTGGGCGTCTTGCCGTAGCCCGAGCCGTAGATGGTGTTCTGCAGGTACAGCTTGCTCGGGTCGGAGTAGGTCAGGCCCGGCACGATCTGCGAGAAGTCGCCCGAGTTGAACGCCAGCTTGACGTTGTCCAGCGGGACCGCGCCCGGCGCCGACAGCAGCTGCGTGTTGTTCTCGAGGTTGATCTCGTTGCGCGTGGCGCGCGAGTAGTTCACGTCGGCCGTCAGCGACAGGCCGCTGTCGAACTTCAGCTTGTTGTTCCAGCCGGTGGCGACGATCTTGTCGTCGCGCTTGTTGTACATGCCGCGCACCAGCGGGTAGGCGTTCAGCAGCGTGCCGCCGGTCTGCGTGTTGGCGCTGTTGGTGGTGACGCCGGACCAGTCGAGCGGCGCGTTGTTGCCGTTCCAGGTCATGCTCATCTCGAACTGGTTGGCCGTGTCCTCCGCCTTGGCCTTGGTCCAGAAGCCGTCGACGACGCTGGTCCAGTTCTTGGTCGGGCGGAACTCGATCGTGCCCATCAGCGCGTCGCGTTCGGTCTTGCCGGTGCGGCGCAGCGCCTTGATGCCGCCCGAGTTGTAGGTGCCCGCCGGCAGGCCGGTGCGGCCCGAGGTGTCCCAGGGTTCGTACAGGCCGACCTGCTCTTCCTGCGTCGGCGTTTCCTGGTGCGCGTAGCCCAGCGACACGCCGATGGTGCGGTCGGCGAATTGATCGATGTAGCTGGCGCTCAGCCGGTTGCCGTTGCCGCTGGCGTTGGCGGCCGAGCCCAGCGAGTTGCGCTGTCCGCGCGCGTTCAGCGTGACGACGCGGTTGCTGAAGTTCAGCGGACGGACCGTCTGCATGTCGATGGTGCCCGACAGGCCCTGGCCCACCAGGCCGGCATCCGGCGTCTTGTAGACGACCACGCCGCTGAGCAGCTCGGACGGGTACTGGTCGAATTCGACGCTGCGGTTGTCGCCGGTGGAGACCAGCTCGCGGCCGTTGAGCAGCGAGGTCGCGAAGTCCGGCGACAGGCCGCGGACCGAGATCACCTGCGCGCGGCCGGCCACGCGCTGCGCGGACAGACCCGGCAGGCGCGCGATCGATTCGGCGATCGACACGTCGGGCAGCTTGCCGATGTCCTCGGCGGACACGGCTTCGACGATGGAGTCGGAGTTTTTCTTCACCGAGATCGCGGCTTCGATGCCGCGGCGGATGCCGGTGACGGTGACGGTTTCGAGCTGGCGGTCGGCGGCGGCTTTTTCCGCGGCGGCCTTGTCGGCCTCCGTCTGGGCCTGCTGCGCATGGGCGGCGCCGGCCATCAGGGCCAGCGTCATCAGGCAACCGGCAGCGACGGGCTGCACCCGGAACAACTCGCGCGAGGTGTGCGATGTCTTCATTTCTTTGTCTCCTGTTTGAACGACGGTACCCAACGTTCTGGAAGAATTCTGTACTAAAACTAGATCACGATCCAAGCTCTCGCAAACCCTGGAGAACACAAAGAGCCCCCGCCATGGCGGAAAAACGACGAAGTTACGTCGGGTTTCTACTGAGAAACCCGCAAATTAGGGAGACGAAATGAAAAACGGCGGCCTCAGGGGCCGCCGTTAACAGTGCGTGATGTAGCTGGACTACAACCCATCCTCGCCCGGACTACAGACTCAACGCACCGACTGCTCCAGCGCGAACGCCGCGCCCGCCAGCGCCGTCAGCGTGTCGGTGATCAGCACGCAGGGCACGGAGGCCAGGTAGGGGGCGAAGCGGCCCTTGGCCTCGAAGCGCGCCCGGAAGGAAGACTGGAAGAAGCGCTCGCCCAGCCGGGGCACGATGCCCCCGCCGATGTACATCCCGCCGCGCGCGCCCAGTGCCAGCGTGACGCTGCCGGCGAAGCTGCCGAGGAAGGCGCAGAACTGGTCCATCGTCTGCGCGCAGATCGCGTCGCCGGCCAAGGAGCCCTCGACGATCTGTTCCGCCGTCAGGCGCCGCGCGGACGGCTGACCGGCCACGGCCGCCACCGCCGCATGCAGGGTGGGCAGGCCGACGCCGGACAGGAAACGCTCGGCGGAGACATGCGGGAATTCCTTGCGCGCGGCGGCGAGCAGTTCGCTCTCGTAGTCGTTGGTCGGCGCCAGCGTCATGTGACCGCCCTCGCCCGCCAGCGCCACCCAGCCGCCCGAGGTCGCGATCACACCGCCCACGCCCAGGCCGGTGCCCGGACCGATCACCGCCAGCGTGCCGCGCGGCGTCGTCAGGGCGGGACCCGGCACGGCCGCGACCTGGTCCGCTCGCAGGCCCGGCAGCGACAGCGCCAGGGCTTCGAAGTCGTTGAGGAGCCGCAGCTCATCCAGGCCCAGCTCGGCCTGCAGCTGGCTGCGCGAAAAAGTCCAATGGCTGTTGGTCAGCTCGATGCGGTCGCTGTTGATCGCCGTGGCCAAGGCCAGCGACGCGCGCTTCGGCCGTGCCGACACGCCCAGGGCGGCCAGCTCCTTCAGGTAGGCCTCGGCGGCGGCGCGCAGCGAGTCGTACTGGGCGACCGGCAGCTTGCGCACGTGCGCCACGGACTGCCCCGGCCCGTCCACCCAGGCGAAACGGGCGTTGCTGCCGCCGATGTCCGCCACCAGCCACGGATAGCCCGCGGCCGCCGTCGTCTGACTCAAAACCACACCCTGATCTGCTTGCACTGTTCTTGTCCTGCTCTCTGACTGGCGAAGGGCCGTCCAAGGCCCCTCCGACACCGCGTCCGCGGCGAATCCGCGCAAGGTAGCAAAACTACATCACTCACACAAGAGAAGTGTTGCCAAGTCGCTCCCCGACCACTTCTCCCGCGCTGTCGCCGCTTCGCCTCTCGCGCTCAATTGCTTGTCTTTGAAGGAGTTTTTTCTCCCACGCCGGCAATTCTCGCCGGATTGACATGCTGTAGTCACGCTACACCTGCAAACCTGATCGCCCGCCCGCGCGGCTAGGGCGAACCCTTCCGGAAGCCGCAGGACGTCGCGCCATAATCGCCGCTTCATGCGTGAATTCGACAGTCCCCGGCTCATCGCCGACATCGGCGGCACCTTCGCCCGCTTCGCCCTGGAGACCACTCCCGGAGAGTTCGAGCACATCGCGCTGCTGCGCTGTGCCGAACACGCCGACTTCCATGCCGCCGTGCGCGCCTACATGGACCGGCTGCCGCGCCAGCTGAAGGTGGCGCACGCGGCGATCGCCATCGCCAACCCGGTCGAGGGCGACCAGGTGCGCATGACCAACTACCACTGGCAGTTCTCGATCGAGGAAGCGCGCCAGCGGCTCGGCCTGGACACGCTGGTGGTCGTCAACGACTTCACCGCGCTGGCGATGGCCCTGCCCCGGCTGCGCGGCAGCGAGATCCGCCAGATCGGCGGCGGCGAGGCCCGCCCCCACAGCGTGATCGGCCTGCTGGGCTCGGGCTCGGGCCTGGGCGTGTCGGGCCTGATCCCCGCCGGCGAAGGCTGGATCTCGCTCGGCTCCGAAGGCGGCCACACCAACTTCGCGCCGCGCGACGAGCGCGAGATCGCGCTGCTGCGCTTCGCCTGGAACGAGTACGAGCACGTCTCCTTCGAGCGCCTGCTGTCGGGGCCGGGTCTGGAGCTGATGCACCGCGCGATGGCCGACTACCTGAAGCAGCCATCGGAGCCGCTGACGGCACCGGACATCACCGCGCGCGCGCTCGAGGCGGCCGATCCGGTCTGCGAGGCCACCCTGGACCTCTTCTGCACCCTGCTGGGCACCGCGGCGGCCAACCTGGCGGTGACGCTGGGCGCGCTGGGCGGCATCTACATCGGCGGCGGCATCGTGCCGCGGCTGGGCGAGTACTTCGACCGCTCGCGCTTCCGCGCGCGCTTCGAGGACAAGGGCCGCTTCTCCGACTACGTCACCGCGATCCCGACCTTCGTGATCACCGCCGAGCACGCGACCTTCAAGGGCGCCTCGGCGATCCTGGAAGCGCAGCTGCGCAGCCTGCAGACCAGCGGCGGCGCGTCGGCCATCGTCAGCCAGATCCGGCGCGCGCGCGACGGCCTCTCGCCGGCCGAGCAGCGCGTGGCGGACCACGTGCTGGCGCATTCGCGCAAGGTGCTCAACGACCCGATCGCCGAGATCGCCCGCGCGGCCAGCGTCAGCCAGCCGACGGTGATCCGCTTCTGCCGCTCGCTGGGCTGCGAGGGCCTGTCCGATTTCAAGCTGCGCCTGGCCTCCGGCCTGACCGGCACCGTGCCGGTCAGCCACACGCAGGTGACGCAGGACGACTCGATGGTGGAGCTCGGCGAGAAGGTGCTGGGCAACACCGCGTCGGCGATCCTGCAGGTGCGCAGCCAGCTCAACCGCGACATGATCGACCGCAGCATCGACCTGCTGCTGCAGGCGTCGCGGATCGAGTTCTTCGCGATCGGCCATTACGGCGTCGTGGCGCAGGACGCGCAGTTCAAGTTCCTGCGGCTGGGCGTCGCCTGCAATGCGTACGTCGAGCCGCGCCTGCAGCTGCTGGCCGCGCAGACGCTGAAGGCGGGCGACGTGGCGGTGCTGATCAGCAGCAGCGGCAAGCTGCCCGAACTGATCGCGGTGGCCGACGCGGCGCGCGAACGCGGCGCCCACGTGCTGGCGATCACGGCGAGCCAGTCGCCGCTGGCCAGGAAGGCCGATGCGGCGCTGATCGTCGATCACGTCGAGGATGTCGCCACGCACCTGCCGATGATCAGCCGCATCCTGCACCTGCTGGTGATCGACATGCTGGCGGTCGGCGTGGCGATGCGGCGTGACAACGCCGGCGCGACCGGGCTGGCGCTGGGTGCCGCGCATCCGGAGCTCGATGAGACCGACGAGGACGGCCGCCCCAGCGCGCGCCGCGCCGCGCCCGGCATCAGCCTGGCCTCGCCGCTGGCGAAGCTGACGGCCCACAGCCGCTGAGGTCGCCGGCCCCGCCGGGGCCGGTGCTCGTCCGCTTTCTCCGGGCCCGTTGTCGGATGCGGCGCCGCGTCACATGACTGAGAGGTTTCTTCTCTCACCATGAGTGCCGTGCCATGCCGCTCCCGACGTCCGTTCCCATCGCCAGCCAGGATCCTGGCCGCCTCGTCGCCCGTGCGCCCGAGACCGAGACAGGCCTGCTCACCGTCCTGATCGAGGCGCTGGACTTCTCCACGGAGCACTGGGTCGACGACACGCCCCAGATCTCCCAGGCGCTGCGGACGCAGCTGAACCGCCTGACCGGCGATCTGCCGACCTCCAGGGACCTCGACTGGAAGTCCAATCTGGCGGAGATCGGCCTCCGGATCGCCCAGGGCCGGCTCCCCATGGCGAAGGGGCTCCTGGCGATGCCCGGGGCCTTCGTCGTCGCGAAGACCGAGCAGCTCGTCGACCTGCCGGCCGGCCCGTTCGGGGCGATCGATCCCCGCCAGGTCGATGACACGCTGCGAACGTCCGCCACGCCGTCGATCAGGATCCAGCAATCGACGGCCTTCATCCTGCGCTTCCTCGACCTGTTGGCACAGCGCATCGAGGCCGCCCCGCAGGAGTCGCTGAATGCCTACAGCAAGGCGGCGAGGCTGCGGCTGTTCCGCGCGGCCCTGGCCAGCGGCCTGAGCGGATCCCCCTTCGTGATCGACATCGACCGGCTCCGCCGCGATCTGGGCGGCACCGGCTCCGCCGAGGTCACCGGCCGCGTCCAGGCCCTGAAGAAGCTCTATCCCGTGCTGGAGCAACTCGCCCGCCAGGGCGCGATCGGTCCGCTCCAGGCCATCAGCAACGAGCCCGCCACGCGGACGGGACCGGATTGGCAAGCCTGGGTCGGCGACTGGTCCCGGGCCGCAGAAGCGCCCACGCAGGCGCTCATGCGGGCGCTCATGCCCGACATGTCCCGGCTCCCGTCCCCGCCCACCGCCGAAGAGGTCCTGCGCGGCCTCTTCTCCCGATGGCAGATCGACAGCGATCGCTGGACGCTCTCGCGCACGCAGGGGCGGCTGACGCTGTCCCCGGCCGTGCCCGACGGCGTCGGGACGACGATCCTGTTCCCCGCCGCGACGGCCGACACCGTCGGCGCACAGAACGCACTGCTGCTGACCCTGGAGCGCCTGCTCCGGCTCACCGGTCTGGCGGCGGCCAGCCCGGACACCTGGCCCGAGGCCCTGTCGATCGACGCCCAAGCATTCAAGGCGGGCCGTCTGGTGCTCGCCAGTGCCGATCAGACGGGACGATGGTCCATCGACCCGGTGGCCGCTCATCAGGCCCTCAATGCGCTCGCCCGGACCCAGGCCGCCCGGCGCGACGGGCCCGTCGACCGTTGGGCCGATCACATCGATCTGCCGCCGCCCCTCCTCGAGAGCTCGGCGGCGGCCGGCCCGGCCTCGCGCGAGTTGCGACTGTTCGTCGCACTCGAAGACGAGGAGACCATGGACTGGACCGGCCGGCACCTCCTGAGGCAGTACGCGGACCGGGGCGGCATGGTCTGGGTCCGACTGGCGGCGGACGGCAGCTGGAAGATCCGTTCCGGCGATCACCTGCTCCAGCACATCGGCAACGACACGGCGGCGCGGCCTCTCCAGCTCATCGTGAACGGTCACGGCACGATGGACCCGCGCACGAAGCAGGCGCTCCTGGCCGGCTACCGGCCCGACCGGCTGAGCGGTTCGATCGGTCGGCTGCTCAAGGCCCTCAAGCAGCGCCATCCGGGCGTGATGACGGAGGTCGCGCGCACCCGGCTGCTGAGCTGCGCATTGGAGTCCCCGATCTACACGGAGAGCTTCGGTGCGAGCTTCGCCACGTCGGCGGCCGCGCAGGGATGGGCGCTGCCGGGCATGCGGACCACCGTGTATGCGGAGACCATGCTGGTCTCCGAGTTCCCCCGCCTCGGCATCTCGGCCATGCTCTCCGAAACGAACCCGGGGGTCGCGCCCCAGCGCAGGGCCGCCGGCAAGACCTGGCACTACTGGATCGAGGACGGCCAGGTACGGCGCGCCGACAAGTATCCGGAGGGCGGCGCGGGCGAGGACGTGCCGATGAGCGATGACATGATCATCCGCCTGATGGGCGACACCGCCGGCGCCCGGAGCGCGTCCTCGCTCGCCTCGCTCTACGCCGCGGAGACGATGCTCTGGGACCTCGATCGACGCGCGACCTCGATCGCCCAGGCGCTTCAGGCGCAGCGCGTGGACGCGCCTCCCCGCGTCGCGACGACCGCCGAGACGAAACACCGCCTCGGGGCCGCGCTGGGACGTGTCGCCCGCAACCTCTATGGTCCCGGCCTGCAGATCCGACAAGCCGCTTCGGGCGCTTCGGCCCGCCAGCTGGACGACGTGACGGCGCGGCACCTGGACGACGCGGCGGCCCACGTCGTCACCGGCATGTTCGACGGCTCGTTCGCGCCGCTCAACGAGGCCTACCGCTCGTTGCTGACGGTCTTCGTCGCGGGCGGCGACGATGCGTCCCGCGTGGCGGAGCGGGCCCTCGAGGCGCTCGTCACGCTGAAGGACAACGTGCTCTCGCTGATGGACGGACTCGTGGACGACGCCGCCTGCCGGGCGTCGAAGGCATTCGCCGAGTCCTACATCGATGCGCTGCGCCAGCCCGTGGCATCGACATCGGTCGCCGCCGACCCATCGGGCGGCGGCAAGGCGGTCGCAAAGCCCGTCGCGAAAGCCGTCGCAAAGGCTGTCGATGCGGCCGACCAAGAGGCTGTCAATGCGGCCCTCGATGAGGCTGTCGACAGTGCCGTCGACAACCCTGACGGCCACGCCGTCGACGCGACTGGGCCGGCCCGATCGCCGGGAGCCCGGCCGTCGACCGACGTCGGGCGCGCCTCGGTGATCGCGCACACGCTGGACCAGCTCACCGCGTCGTGGCCCGACGACGCGTCGCTGCCCGCGCCCCTCAGGTCCGACCTGCGCCAGTCGCTGGAGCGCCTGTCCTTGTCGGGCGTGGCAGCGCCGCTGGCGTCCGCCGCCTTGAGGCAACTGACGACGCAGCTGTTCGACGCCATCCTGGACGAGGGGCCGTTGCAGCTGGCGCGGGTCTACGCCTCGCTGGTCGAGGCCGAGCGCCAGGATCGGGGCGATGACGGCGCGGGCGCACGCGCGACCCGCGCCTTCCACGGCCTGGTCGATGAAGTCGACGCGCTCCTCGCGGGTCATCCCGATGCCACCGCCGAAACACGCACGGTCCGCGGCCGGGCGCTCGCGGCCTTCTTCGTCGAGGCGCTCGAGGCGTCCGGTCCCGATCGGCCCTTCGTGGTCCGGCTCGATCCCCTGATCGAGGCGCGCGAAGCTGGCGCGACCCGCGCCCTGCGGATCAACGCCGGGCTGAGGCTGGCCGCGCTGGAACGGCTGCGTCTGCTGAGCGAGACCGAGCTCATCGGTCCGCTGCGCTTCACGGCGGCCTCCTTGCGGGCCGACGTCAAGGACGAAGGCGTCCACTGGCGGGGCCTGGTCGAAGGCGGTTATGAAACCAGCCCCGCCGGCGCGGCGCGCCTGCTGGCGGGCTTCGTCTTCGATCCCGTCGAGGAGCGGGTCGCCCGCCTGCAGGATGACGTGCTCATCCGTGTCCTGAGCGGGCCCTGGAAGCGCTTTGTGACGTCCATGTCCGCGTCCACGTCCACGTCCAGTTCGGCGGGCACCGGGCAGCCCGGCTCGCCCGAAGCGAAGGCGCGCGCGCGCCTGGCCGCGTTCGGCCAAGCCATCGTCGACGACATCAGCGGCCTGGCCGCACGCCCGCTGCCGGAGCGCAGCATCGTCCTGGGAGAGGCCGCCTGGCGGCGCCGCAACGCGGAGATGACCGCGCTCCTGGCCTCCCTGCGCGCGGACCCGGCCGCGACGCCGGACCTCCTCGATGCCGGCGTCCGGCTCGAGCGCGTGATGACCGACTTCCTCGATCAGTCGATCTCCGGATGGGTGCGGCAGTCCGCGCTGGGCTGGCACGCGCTGGCTCCGGTGACGGACACGCGTCCCCTGCCCCTGCTGGCCGCCCTGGCGCCAGGCATGCAACAGCACCTGGATCGCGCCCGGGGCGTCGTCGAACTCACGGTGAGCGCCCAGGACAGGCGGTCCTGGCGGGTGCCGGCCCTGGGCGATCTGGCAAGTCCCGCAGGTCCCGCAGGTCCGGGCTCCGCGGCGGATCCGACGCCACGGGCGCGCCAGGACGAGGCCCTGCGTCACATGGACCTCTGGATCGCCCGGGACCATGCGCGCGCGGACGGTCGATCCCTGGACGCGTTGCCCTCCCAGGTGCGGTGGGTCGACGGCATGCTCGAAGTCGACGGCATCGTCACCGCGCGCCTCGCGCGCAGGGACGACGACGCCTCGACGGTCAGCTCGACGCCGCCGTCCGATGCGAGGCGCCCAGGCTATGACTCGTTGACGAGCGCATCGGCGTCGGACTCGGCATCCGACAGCGATACGGCGTCGGACGCGCCGACGACTCCGGATTCGGATTCGGATTCGGATTCGGATTCGGATTCGGACTCGGATTCGTATTCCAGCTCGAACTCGAACTCGGAGTCGGAGTCGGAGTCGAAGTCGGAATCTGACGCGAGCTTGAACTCGGACTCGGACTCGGACGCCATGACGTCCAGCGAATCGGCCTCGGACACCGAGGCCAACGTCCGACCGGCATCGGACGCGCGCCCTGCATCGTCGCGCTG
>CAMPJJ010000064.1 GCA_946886855.1 uncultured Roseateles sp. | reverse complement strand
CTCATCGCCCGCCTCGCCCGCCCCGCCGGCCAGCGGCGTCCACTCCATCGCGGACCAGTCCGACGCCGGCCGCCACGCGATCGAGTTGCCGTCGGCATCGCGCTGATCGGCCAGGTAGCGGATGTTGCGCACGGGGCCCGCGTCCGGCGCAATGTCGGCGACGAGGCCCCCGGGATGCTCGCGCGAGAACAGCACGTTGGCCGCGATCGGCGCGCCCTGCTCCGGGAACGCGACGACGGCCAGATCGATGCTCGGGAAATGCCGGATCGGCCGGCCGTCGTCCTGCGGATCGCGCGTGGCGCCGAAGTCCTGCGCGAGCACCGCGGACCGCAGCGCCTCGGCGAGTGCGGCCGCTTCCAGCGCGACGGGCTTGACGGCCGTCGTCATCGCAGACCCTCAGGCAGCGCGGAGTTGCAGCCCGTCCAGCGCGATCGGGCTGGGCTTGCCGGAGATGAGGTCGGCCACGATGCGGGCCGAGCCGAACGAGAAGGTGAATCCCAGGGCGCCATGGCCGACATTGAGCCACAGCCCGCGCAGCGGCGTCTCGCCGAGCATGGGGGCGCCGCTCGGCGTCGCCGGGCGCAGGCCGGCCCAGGGCACGGCGTGGTCATAGTCGGCAGCCCTCGGGAAGGTCTCTCGCACGTTGCGCTGCAAGGCGGCCAGGCGCTTCGGATCGATGCTCGTGTCGTCGCCGACAAGGTCCACCATCGCCGCGACGCGGAGCTGGTCCCCGATGCGGGCGTAAAGCGTCTTGCGCTCGAAGTCGGTGACGCTGACCGTCGGCGGGCGGTGCACGCCGTTGATCGGCGCGGACAGGCTGTAGCCCTTGAGGGGGTACAAGGGCAGGCGCAGGTCGACGCGCTCCGCCAGCGCCGCGCTCTGCAGCCCGGCCGCCAGCACGATCCCATCCGCGACCAGATCGCCCTGGTCCGTCCTGAGCCCGACGACCCGGTCGCCCTCGACGACGAAGCCGGTGGCCGTGGCCTTCACCCGGCCTCGGAAATTCGGATGGCGCGCCAGGCGCTCGCCCAGTTGCACGCTGAGTGCATGGCAATCGGCGACCGCCTCGCCCGAGGTGAAGATGCCGCCGGCCAGCCACTGCGCGCCGCCGTCGCCGAGCGAAGGTTCGATCGTCAGGCACTCGTCGCGGGTCAGCGCCCGTTCCGGCCCGCCGGCGGGCGTGCGCGCGGCGACGCGCGCGAATTCCTCCGCCTTGCGATACACGACCAGCTTGCCCGGCGTGCGCAGCGCGATGGCATCGAGCGCCGCGTGCCGTTGCAGTTCGCCGAAGCATTGCTGGCTGAACGCGCCGAGTTCGAGCAGACGCTCCGTGGTCCGCTGGTTCACCGGCCCGCGGCAATGCGCCAGGAAAGACGCCAGCCAGCGCCATTGCGCTGTCGTGCCGTCCGGCTTGAAACGCAAGGGACCGTCCGGATCGAGCAGCCAGCGCAGCGCCTTCAAAGGCACGCCGGCATCCGCCAGCGGCGACACGTAGCGGTAGCTGAGCTGTCCGCCGTTCGCACGGCTCGCGCCGGAGGCGAGGGTGGCCTCGCGCTCCACGAGCGTCACCCGATGCCCCGCCTCCGCCAGGGCCCAGGCGGTGGTGACGCCCACGACGCCCCCACCGATCACGACTAGCTGCTTCATCCCGGACGAATTCATTCTTGAATGGTCCGGGAGGTTACGGATTCACGACACCCTCAGCCAATGAAAGCGGTGCCGCTACCCATAACCTCGCCGCATGCGCGCAAGGGGAATGCCCGTGGGAGACCTAGCGCGAGAGGGCCAACCGGGCCCCCTTTGCTCCGTGTCCCCCTTTGGCATCCTCCCGGATGCCAAATTCCTCCTAATACCTGCGCAAAGGGGGCCCGGTCGGCCCTCTCCAGGAGCGACCGAGCTTGTCGCTTCGTCAGGCGAGGACGGCGGCCATCGCGTTCGCCGTGCCTTCGACGTTGCGCGTGTTCAGGCCCGCGATGCACATGCGGCCGGAGCGCAGGATGTAGACCCCGAATTCCTCGCGCAGGCGGTCCACCTGCTCGGGCGTCAGGCCGGTGTAGCTGAACATGCCGCGCTGCTTCAGGAAGTAGTCGAAGTTGCGGCCCGGCACCTTGGCCGAGACCACCTCGAACAACGCGTTGCGCATCGCCAGGATGCGCTCGCGCATCTCCTCGACCTCGCCTTCCCACAGCGCGCGCAGCGCCGGGTCGCCCAGGACCTTGGCCACGACCTGGCCGCCGTGCATTGGCGGGTTCGAATAGTTGCGGCGGATCGTGAACTTCAACTGCCCCAGCACGTTGGCCGCCTGTGCGGCGTCCGGGCACACCACCGACAGCGCGCCGCAGCGCTCGCCGTACAGGCTCATGTTCTTGGAGAAGCTGTTCGCGACGAAGAAGCTCAGGCCCGCCGCGGTCAGCGCGCGGATCGCGAAGGTGTCCTGCTCCAGGCCGTCGCCGTAGCCCTGGTAGGCCAGGTCCAGGAAGGCGATCAGCTCGCGCTCCTTCAGCACCGGGATCAGCGCGTCCCACTGCGACTGCGACAGGTCCACGCCGGTCGGGTTGTGGCAGCACGCATGCAGCAGCACGACGCTGCGCGCCGGCGCTTCCGACAGCGCCTGCAGCATCGCGTCGAAGCGCAGACCGCCGGTCTTGGCGTCGTAGTACGGGTAGCTCCGGCACTCGATGTAGGAGCCCTCGAAGACCGCGCGGTGGTTGTCCCAGGTCGGGTCGCTCAGGTAGATCGCGCTGTCGGGGAAGTAGCGCTTGATGAAGTCTGCGCCGACCTTGAGCCCGCCGGACGAGCCCACGCCCTGGATCGTCGCGACGCGCTTGCTCTGGAGCGCCTCGCTGTCGGCGCCGAAGAGCAGCTTCTGCACCTCGGTGCGGAAGTTGGCCGCGCCCTCCATCGGCAGGTAGGGCCGCGCGCCGGCCTGTTCCACCACCGCCAGCTCGGCCCGGCGCACCGAGTCCAGCATCGGGATGCGGCCGTCGTCATCGAAGTAGATGCCGATGGACAGGTTGATCTTCTGCGTGCGCGGATCCTTCTGGAAAGCCTCGTTCAGGCTGAGGATGGGATCGCCCGCGTAGGCGTCGACGTGCTGGAACATGCTGGGAACTCCCCGTTGGACTATCGGCTCGCCTCATTATCCCCAGCCGCGCCCGCCCGCACCGGAACAGCGCCCGCGCCGAAGCGCCGATACAGGCCGACGACAATGCCGGCTTCGCATGACCTGATCCATCCGCTTCACAGAATCACATGATCAACGACTTCAACACGCGCGGCGCCGCCTGCCTGCCCGGCCACATGGGCATCGAGATCGTCGAGGTCGAGAAGGGCCGCGTCTTCGCGCGCCTGCCGGTCACCCAGCAGGTGATGGCGCCCAACGGCTACCTGCACGCCGGCAGCGTCGTGACGCTGGCCGACACCTGCTGCGGCTACGGCTGCATCTCGTCGCTGCCCGACGGCGCGCAGAACTTCACCACGGTCGAGCTCAAGTCCAACCACCTGGGCACCGCCCGCGACGGCGTCATCGAATGCCTCGCCACCGCCGTCCACATGGGCCGCACCACCCAGGTCTGGGACGCGACCGTCACGCACAACGGCAAGACGATCGCGCTGTTCCGCTGCACGCAGATGGTTCTTTATCCGAAGGCCTGAACACGCTTGGTCCGGCCACCTGTTGTGCGCTTGGCCGCCATGGCAGGGGGCCTTGCCGGCAAGCGGCAAATCCCCACGCCATGCCGTCCCTGAGCCACCGAGGGACGCCTCAGAGCGCCTTGCCGCTGCCGATGGCCATCACCAGGCGCGTGACGAGCACCAGCTTCGGCGCGATGGCGTCGACGACGACGTACTCGCTGTCGCTGCTGTGCGCGCCGTAGCCGCGCACGCCCAGGCCCTCGATCACCGGCGCCTTGGTCGCCAGCGACGCATAGGCGGCATCGGTGCCGCCGCCGGTCGGGCGGTCGCGCACAACCAGCTCCAGCTTCTGCTCGTCGGCCAGGGCCTTGACCTTCGCGGCCAGCGCGCGGGACGCGTCGGTCGCCGCCAGCGGCGGGCGGCCGCGGTTGAAACTCACGCTCACCTCGGCATCGGGGATCAGCTTGTTCTGGATGCGCTTGCGCAGCTCGGCTTCCAGGGCGTCGAAGTCGGCGAAGCGGTCCGCGCGCGCATCCCCCTGGGCCTCGGCGCGCTCCGGGATCGCGTTGCGGACCGAGCCCGCCTTGGCCATCGTCCAGTTCAGGTGCAGGCCGCGCTTGGGATCGGAGAGATCGCGCGTCTGAAGGATCTGGTGGGACAACTCGGTCAGCGCGTTGATGCCCTTCTCCGGCGCCGCGCCGGCATGCGACGAGCGCCCCTTGACCTTCAGGTCCACCGAGGCGATGCCGCTGGTGGCCAGGCGCACCGTGTCCGGCGTCGTCGGACCGCCGCCGCCCTCGAAGGACAGCACCGCGTCATGCTCGCCGCCGAGCTTGGTGATCAGCGGGTTCGAGCCGGGCGAACCGATCTCCTCGTCGCCGTTGATCAGCACGGTGATCTCGGCGTAGTCCTTGAAGCCGACCGACTTGAGCATGGCCAGCGCATGCAGGATGGTGGCGACGCCCTGCTTGTCGTCGGCGATGCCCAGGCCGTAGGCGTGGTTGCCGTCGATGCGGAAGGGCTGCTGCTTGAGGCCGCCGCGCTGGTAGACGGTGTCCATGTGCGCGATCAGCAGGACGCGCTTGCCGTTGGGGTTGCCGCCCTTGAACGACGCCTGCACGACCTGGCCGACCTTGGCCGGACCGTCGCCCGCGTCCGAGGTCGGCGCGGCGATGGTCTTGTCCGGATCGATCAACTGGACCTGGCCGCCGAGCTCGCGCAAGCGCTGCGCGATGACGCCGGCAATGCGGTCCAGGCCCTGGCGGTCGGAGCTGCCGGACTCGATCTCGACCAGCTGCTGCAGCGTCTTCATCAGCGCGGGCTGCTCCTTGGCGGCGAGGGCGTTGAGCTCGGGGACCGTCTGCGCCTGGACGCCGAGGGCGCTCATCGCGGCCAAGGCCAGCGCCGCGCGGCGCCAGGTGGGAAGGGAAGCGGGCATCGGCGAGATCTCCAGATCGTTCTTGAAGGAACCGCCCCCTCGGGAGCGAAGGAAGCGCCGATCCTATCGGCGCCGCGTTCTTGCGTCCGGGTTGAAAGTGTTTCGTGTGCGAGGGGCTGTCGCATCGAGCGCGCGGCCCCTAGCATCCGACGCTCCACACCCTGCTGCACGGACCGATCCATGAGCCTTCCCGATACGACCTCCTCCGCCACCGTGACGATGATCGCGGTGCTCGTCGCCGCGCCCGGGCGCCGCGAGGAGCTGCGCGCCGCGCTGACCGGACTGGTCCCGCCCACCCGCCAGGAGCCCGGCTGCCGCGACTACCGCCTGTTCGAACGGGTGGAAACGCCCGGCACGTTCCAGATGCACGAGCAGTTCGACGACGAGGCCGCCCTGGAGGCGCATCGCGCGACGCCGCACTTCCAGGCCTTCGCGAAGCGGGCGCCGGACCTGCTGGGCGCGCCGCTTGAACTGATCAAGCTGACGCCGCTGGCGTGAGCCACTCGATCCAGCGTCCGTGCGGATGCGACCAGGCCAGCGCCTCGGTGCGGAGCTCGGCGCCGTCGCGCCATTGGAGCGTCCACAAGGTGCCGCTGCCGGGTGATTCCCCTGCCGGGCACGCTGGCGGCGAGGCCATGGGCGCGAGCTTGCCGACTTCGCCGCTGATCCATGCGAGACCGCGCTCGCGCACCAGGCGCCAGATGCGAGCGACGTGGGCCTTGAGGGCGTCAGGCTCGAAGTAGGCCAGCACCCAGACGTTGAAGATCACCGGCGTGACGCCGGCGGGCAGCTCGTCCAGCCAGCGCTCAAGGTCCGCCAGTCCGTCCTCCGTCCGCAGCAGTGGCACCGGATGCCGCCGCGCATCGGCCAGCGCCCGGTCCAGCCGTTCCCGACGCGCGGCGTCGCCCGGCCAAAGGCAGGCGCGCAACCAGCGGGCTGCCACGTCGTCGGCAGGAGCGATCGGCTGCAGATCGACGCCCATGCGTCGGCCCGCCCGCCAGCGCGGCGCACCGAGCAGTCCGGCTGGGCGCTCGCCACGCCAGGTGGTGGAGATCAATGGCGCATCAGGGCGCTCACCGGACGTCGTCTCGACGCCATCGTCGTAGGCGTAGCGATCGGCGCCCAAGATCAGACCTGCGCTGCAGCCGAACTCGAACAGGGCCAGTTCGACCGGCCGGGCGTCGGTGCCGCCGAGACGCGCCGCGAGCGCCTGCAACGCGGGTCGGAGCACCGCACACCGGCCGGTCTCGTTGGTCTGCGTCGTGCGCGTGCGGATCAGCGCGCGGAGCGCCGTGTCCTCCCGACGGACGAAGGCGCGGAGATGCGCACCCAGGTCTTCGTCCGGCGCCCGCTGCCCGCCCACGCTCGCGTAATACGCGGCGAGCGGGTGCGGCTCGCCGGCCAGGATCCGGTCGTGCAGCGCGGCCAGCAGCAGCACCGGCTTGCGCTGCGTCTGCGGCGCCTCGAGCAGCAAGGCCATGAGCGCCGGATCGGCGGCGATGACCGCGGCCAGCGCCTGGTACAGCGCGTCGTCCGCGCCGTCGGTCTCGGCAAAACGGGTGAAGTGGTGGGCAATGTGGGCCAACGCCTCGCCGTCGGCGTCGCGCCCGTCATCACCAGCCGCGAGGCTGGAACGTTCGTCGGCCGAGGTACTCACTCCGCCAGCGCCGCCTCGATCTCGCCGCGGATAGCCGACGGGGCGTCGTTCGGCGCGAAGCGCTTGAGCACCTGGCCGTCGCGGCCGACCAGGAACTTGGTGAAGTTCCACTTGATCGCCTGCGTGCCCAGGATGCCGGGCTTCTCGCCCTTGAGCCATTGCCACAGAGGATGCGCTTCCCCGCCGTTGACCTTGACCTTGGCCATCATCGGGAAGCTCACGCCGTAGTTCAGCTGGCAGAACGACGAGATCTCCTCGTTGCTGCCGGGGTCCTGGCCGCCGAATTCGTTGCTCGGGAAACCGACGACCACCAGCCCGCGGGCCTGGAAGTCGCGCCACAAGTCCTCGAGGCCCTTGAACTGGGGCGTGAAGCCGCACTCGCTGGCGGTGTTGACGATCAGCAGCACGCGGCCGCGGTACTCCGACAGCGCGACCGGTTCGCCGGCGATGCTGACGGCGTCGAAGTCGAAGGCAGTCTTGCCATTGGCGCTCATGGGGGACCTCCTCGTTACGGCCCGGGTGGACCGGGGTGCATCCTAGCGCGGCGCAGGGGATCAGGCGCGACGCCGCTCAAGCGCCGCCAGCATCGCCGCGGCCAGGATCGCAGCGCCACCGACGGCGGTTTTTCCGTCCAGCGTGCCACCGCCCAGCAGCAGCGCCGAGATCGCCGCCACCGGCACCTCGGTCAGCATGACCACCGCCGTGACGTTGGCCGGCAGCCGCGCCGCCCCGTATTGCAGCGACAGGTTGGAGACGAAGAACAACAGCGCCATGCCTGCCAGCGGCAGCAACCAGACCGCGCCCGGCAGCGACGGCCACGGCGCAATGCCCTGGCCGGCCATGACCGTCGCGGACAGGCCCGCCACCAGCACGCCGCCGGCGAACATCGCCAACGCCCGCGCGCCGGGGCTGCGGGCGGCCTCGCGGCGCAGCATCACGTTGTTGAAGGCAAAGGTCATGCCGCCCAGCAGCCCCAGCACGTCCGGCAGGCTGGACGGCAGCGGCCAGCCGCCGTCCGCCGGCGCCAGCACCGCCAGCGCCCCGCCCAGCGCCAGGACGATGCGCAGACCGGCCGACACCGTCAGCGGCTCGCCCAGGACCAGCCGCGCCAGCAGCACCGCCCACAGCGGCATGAGGTAGAAGAGCAGCACCACCCGGACCACGTCGCCGGTCGACACGCCCCAGTTGAACGCGGTGTTGGTCATCCCGGCCGCCAGCGTCACCACCCACAGGCCGGGAGAGCGCAGCCATTCCGCCACGGCGCCGCGCTGGCTGGCCAGCACCACGACGAGGGACAGCACGTACAGGATCACCGTCGTCCACAAGGGGTGCATGCCGGCCCCCTCGAACTGGCGGAACGGCCACCAGGACAGCCCCCAGATGGTGGCGTTGAGCATCAAGGCAAGGATCGGCATTCGGGAACTGGGGACAGACGGAGCGACAGACGAAGGGACAGGGAGCGCGATAGACCTGCACAAGGGGTGGGGCTTGTGCAACAGTCCCCCCGACAGGGCTTGGATCCGGCTCGCGGACCGGCAAACAATGCCCAGGGTTTGTAGCATGGCGCAAGGACTGACCCTGTCCTCCAATCGGGTCGCCGTGCGCCTGTCATGCACGCGGCCTACCCTGTCGCGTGTGACCCGTCCACCAAAGTAGGGAGAGCTTCTTGGATCACCTGGCCTGTTTCGCCCCCGAGGATTTGCAGTCCCAGCCCGGGCCCGACCTGCAGAGCTATCACTGGCGTCTGCTGGCTCAAGGGGACTCCTGGTTCTCGACCGCCCAGGCCAAGCTCAGCGCGCATGCCAACCTGCTCCAGGAACTGGTGCTGACCAAGCCGACCGTCGCGATCAATTGCGCCGGACAACGCGAGAGCCTGTCCAAGGTCGTCGAACTGGCGTCTTCCCCCGACTTCGTCCGCCTGCTGACCGCGCCGGACGCCCCCGTCTGGGACGGCATCCTGCTGTCGGTCGGCGGCAACGACCTGATCAAGGCGGCGCAGACGCCGACCCAGATCGACGGCGTCGAGGTGCCGCTGCACCTGCGCCTGCTGCGCAACCAGACCGAATGGGGCCCGCCGTCCGCGGGCGTGGGCCGCTATTTCTCGGAGCCCGGCTGGGCGACCTACGCGGAGTACCTGAAGGCCAACCTGCGCCATCTGCTGACCCTGCGCGACCAGGGGCCGTCCGCCGGCAAGCCGGTCTTCATGCACTGCTACGCCGTGCCGATGCCGCGTCCGGCCGGCGCGGAGGATGCCGGCCATGGCCCGTGGCTGTACCCGGCGCTCAAGGCCTACGCGATCCCGTCCGCCGACTGGGCGGCCGTCAGCCGGCTGATGGTGATGCACCTGGCGCAGTTCCTGAAGACGCTGATGGCGGACAAGGAGCAGTTCCCGGGCCTGTTCGTGTTCGACTCGACCGCCGTGCCGCTGGCCGCGGCCACGCCGGGCGCGAGCGGCATCAGCGGCGACTGGCACAACGAGATCCACCTCAACCACAGCGGCTGCCTGAAGATCGGGCGGGCCTGGTCGGAGCATGTCGACCAGGTGCTGACCACCGGCGGGATCGTCGTCGCGGCGCCGCCGACCGGCCGCGGTCGCGCCAGGCGCTGAGGGCTGAGGGGCTGAAGGACTGCCACCGCCGCTGGCCCTCACCCCTGCCCGCTCCCGCAAGCGGGAGAGGGGGTATGACCACAAACGACAACGGCCCCGAGGGGCCGTCGTCGTTTCTGCGGAAGGTCCGCTCAGTGCTTGTCGCTGCGGGCGATGGCGAGCAGGCGGTTGAGTTCCTCCGCGTGCTCGACCTTGTTGTGCGCGTGCCAGCGGCCGATCACCCACATGATCCCCGCCACCAGCAGGCCGAAGATCGTGATCGACCCGAAGGCCGAGGTGCCGAAACGGGTCAGCATCGTGTAGAGCGCGCCCAGGCCGAGGATGCAGGCCTGCTCGTTGAAGTTCTGCACGGCGATCGAGCGGCCCGCGCCCATCAGGTTGTGCCCGCGATGCTGCAGCAGCGCATTCATCGGCACGACCAGGTAGCCGCCGATGCCGCCCAGCAGGATCAGGAAGGGGATGGCCACCCACAGGTTGTTGATGAAGTTCAGCACCAGCATCAGCAGGCCCATGCCGATGCCCAGCGGGATGACACTGGTCGCCTTGTCCAGCCGCACGGCCATCGACGCGGCCACGGCGCCGACGGCGGTGCCGATGGCCACCACGCCGGCCAGCGCCGACGCCTGGGTCGTGCCGTAGCCCAGCGCCGCGGCGGCCCAGGCGAAGACGATGTAGCGCATGTTGCCGGACACGCCCCAGAACAGCGTCGTCATGCCCAGCGAGATCTGGCCCAGCTTGTCCTGCCACAGCCGCGAATTGCAGGCGGCGAACTCCCGCACCAGGTCGGTCGCGCTGTGCGAGATGGGCTGCAGCGGCGAGTCGGTGCGGGGGATGCGCAGGTTGAAGAGCGCGGCGATGAAGTACAGCACCACCATGAAGGCGATGGCGGCCTCCGGCGGCGTGTCGATGCCGGTATCGATGAAGGGGATGTCGATGGCCAGCAGCACCGCGGAGGCCTTGTCCCCGATCAGCTGCCCGCCGAACACCGCGCCCAGGATGATGGAGGCGATGGTCAGCCCTTCGATCCAGCCGTTGGCCTTCACCAGCTGGGAGGTGGGGAGCAGCTCCGTCAGGATGCCGTACTTGGCCGGCGAGTAGGCGGCGGCGCCGAGCCCGACGATGGCGTAGGCGATCAGCGGGTGCACCCCGACCAGCATGCTGAGGCACCCCAGCACCTTGATGGTGTTGGAGATGAACATGACCTTGCCCTTGGGAACCGCATCGGCGAAGGCGCCGACGAAGGGGGCCAGCACCACGTAGAACAGCGCGAACATCGGCACGAGGGCGGCACGCTGCCATTCGGCGGCGCCGCTGGTGCGAAGCAGTTCAACGGCGGCCACGAACAGCGCGTTATCAGCCAGCGAGCTGAAGAACTGCGCTGACATGATGGTGTAGAAGCCTTTTTTCATCGACCCGGCATACCTGGAACTGCGGTGATCACGCTGGGTCCACGGGGTGGGGAAAGGCAGCGCTGCGGCGGGTTTATAGCACGCGCTCGTTTTCGTAACAGCGCTTCACGAGACAGTGTCTGTGTGCTACTTGGCACTGCTTTTCCGCGCCGGCGGCGAGCTCCCGTCCGCGCCGCGGGGCGCGTGAAGGCGTTCATGGCGCGGCACAATGCAGGCCCATGCCGCGTCCGATCGAAGCCCTCGTCCACCAGCCCGCGCTGGCCCACAACATCGCGCGTGCCCGCGCCTGCGCGCCCGACGCCCAGGTGTTCGCGGTGGTGAAGGCCAATGCCTACGGCCACGGCATCGAACGGGCGTTCGACGCGCTGCGCAGCGCGGACGGCTTCGCGCTGCTGGACCTGGACGAAGCCCAGCGCCTGCGCGACCTGGGCTGGCGCGGCCCGATCCTGCTGCTGGAAGGCTGCTTCGAATCGCGCGACCTGGAACTCTGCTCGCGGCTGAAGCTCTGGCACACGGTGCACCATGAGCAGCAGGTCGACTGGCTGGCCATGCACAAGACCCACGAGCCGCATCGGGTGTTCCTGAAGCTCAACAGCGGCATGAACCGGCTGGGCTTCACGCCGAGCGCCTTCCGCGGCGCCTGGACGCGGTTGAACGCGCTGCCGCAGGTGGACGAGATCTCGCTGATGACGCATTTCTCGGACGCCGACGGGCCGCGCGGCATCGCGCACCAGACCGCCGTCTTCCTGGAGGCGACGGCTGACCTGCCGGGCGCGCGCACCCTGAGCAACAGCGCGGCGGTGCTGCGCCACAGCCAGGATCCGGCGGTGCGGGCCGACTGGGTGCGTTCCGGGATCATGACCTACGGCAGCGCGCCGGATTTCCCCGAGCACGACATCGCCCACTGGGACCTGAAGCCGACCATGACGCTGCGGGCCAAGGTCCTGGCGGTCCAGCACCTGAAGGAGGGCGACAGCGTCGGCTACGGCAGCAGCTTCGTGGCGCAGCGCGCGATGCGCATCGGCACGGTGGCCTGCGGTTATGCGGACGGCTACCCCCGCCACGCCGCGCACGGCACGCCGGTGCTGGTCGGCGGCCGGCGCAGCGCGACGATCGGCCGCGTGTCGATGGACATGCTGGCGGTCGACCTGAGCGACCTGCCGAACGAGGGCATCGGCAGCGAGGTCACGCTCTGGGGCCAGGGCCCGCATGGCTCGGTGCTGCCGATCGACGAGGTGGCCCGCTCGGCGGGCACGATCGGCTACGAGCTGATGTGCGCGGTGACCAAGCGCGTGCCGGTGCACGTCGAGACGCTGGGCTGAGGCCCGGCGCGCGGCTCGCCTCCGGCGCCATGCAGTTGGACTGGACGCCGGCCGACTGGGAGCTGGAGATCTCCGCGATCCGCGCCAGCGGTCCCGGCGGCCAGAACGTCAACAAGGTCAGCAGCGCGGTGCACCTGCGCTTCGACATCCGGCGCTCGACGCTGCCGGCGCTGATCAAGGAGCGCCTGCTGGCGCTCAGCGACCAGCGGATCACGGCCGAGGGCGTGGTGGTGATCAAGGCCCAGGAATCGCGCAGCCAGGAGCAGAACCGCGCCGATGCGATCGCCCGGCTGGTGACACTGGCGCAGAGCGTGGCGCACACGCCGAAGGCGCGCCGAGCGACCAAGCCGACCTACGGATCGCAGAAGCGCCGGCTGGAGGCCAAGAGCCAGCGCGGCGACATCAAGGCCGGGCGCGGCAAGGTCCGAGGCGACTGACGCGGCCGACGCGGCTGAAACCTGCCGGACCGAAAGACCATCGAGGGAGAGACATGTTCAAGGCATTGCGGATCCTGATCCTGCTCGGGATCCTGTTGACGGTGGCGGTCACCACGCTCGTGGGTCGCTGGCAGGCCCAGTCCTGGAAGCGGCCGCAGGTGGTGACGCTGTATCCGATCAATGCGTCCGGCGACGCCGTGACGGAGCTCTACCTGGAACGGCTGGACGCCGCCGCCTTCGAGGGACTGGCGCCCTACTTCCAGCGGGAGGCGGCCCGGTACGGCGTGTCCTTGTCCGAGCCGCTGCGGGTCGTGCTGGGCAGCCGGGTCCGGGTCGTGCCGCCGGCGGTGCCGCGGGACGGGGGGCCGCTGTCGGCGATCTCCTGGAGCCTGCGGATGCGCTGGTGGGCGTGGCGCGAGACGCCGCCGAGCTCGCCCGTGCCGGACGTGAAGCTCTTCCTCATGTACCACCCGCCGGACTTCGCCGGGGCGCTGCCGCATTCGATCGGGCTGGAGAAGGGCCGGCTCGGCCTGGTGCACCTGTTCGCGACGAAGTCGCAGCAGGCGCAGAACGAGGTCGTCATCGCGCACGAGGCGCTGCACACCTTCGGCGCCACCGACAAGTACGACCCGTCGACGCTGGCGCCGGTGTTCCCCGACGGCTACGCGGCGCCGCGGCAGGAGCCGCGCGACCCGCAGACGGCGGCCGAGCTGATGGCCGGGCGCATCCCGGTGCGGGAAGGCGAGTTGCGGATCCCCTCAGGCCTCGGCGAGACGGTCGTGGGTCCGGCGACGGCGGTGGAGATTGGCTGGGTGAAGTAACCGGGCGTGTCATCGGCGCTGCGCGCCCCTCCATTCGAGTGGGTGCACCGGCGCTTTGCAAATCTGACATGGAGAGAATCCGACCCGAGAGGGAAGGAACTCCATGAACAAGAAGATCGGCGGGCTGACGCTCGCCCTGGTGGCCATCGCGAGCATGGCCGCATCACCGGCGCGTGCGGAGCGCTTCGAAGTGACGTTCACCGGCACGTTGACGACTGCCTATACGTCGTTCTTCTGCCTCTCATGCAGCGAATCCTATCGATCCACCGAGTCGCCGATCGCGCCGTTGAGCTTTTCGCGGACGATGGTGATCGACATCGGCCCGCGGGCCGGGATGGACACGACATCGGTGTCCGCCTTCCAGGGCAGCGACGTCGACGGCCGCGTCACCTGGAACGACATCGGCAGCCAGACCATCGGCGTGCGGCACGAGGCAGGGGCCCTTCCCGCGAACCTCGCGCCGGCGTCGCTGCTGTCGTGGGCGAACGTCAGCGCCCCGGTCGGTCCGGTCACCGATGACGTCAACGTGCGACGCGACCGCATGCTCACGTCCTATCCGGACGAGCCGGGTCGCACCATTCCACGCGACATGTGGAGCGCATCCAGGGTGCAGTCGTGGGTCCTGCCGGACGGCTGGCAAGCGGCGACCACATTGGAATTCTTCCACTGGGCGCCGTTCCCCGTGACCTCGGACAACATCGGCGACTCACTCACCTCGCGCCAGTTCACCGAACGGATGCAAGGCGATTTCTCGTGCGAGGGGTGCCAGAACTCCTTTGCGCTCGGTGTCTGGAAGAGCAATGACACGCAATCCGAGGCGTTCTATTACTGGGGCTCGGTCAGCGACTTCAGCATGCGCGAACTCGACGCCTCGGCCGTGCCGGAACCGTCCACCTATGCGCTGATGCTGGCCGGCGTGGCCGCCATCGGATTCGCCGCTCGTCGACGCAAGACGGCCTGAAGAGACGGTCTGAATAAACAAGGCGCGTCGCGCCGATCAAGCACACGAAAGGGAAGACCCATGAAGAAACTGTGGATGGCCGTCGTGCTGAGCGCCGGTCTCAGCCAGATGGCGAACGCGACGACCTACAAGGTCGACTTCGAGGGCAGCCTGCGCTTCGGCGAGAAAACGGTGGATTGCCCGCCGGAGTCCACCTTCTGCGACGGCTTCTCGAAGGACCTCGATGTCTGGGGCCAGCCATTCTCGATGAGCTTCACTTTCGAGATCGGCGCGACGCCGGGGCGCACGAATTTCACCACCTTGCACAGCCAGTCGACCGAGCCGGGTTCTGGTCGCAGCTACGACGCCTGGTCGGCAACCGAGCGGTACGCCAACTGGGTGACAAACGATGCCCGGGCATCCCAGGTCCCCGCCCTGCCGTCGGCTTCGTCGAATCCATTCGATGGCGCCGCGGGCGTGACGCACCAAGTCTTCACCTCGGCATCGAGGACACGCAGCGTTCATTCCTTGACCAGCAACCAGCAGGTGATCCGGTCCACCGATTTCTGGAATCTGACGAGTGCGGAACTCTGGCTGGACCCGTCCGGTGTCGGCTTCCAGAACCTGGTATCGCTGACCTGGAACGCTCCCTTTGCCGGCGGCACCGTCGACAACTACGACGACCGCGAGCCGCTCGCCTACTTCCTGGGCATGTTGCAGCAAGGAGCGAACTGCCTGCAATGCGTCGGCCTGCAATGGCGGGATTCGACGGCGTCCGTCGACGGCCTGTACAGCAGCGTCAACATCAGCGGCGCGGGACGCCTCGTGTCGATCACCGAGATCACCGCAGCAGTACCGGAGCCATCGACCTACGCGCTGATGCTGGCCGGCGTGGCGGCGATCGGCGTGGCGGCCAGGCGGCGCCGCGCTGCCGAGACCCTCAAGCCCTGATCTCTTCCACCAGGTCCGGGTGGCGGTCGAGCAAGCGCAACAGCTTGATCAACGCCAGCGGTGGCTGCGTCTTGCCGGTCTCGTAACGGGAGAAGGCATTCACACCGCCGCCGAAGATTTCTCCGGCTTCACGCTGATCCAACGCGAGCCTCTTTCGGACCTCCGAGATGAAGAACGGATCGACTTGCGAGGCATTCACCTGCTTCGTGAATGCGCTCACCGCGCGCATGACGCGGCCAGACTCGTCCATGTCCATCGTCACCTCATCGCACGATGGGCAGAAGTCTCCAGTGACTGCGGGAATGGTCGTCGACCTGCCCTTGTAAACATGCTCGATATCGCGGGTATCGCGTAGGGTCCTAGCGAATCCGCAGGCCGGAAATTTCATTTCACAGCTCCTTGAACGATTGAAGGAGCGCAAGCCTGCATCCAGGGCGCCGAGGACACTTTGCGATTGCGCAAGGCCCGCCACTGTTCCCCGCCTCAGTGGGAGGCCTTCAGTAGACAGTCAGGAAGAGAGTTCGAACCGGCAGCGCAGCACTACTCACCGCTGCGGCCGCGTCGCCAGGTAGATGCTGCCCAGGCACAGCACCATGCCGGCGAGCGCCAGCATCGTCGGCCGCCAGCCTTCGAAGATCGCGGAGATCCCCAGCGCGATCACCGGGATCACCACGCCCGTCAGCGCGGCGCGCGCGGTGCCCTGGCGCTGCGCGAGCTTGAAGTACAGGACGAAGGCGATCACCGAGCCGAATACCGCCAGGTACAGGAGGCTGAACACGTACTCGGGCGTCCATGCGAAGTTCAGGCCCTGCCCCGTCGTCACTGACGTGACGAGCAGGAACACCGCCCCGTAGCCCATGCTCCACGCGAGCACCGGCACCAGCGGCAGTCCGCGGCGGGTCAAGGTCAGCGTGAGCACGTTGCCGATGCACGCGGCCAGCACGGCCGCCAGTCCCATCGCCAGGCCGTAGGCCGCCGTCGGGCGGGCGCCCGTCGAGGCGATCTCCGGCCAGAAGATCATCACCACCCCCGCGACCGCGCCCGCCGATACCGCCAGGAAGCGGCCCGTCACCCGCTGGGCGAAGAAGACCCGTCCCGACAGCGCGTTGCCGAACACCATGAGGCAGAACAGCACCGCCACCAGGCCGCTGGGGATGTGACGCTCGGCCTCGTAGACGGAGTAGTAGTTGCCGCTGTACTGCACGATCCCCGTCGCCAGCATCAGCCCATGCGCCGACAACGGCAGCTTCAGGGACAGCTTCTGCCAGCGCGCGAAGCCCGCCAGCATCAGCGCCGCCAGGCCGAAGCGCCAACCGACCGAGTTCAGGATCGGCACGCCCGAGGCCAGTTGATAGAGGATCACGTGCCACGTGCTGGCCCAGATCAGCGTCGGGCCCCAGAACAACCAGCGGTCGGAAACGGTGGACATGATGTGCGGCGGCGATCTGTACCGGCCGCCCGTGCGCAGAGGCATTCAGCGGTCCGGTGGAAACGACGAGGCCGCCCTGTGGGGGCGGCCTTCCGTGGGTGGCGACGCCCTCGCGGGTGTCACCGGGATGAACTGGCCGTCGAGCTCAGTCGGCGGCCTTCTTGAAGGTCGCCAGCAAGGCGCCGGCGCCGACGAACAGCGATCCGAAGATCCGATTCATCGCCTTCAGGTGCGATTCCGACTTCAGCGCCCGCAGCACGCGCGCCGCCAGCAGCGTGTAGCCGGCCATGACGACCGCGTCGGTGAAGGCCAGCGTCGCGCCGATCACCGCGTACTGCTGCGGCAGGCTGTGGTGCAGGTTCAGGAACTGGGGCACCACGGCCAGCAGGAAGACCGTGCCCTTGGGGTTCACCGCGTTGATGCCCCAGCCGCGCAGGACCAGGTCACGACGCGACACCTGCTTGCCTTCGGCCTGTTCCGCCACCAGCGGCTTGGCCGGCGAGCGCCACTGCTGGATGCCCAGGTAGACCAGGTAGGCCACGCCGGCCCACTTGACCACCGCGAACGCCTGTTCGGACGCCGCGATCAGCGCGCCGAGGCCGGCGCCGACCACCACGATCTGGGTCAGGATGCCCAGGATCAGGCCCATGGTCATGAAGTAGCCGCGCTGGAAGCCGTGATTCAGCCCGGCGCTCATCGCCGCGATGGCACCCGCGCCCGGGGACAGGCTGATGGCCCAGGAGGCTGCGAAGAACCCCAGCCAGACTGACAACTCCATGATCGACTCCTTCGAAGGAGCCGAGGTTGTAGCACGCCGACCCTTGCGCCGACGAAGGTCAGGGAATGGACGGCGCGTCGGCAGGGCCTGGGCGGCACAGGAGCGGCGCATGGGCCGCGAGCGGCGGGGTTATGCCAGCTGCCACATTCGGAATGCCGCCCCCGCCCCGGCGCTCCAATAATCCCGCGCCATGTCCGCCTCCGTCCTGCTCGCCGTCGTCGTCGCCTACTTCTCGCTGCTGCTGGCGGTGGCCTGGTGGACGTCGCGCCGCGCGGACAACGACAGCTTCTTCATCGGCAACCGCAACAGCCACTGGGGCCTGGTCGCCTTCGGGATGATCGGCACCTCCCTCTCCGGGGTGACCTTCATCAGCGTGCCGGGCTCCGTCGGCGCCGGCGCGTTCAGCTACTTCCAGATCATGCTGGGCCAGTTCGCCGGCTACGCCGTCGTGGCCTTCGTGCTGCTGCCGCTCTATTACCGGCTGAACCTGAGCTCCATCTACCGCTATCTCGGCGCGCGCCTGGGCGTGGCCGCGCACCGCACCGGCGCCGGCTTCTTCATCCTGTCCCGCACCCTGGGCGCGACCGCCCGCCTCTACCTCGTCGTGCGCATCCTGCAGGACCTGGTGCTGGCCCAGTTCGGCATGCCGTTCTGGCTCAGCGCGCTGCTGGTGCTCGTGATGATCCTGCTCTACACGCTCGAGGGCGGCGTCAAGACCATCGTCTGGACCGACACGCTCCAGACCACCGGCATGCTGGGCGGCCTGGTGATCTGCGTGGTGTTCCTGCTCCACGCGCTGGGCCTGGACCTGGTCTCCGGCTGGCAGGCGATGCGCGCCGCGGGGCTGGCCGACGTCTTCGTCACCGACCCGATGAGCGCCGCCCACTGGGCCAAGCAGCTGCTCGCCGGCGCGGCCATCGCCGTCGCGATGACGGGCCTGGACCAGGAGATGATGCAGAAGAACATCTCGGTCAAGCGTCTGGCCGACGCGCAGAAGAACATGATGGTGATGGCGGCCATCATGACCGTCGTGGTGCTGCTGTTCCTGTTCCTCGGCGGTCTGCTGACGATGTATGCGCAGCAGCAGGCCATCGGCGCCCAGGGCGACCGGCTCTTCCCCGCCGTGGTGATGGGTCACCTGCCGGCCTGGGTGCAGCTGATCTTCGTGGTCGCGCTGATCTCGGCGCTGTTCCCGAGCGCCGACGGCGCCATCACCGCGCTGACCTCCAGCACCTGCATCGACCTGATCGGCCTGCAGGAACGTCGCGACTGGGACGAGGCCCGCCAGCGCCGCGTCCGCAAGGCCGTCCACCTCGCTTATGCGCTGCTGTTCCTGCTGCTGACGCTGGGCTTCCGCTGGCTCGACGATCCGAGCATGGTCTCGCTGATCCTGAAGCTGGCGGGCTACACCTACGGACCGCTGCTGGGGCTGTTCGCCTTCGGCATCCTGACGGCGCGGACCTTGCGCGCGGGCGTGCTGCCGGGGGTCGCGCTGGCGGCCCCGGCGCTGTGCTGGGTCGTCGACGCCCACCAGGCCACCCTCTTCGGGGACTACCGGATGGGCTTGGAGCTGCTGCTGGTCAATGCCGCCCTGACCTTCGGCGGTCTCTGGGCCGGCTCGCGGCCCGCGGCTTATCCCCAGCCGAAGGCCGCTTGAGCACAGCCTGACCCCAGCCTGTCCACAGCTCATCCCCGGCCGGAGGGCCGTTTCTCCACCGCTTGTCCACGGGTCCTCCACGGCAAGTCCACCGCCTTTCCACCGCCTTTCCACTGGATAACCACAGCGGAGGGCCCGCTTTTCCACAGCCCATCCACATCCCCATCCGGGGTGGCCCACAGGACATCCCCCGTCCCCCCACAGCCCGCACACCGCGCATCCACAGGCTTCTCAACAGGGTTGTCCACAGCGCGGGCGGCGACAATCGCGCGCATGGCTGCTCCGAAATCCCACTACGTCTGTTCCGAATGCGGCGCCACCAGCGCCAAGTGGCTGGGCCGCTGCCCGTCCTGCAGCGCCTGGAACACCCTCGTCGAGACCGCGGCCGAACCCGCCGCCGGGAAGAACCGCTTCCAGGCGCTGGCCCGCAGCCAGCCGGTGGCGACCCTGTCCGAGATCGAGGCCCGCGACTTCGAGCGCACGCCCACGTCGCTGGAGGAGCTGGACCGCGTGCTGGGCGGCGGCATCGTCACCGGCGGCGTGGTGCTGATCGGCGGCGACCCGGGCATCGGCAAGTCGACGCTGCTGCTGCAGGCGGTCGACGCCTTGTCCCGGCAGATGAAGGTGCTCTACGTCACCGGCGAGGAATCCGGCGCGCAGGTGGCCATGCGCGCCCGGCGCCTGGGCCTGGACGGGTCCCAGGTGCGGGTGCTGGCCGAGATCGGCCTGGAGAAGATCCTCGCCACGATCGAGGTCGAGCAACCCGACTTCTGCGTCATCGACTCGATCCAGACGATGTATTCCGAGCAGCTCTCCTCGGCGCCCGGCTCGGTCGCGCAGGTGCGCGAATGCGCCGCGCAGCTCACCCGCACCGCCAAGTCCGGCGGCTGCGCGATGGTGCTGGTCGGCCACGTGACCAAGGAAGGCGCGCTGGCCGGGCCGCGCGTGCTGGAGCACATCGTCGACACCGTCCTCTATTTCGAGGGCGACACCCACAGCAGCTACCGGCTGGTCCGCGCGATCAAGAACCGCTTCGGCGCGGTCAACGAGATCGGCGTCTTCGCGATGACCGAGAAGGGCCTGAAGGGCGTCACCAATCCGAGCGCGATCTTCCTGTCCACGCACGGCGAGCCGGTGCCCGGCTCCTGCGTGCTGGTCACGCTGGAGGGCACGCGGCCGCTGCTGGTGGAGCTGCAGGCGCTGGTCGACGGCGGCGGGCCGAGCCCTCGCCGGCTGTCCGTGGGCCTGGAGCGCGACCGCCTGGCGATGCTGCTGGCGGTGCTGCACCGGCATGCGGGCGTGGCCACGATGGACCAGGACGTCTTCGTCAACGCCGTGGGCGGCGTGCGCATCAGCGAGCCGGCGGCCGACCTGGCCGTGCTGCTCGCCATCCAGAGCTCGCTGCGCGGCAAGCCGCTGCCCAAGGGCTTCTTCGCCTTCGGCGAGGTCGGCCTGGCCGGCGAGGTCCGTCCCGCGCCGCGCGGCCAGGAACGGCTGAAGGAAGCCGCCAAGCTGGGGTTCTCGATCGCCGTCGTGCCGCAGGCCAACGCGCCGAAGAAGCCCATCGACGGCCTGACCGTGCACCCGGTCGCCCGGATCGAGGACGCCATCGAGATCCTGCGCGCCCTGTGACGATCACTGCGGGAGCGCCGACGTCGGCGCGGACGACGTCGGCATCCGCAATCGCCACAGCCGGCACCGCGGCGGCCCGACGACAATCGCGGGTTCGGTCCCATCCCCTTCGGAGCTCCCCCGCATGAACCGCCTCGTCGGCCTCCTCCTCGCCCTCGCCGCCATCGTCGGCGGCACCTACTTCTTCGGCTGGAAGGGCGCCGTCCTGGGCACGTCCGCCGTCATCTTCTACCTGCTGCTGCAGTTCTCGCAGCTGATGCGCGTCATGCGCACGGCGCAGAACTCGCCGCTGGGGCACGTGTCCAGCGCGATCATGCTGAACGCGAAGCTGCACGCCGGGATGAAGCTGATCGACCTGATCCGCCTGTGCAAGTCGCTGGGCGTGAAGGTCGAGGAGAACACCTACCGCTGGACCGACACCGGCGGCGACGCGGTGGACGTGGTCATGGAACGCGGCGCCGTCGCGCGATGGGCGCTGATCCGCGCCCAGGCTCCCGCATCGGCCGCCCCCGCCGACACACCGGCCGCATAAAATCCCCGACTTCGCAGCACCCGGCCCATGCGCGGCCTCAAAGGAAGACCCATGTCCCTGGACGATCGCGACGGCAAGATCTGGATGGACGGCGAGCTGGTGGACTGGCGCGACGCCAAGATCCATGTGCTGACCCACACCCTGCACTACGGCTGCGGCGCCTTCGAAGGCGTGCGCGCCTACCCGACCGACAAGGGTCCCGCGATCTTCCGGCTGCGCGAGCACACCGAGCGCCTGTTCAACAGCGCCAAGATCCTGCGCATGAAGATCCCGTTCCCGATCGAGCAGGTCGAGGAAGCGCAGAAGGCGGTCGTCCGCGAGAACCAGCTGGCCAGCTGCTACCTGCGTCCGCTGACCTGGATCGGCAGCGAGAAGCTGGGCGTGAGCCCCAAGGGCAACAAGATCCACCTGATGGTCGCCGCCTGGGCCTGGGGCGCCTACCTGGGCGAGGAAGGCCTCAAGCGCGGCATCCGCGTCAAGACCAGCAGCTACACCCGCCACCACGTCAACATCACGATGACGCAGGCCAAGACGGTGTCGAACTACACCAACTCGATCCTCGCCAACATGGAAGCGACCGAGGACGGCTACGACGAGGCGCTGCTGCTGGACGCCTCGGGCTTCGTCTCCGAGGGCGCGGGCGAGAACCTCTTCATCATCAAGAACGGCGTCGTCTACACGCCGGACCTGTCGGCCGGCGCGCTCAACGGCATCACCCGCAACACCATCTTCGCCATCTGCGAGGACCTGGGCCTGAAGCTGGTCGAGAAGCGCATCACCCGCGACGAGGTCTACATCAGCGACGAGGCCTTCTTCACCGGCACCGCGGCCGAAGTGACGCCCATCCGCGAGCTCGACCGCATCGAACTGGGCAGCGGCAGCCGCGGCCCGATCACCGAGAAGATCCAGTCGGCCTTCTTCGACATCGTCAACGGCCGCAATCCCAAATACGCCCACTGGCTGACCGTGGTCTGAGCGGGGCCTCCGCGCCCCGCCACCCCTGGATCGCCACCTGTCCGTCCCAGCCAGCTTTCAAGAACAAGATCATGAGCGCCAACACCCCCACGCCCAAGGCCACCGTCGAAGTCACCGCGCGAGACCTGCAAGGTCCGGGCGTCGTCTTCTGCCCGAATCCCAAGATGCCGCTGTGGAGCAACCATCCGCGCGTCTTCATCGACCTGAGCCACACCGGCGAAGGCGCCTGCCCGTACTGCGGCACGCTGTACAAGCTGAAGGCCGGCGAGCACCTGCCCGTCGGCCACTGAGCCACGACGGTCGACGGCATCGACGTCGTCCGCCGCCCGCTCCCCTGAACAAGGACCGAGACCCATGGTGCGCAAGCCTCAGACCGCCCTGCTGCTGGCCTCTCCGGAGGACACCGAAGCGCAGTTCTACGAGGCCCTGCAGGCCGGCGACCTGGAACGGCTGATGGCCGTCTGGGGCGACGAGGACGAGGTCTGCTGCGTGCATCCCGGCGGTCCGCGCGTCGTCGGCGCGGCGGCGATCCGGGCGAGCTTCGAGCAGATCTTCGCCAGAGGCGCGATCCCTGTTCATCCCGAGTGCCAGCGCAAGCTGGTGAACGGCGAGACGGCGATCCACCAGGTGCTGGAACGCGTCGAGATCACCGACGAGGACGGCGTGCAGAGCGCGTGGGTGGTCGCGACGAATGTCTACCTGAAGACGGCGCTGGGCTGGCGCATGGTCGCGCACCATGCGAGCCCCGGCACGTCGCAGGATGTGAAGCAGGAGCTGGCCATCGTGTCCGCCGGCGCGCCCACGACGCTGCATTGAGAGGGGTGTCCATGCAGTACCAGGCGCCTCCCTGGTTGCCCGGAGGCCATGCCCAGACGATCTGGCCCGCGCTGTTCGCGCGGCGCTACGAGGGCCCGCCCCCCCAGTTCCGCCGCGAACGCTGGCACACGCCGGACGGCGATTTCGTCGATGTCGAGCACCTGGTCGATCCGGCGGCATCGGCAGCGACAGCGGCAGGGACAGGGACAGGACCGGCAATGGACGCCGCCGCACCCGCCGAACGGCCGCTGCTCGTGCTCTTCCACGGTCTGGAAGGCTCGGTGGAGAGCCAGTACGTGCAGGCCTTCGCGGCGGTGGCGCAGCAACGGGGCTGGGCCTTCGCGATGCCGTACTTCCGGGGGTGTTCGGGTGAGCTCAACCTCGCGCCGCGCGCGTACCACTCGGGCGACTACCTCGAGATCGGCTGGATGCTGGAGCAGCTGCGCGCCGCCCATCGCGGCCCGATGATGGCTGTCGGCATCTCGCTGGGTGGGAATGCGCTGCTGCGCTGGGCGCAGGAAGCCGGCGAGAGCGCGGCGGCGACGGTCCAGGCCGTCTGTTCGGTCTGCTCGCCGATCGACCTGACGGCCGCCGGCCACGCGATCGGCAAGGGCTTCAACGGGCTGGTCTATACGCGGATGTTCCTGCGGACCATGATGCCCAAGGCGATGAGCAAGCTGAAACAGCATCCCGGCCTGTTCGACGCCGAGCGGATGCGGCGCGTGCGCAACCTCTACGAGTTCGACAACATTTTTACCGGGCCGCTGCACGGCTTCCGGGACGTCGACGATTACTGGCTGCGCGCGTCGGCCAAGCCGCACCTGGCGCGGATCCGCATTCCGGCGCTGGTGCTGAACGCGCGCAACGACCCGTTCGTGCCGGCACACAGCCTGCCCGAGCAGAGCCATGTCGGCGCGCATGTGACGCTGTGGCAGCCGCGCGAGGGCGGGCATGTCGGTTTTCCGTCGGGCCGACCGCCCGGGCATGTGCGCACCATGCCGCAACGTGTGACGGACTGGCTCTCGACGCGGCTCTGAGCCGCGCCCCTCGAACTCCCGGCGGCCCGCTCCCGCGGACCGCGACCGGAAAGGAACGCTCATGGACGCGATCGTCGAAGCCGCCTTGAAGAAGTGGCCCAACGTGCCGCATTGCTACGGCTGGCTGGCGCTGGACGCGCGCGGCGACTGGTACATGCGCGACGAGCGCATCCAGGCCGCCGGCGCGTTCCCGGCGGTCAAGGGCAGCCGCATCGTGCACGACAAGCTGATCGGCTTCATCGACCGCAACTACGCCTCGGACGACCAGGGGGCCTGGTTCTTCCAGAACGGTCCGCAGCGGGTCTACCTGCAGCTCGAGGTGGCGCCCTGGATCTGGCGGCTGCAGCCGGACGGCCGTGTGCTGAGCCATACCGGACGCGAGGCCCAGGTGACCGGCGCGGTGCTCGATGAGCAGGACCGCCTGTTCCTCGAGACCGATCTGGGCCTGGGGCTGGTCCACACGCAGGACATGGGGCCGGCCGCGGACGTGCTCGAAGCGGGGCGCTGGACGATGTCCAACGCCACGCACGCCGAACTGATCGCCCGTCATGGGGTGTTGCTGGATCCCGTCGACCCGAAGGGTGCATCGGGCAAGTCCTGACCCGCCCATGAAAAAGCCGACCCTCGGGTCGGCTTTCGTATCTTTGGCGGGCGCTGCCTACTGCGACGCGCCGGAGGCCGGGGCGGCCGGCGCCGAAGCCCCCGCATCGGCGCCGGAAGCGGCGGCTGCGGGGAGTTTCGGTTCGTCGAACTTCGCGCCGCCCTGGTTGGCCATGTAGACCACGGCGCGGGAGATCTCGAAGTCGCTGAAGTCGCCGCCGCCCTGCGGGCCCATGTTGCCCTTGCCCTTGAGGGCGGAGTGCACCAGGGTGTCGAAGCCCGACTTCACGCGCGGGCCCCAGGCGTCGTGGTCGCCGAGCTTGGGCGCGCCGGCCGCGCCGGTGGCGTGGCAGGCCGAGCACTGGGCCTGGAAGACCTGCTCGCCGGACTTCATCGCGGCGGCGTTGGTCAGGTCCTTGAGCTCGATCGAGCCCACGGGCTGGATGCGGGCGGCGACCGCCTGCGCCTCGAGTCCGGTGCCGCCGGCGCCGGGCTTGATCTCGCTGGACACGTAGTTCGCGAGCATCACGATGATCACGATCGGAATGACGAACGCGAAGAAGACGGCGACGATCAGTTGCTTGGGGGTCTTGATCGGGCCCTCGTGGGCGTCGTGTCCTTCGGCGTGCGTGTCCTGGGCGTTGGCGTGGTCCTGGGTTCCGCTCATGAATTCCTCGTGGCTCGAATCGAATCGGATACAGCAGAAGCGAGCGCAGTATAGCCAGCCCCCTGCCGCCCCACCCTGGGGCTTTCGTCAAGGTCGGCACGTGGATGGGGCAGGTGTTGCGCGAGGGTCGCGCAGGTGTTCGCGATCGTTCCATTCGGGCCAAAGGCGGCGACTCGGGGCGAGGCGGGTCAGAACGAGGCTAGAATGCGCGCTTCCCGCGGCGACCGTGGTGAAGTGGATATCATTGGGCCCTCCGAAGGCTTAGTCGCAAGTTCGATTCTTGCCGGTCGCACCAGAACACCGAGAAGCCGGTTGTCACAAGAGTTGACAAATTCGGCCTAATCAGGCCGGATTCGCAGAACCAGGCCGGATTTCAGAAACGGCAAAATCAGGCCGGACCAAAAACGGCACAACCAGGCCGGATTGGCGCTAAAGCGCGCTGTGGCTCGTAAAGGTCCTGGCCAAGAGGCCATGGCCATTCCGCAAGCCAGAAGCAGAAACGACAACGGGACCAGATGGTCCCGTTCTTCTTTTGCCTACAGGCGACCGTCATCCGGCGCTGGTGCTTTCCCCCACATTGAAGCTCGACCGCCGCAGGAACACCGTCTCAAGTGCAGCGGGCCGATTTCCGACGCCCTTGAACACAGTAAGGCCAGCCTCCGCTTGCAAGGACCGTCGAGTAACAGCGACGCCTCGATGTGCGAGTTGGCGCGCTGCCGCTTCGAAGCGCTCCTCAAGGTTCCGATAGCGCGCTTGTGCTTCTTGCTCCAGATGCTTCCTTCTTGCAACTTGGAGGACGCCGTACTCCTTCGGGCACCTCTGCCTTAGTGACTTAACGTCCATGCCCAGCCGCTTCGCAAGACGCGTACCAGACTCAGGTGGAGTGGCCGCTGCGGCATCAAGAATGATTGCGCGCAACTGCTCCTCGGAGTGCGGGCTGCGTCGGTAGGTCCTACGCTCAATATCAACACTCAACCGGCTTTCCGCTTTCTGCGGTGCGCTGGCTGCGGTCCGTGTTCTGCAGTCCGCTTTCTGCCGCTGGTGGGCTGCAGTCCGTGTTCTTCTGCGGGCGGCGCCTCGCGGCCTGGCGTCCTACGCGCGCATGCGCTCCAGGCTGACCTTCCCGTCGAACGCGCAGACCTAGGCTCAGCCCATGGGACTGCACCGACTCATCGGGCGCCTGGCCATGGCGCCCTTCTCCAAGGCCTTGCCCGCGATGGGCGACACCGAACGGGCGGCCCTCGAGGCCGGCACGGTCGGCTTCGAAGGTCAGCTCTTCGCGGGCCGGCCCGACTTCGACGCGCTGATCGCACAGGGCCCCAACCGCCTCACCGACGAGGAGCGTCGCTTCCTCGACCAGGAGGTGACCACGCTCGTCGGCATGCTGGACGACCACGCGATCGACGAGGCGGGCGACCTGCCGCCCGAGGTGTGGCAATACCTGCGCGACCACCGCTTCTTCGGGATGATCATCCCCAAGGAATACGGCGGCCTCGGCTTCGGCCACTATGCGCATGCCGAGGTGGTGACCCGCATCGCCACCGTCAACACCGCCTGCGCGGTGACGGTGATGGTGCCCAACTCGCTGGGCCCGGCGGAACTGCTGCTGCGCTACGGCACCCCGGACCAGCAGCAGCATTACCTGCCGCGCCTGGCCGACGGCCGCGAGCTGCCCTGCTTCGGCCTCACCTCGCCGCATGCCGGGTCGGACGCCGCCTCCATCCCCGATCGCGGCGTGCTCACCGAACGCGAGATCGACGGCCGGACCGTGCGCGGCTTCAGCGTGCGATTCGACAAGCGCTACATCACGCTCGCGCCGGTGGCGAGCGTGGTGGGCCTCGCTTTCCAGGCGATCGATCCCTCGCGGCCGGAGGGGCAGCAGGAACTCGGCATCACCTGCGCGCTGCTGCCGGTGCCGACGCCCGGCATGGAGATCGGCCGTCGCCACCATCCGATGGACTCGGCCTTCATGAACGGGCCGATCCGCGGCGAGGACGTCTTCGTCCCCATGGACTGGGTGATCGGCGGCGAAGCGCGCGTCGGCCAGGGCTGGCGCATGCTGATGGAGTGCCTGGCCGCCGGCCGCGCGATCTCGCTGCCGGCGCTGGGTGCGGCGATGCAGCAGACCGCGCTGTTCGTGGTCAACGGCTACGGCCAGGTGCGCGAGCAGTTCGGACTGCCCATCGGGCGCTTCCACGCGATCGCCGGCATCACCGCACAGATGGCCGCGCGGCTTTACGCCACCGATGCCGCGCGGCGCTACACCGCCGCGGCGCTCGACGCCGGCGAGCAGCCCAGCGTCGCCAGCGCGATCCTCAAGGTGCAGCTCACCGAGGCCGGCCGTCGCGCGGTCAACGACGGCATGGACGTGCTCGGCGGCAAAGGGATCATTGCCGGGCCGCGCAACCTGCTGGGCGTCGCCTACCGCCATGCGCCCATCGCCATCACGGTGGAGGGCGCCAACCTGCTGTCGCGGGCGCTGATCATCTTCGGCCAGGGAGCGACCCGCTGCCATCCCTTCGTGCTGGAGGAGATGAAGGCCGTGCAGGAGAAGGACGATGAGCGGCTGGGGCGCGCCCTGGCCGGTCATGTCGGCCATGTGATGCGCAATCTCTGGCGCAGCCTGGCGCACACGCCGCTGCGCGGCCAGCCGCCGGCCGACCTGCGCGCGGAAGCGACGCTCATCGCCTCGCTGTCGGCCCGCTACGCACTCACCGCCGACCTGGCGATGGGACTGCTGGGCGGCAAGCTCAAGCGCATGGAGCTGTTGTCCGCGCGCCTGGGCGACGTGCTGGCCGCGCTCTACCTCGCCGCCGCCTGCGTGTGGCGCTACCAGGTCGAGAACGACCCGGCGACGCTGCCGGTGGCGCGCGCCGCGATCCGCCTGCAGCTGCACGAGGCCGCCACGCTGCTGCGCGAGCTCTACGCCAACCTCCCTTCCCGCTTCCTGCGGGCGATGGCGCCGATGCTGCTGCACGGCACCAGCCACCTCGCGCCGCTGCGCGACCGCGAGGCCATCGCCCTGGCCGACTTGCTGCGCACGCAGCCGGCGCTGATGCAACGCCTCTGCCCCGACGTCTCGCGTCCGAAGCGCGGCGGCCTGCTCGACCTGATGCGCGCGCTCGACGCGGCCCGCGCGCTGGGCGACGAGGTGCCGGCGCTCAACAAGGCGCTGCGCCGCTCCGGCTCCCTGGAGACGGTGGCGCGCGGCGCTCGCGATCCCGAGGCGGCGCTGGCCTACCTGAAGGCCGCCGAAGAGGTGATCCGGGTCGACGAGGACTGACCGGGCGGGTGCCCCGGCACGTCCAGGCCAGGCGCGCAAACGGGACCAGGCGGACGAGGGCGACGACGGGGACGAGGCGGACGAGGGGGATACTGATGCGATCACCGGCTCATCCCCGCCTCGCCATGCGCCTCCTCATCCTCGGCGGCACCGTCTTCCTCGGTCGCCACGTCATCGACGCCGCGCTGGCGCGCGGTCACGCGGTCTCGATGCTGAATCGCGGCCGGCACGGCCCGGGCCTGTTCCCCGAGGTGGAGCGCCTCATCGGCGATCGGGACGGGGACATGAGCGCCCTGCGCGGTCGCGCGTTCGATGCGGTCATCGACTGCACCGCGTTCAACCCCGCGCAGATCGAGCGCACCCTCGCAGCGCTCGACACGGGCACGCCGCACGTCGTGCTGGTGTCCTCGATCTCGGCGTACGGCGTGTTCCCGCCGCATCGCGTCTTCGACGAGTCGACGCCGCTCGCGGACGGCAACACCGGCTACGGGCCGCTGAAGGCCCGGGCCGAAGAGGCGCTCGTCCGCACCCTGCCCGATCGGCACGCGATCGTGCGGCCGGGACTGATCGTCGGCCCGCACGACCCGACCGGTCGATTCACGTATTGGCCGACGCGTGTCGCGCGCGGCGGCGAGGTGCTCGCACCCGGACGGCCCGAGCGGCCGGTCCAGGTCATCGATGTCCGCGATCTCGCCGCGTTCTGCGTGACGCTCGCCGAGTCACGCGCGACCGGCGCGTTCAACGCCGTCGGCCCCCGTCTGCCAATGAAGGCCTTGCTCGACGCCTGCGTGCAGGCAGCGCCCAGCAGCGATGCCCGCTTCACCTGGAAGCCGGACACCCTGCTGCTGGTGCTCGGCGTGGCGCCGTGGACCGGGCTGCCGCTGTGGCTGCCCGAAGAGGATCCCGCGGTCGGCGGCATGCTGCTCGGCGACGCGGCCCGCGCCGTGGCGGCGGGCCTGACGACCCGGCCGATCCAGGAGACGGCGGCCGCCACGCTCGCCTGGGCGAGGGCACCGCGCGAGGCGGACTGGGATGCCGGCAAGCTCGTCGCCACCCTGGCGCCGGCGCGCGAAGCCGAGATCCTCGCCGGGCGTTCCGCCACGGACCGCCCGGGCGGTCCGGGCGGCGCGGGCCACCTCAGCGCAACCTGAACACCGAGATCGCCGTCGACAGGCGGTGCGACTGATCCTTCAGGCTCTCGGCCGCCGACGCGGCCTCCTCCACCAGCGCCGCGTTCTGCTGCGTCATCTGGTCGAGGTGACCCACCGCGGCGTTCACCTGGTTGATGCCGTCGCTCTGCTCCTGCGACGCCGCGCGGATCTCCGCAATGATGTCCGTCACGCGCTGCACGCTGGTCACGATGTCGTTCATCGTCGTGCCCGCGTCGCTGACCAGCCGCGAGCCCGATTCCACCCGTTCCACGCTGGTGGCGATCAGCGTCTTGATCTCCTTGGCCGCCTGCGCGCTGCGCTGCGCCAGCGATCGCACCTCGCTCGCCACCACGGCGAAGCCCCGGCCCTGCTCGCCCGCCCGCGCCGCCTCGACCGCCGCGTTCAGCGCCAGGATGTTGGTCTGGAAGGCGATGCCGTCGATGGTGCCGATGATGTCGGCGATGCGCCGCGAGCTGTCGCTGATCTCGCCCATCGTCGCCACGACCTGCCCCATCACCGCGCCGCCGCGCTGCGCGGTCTCCGCCGCCGAACCGGCCAGCTGGTTGGCCGTCGTCGCCGCGTCGGCCGTCTGCCGCACCGTGCCCGTCAGCTGCGTCAGCGACGCCGCCGCCTCCTGCAGGTTGGACGCCGTCTGCTCCGTGCGCGCCGACAGGTCCATGTTGCCCATGGCGATCTCCGCGCTCGCGGTGCCGATGCTGTCCGTCGAGCCGCGCACCTCGCCGATCAGGCGCACCAGCGCAGCCTGCATCTCGCTCAACGATCGCAACAGCTGACCCGTCTCGTCACCGCCCGTCGTCTCGATGCGGCCCGTCAGGTCGAAACGCGCGATCGCATCGGCCACCTCCGCCGCCTGGGCGAGCGGCCGCGTGATCGAGCGCGTCAGCCACACCGCCAAGGCCCCGCCCGCCACCAGCGCGACCAGCCCGAACACCACCAGGGCGGTCCGTGCCCGCGCGTTGGTCTCCGCCAGCGCCTTCAGCGACGTGTCCAGCTGATCCCGCTGCTGCTGGGCGATCACGCGGATGCTTTCCAGATAGGTGGCCGCGGCCGGCTTGAACTGCTCGTCGAAGAGCTGCTTGGCCCGCGCCGGATCGCCTTGCTTCTTCGCCTCGGTGATGGTGTCGCGCACCTTGATGTAGGCCTTGCGCAGGTCGATCACGCGGTCGAAGGCGGCGCGCTCCTCCGGCGAGTTCAACAATTTGTCCATCCGGGCCTGCAGCTCGGTGGAGGACTTCGTCGACTCCGCCGCCTGCTCGGCGAAGAAGGTCGCCAGGGCCGGGTCCGCGCTCACGGCGATCGCCGTCGTGCGCGTCCCGCCGTTGTAGACGTTGCGGTACCAGTCCGAGGCCACCCGCTCGGTCACGATGGTCTCCTGGTACATGGCCTCCGTCTGCGCCGCCACGCGGCTCAGTCCCAGATACCCCATCGCCGACCCGATCAGCGCAATCACCAGGACCAGGGCCTGGACCAGCCCCAGCCGCCGGCCGATGGAGCCCCGGACGTTCTTGTTGGACATCATGTTCGTTCTCCTCGACACCGGTCCGAAGGGAGATCGGACCGCGGTGCGGCGCGATGTTGGCACCGCTACCGTACACCGATATCAAGCTGCCGTTAAGTCCTCTCCGACCTGTGGAAAGCTGGGCAGCGGCGAGGGCGATCTTCAGATCCGCGGCGTCAGCCGCACCTGCGGCATCGGCTTGAGCGAGCCCACGTCCAGCGTGCGGGGCGGTCCCGACAGCTTGCGGGGCGTCGCGGCGCCCAGGTCGTCCAGGCCGGTGAGGAACCGCGCCGCCTCGGCCCGCATCGCCGACGAGCGCTGGTAGCGCGCGTCGGCGTCGAGCAGCACCAGCCAGTCCGCCGCCGTCCGCGTCCCCGTCCCCGTCCCCGTTCCCGCCTCCGCCCCTGCGCCCGCGCCTGGACCCGCGCCCATCGCCGCCGCCAGCCCGACGGTCGCGGGTTGCATCACGCCGAGGAAGGTCGTCAGCCGGGCGCGCCGGTGGCTCTCCCAGCCTGCGCCGCCTTCGGCGCCCGACGGATGGAACCGCGCGATCAGACGCTGCGCTGCCAGGCCGCCGGCCTCCGCCAGCGCGGCGATCGTGCCGGCGGGCATCGCGAGGTTGAGCCCTCCCTCGTCGGACCTCTGGCTGATCTGGACGATGCGGTCGCGGAAGCCCGGCGTCGGGAACAGGATCTCGTCGCGCCAGTTCTGCATCGTGCCGACGATGCTCCCAAGGAAACCGGCCAGCCCCGCGAGCGGCGTCTTCTCCCGCGCCTCCGGCGCGCGCTGCTCCCAGTCGTCGACGAGGTCCGGCTCCGGCCAGTGGCGCAGGCGGCCGCCGCGGTCGTCTTCGGGCAGGTAGATCCGTCCGCCGTCGTTGCCCGGGTCACCCGGCTCGATCGCGTGGTCCGGATGCGGGCGCTTCAGGTTGACCGCGAAGGTCGGATGCCGCGGCAGCATCGCGTCGAACAGGTGCAGCGGCAGGTTGCTGCCGATGCCGCCGTCCGAGAACCAGATCCGCGTCGCCCGCAGCCGCAGGCGGCGGCGCGCCTCGGCGGTCTCCGCCGCGCGGACCGCGGCCTGCGTGCGCTGGTTGGCCGTGCGCGACCAGTCCACCGCATACAGCGGCACCGCCGACAGCAGCAGCGGGAAGCTCAGGCTCATCCGGATCGCGACCACGACCGGCAGGTCGCCGTGCCGCGGCAGCGGTCGCAGGGCGCGACCTTGCGCGCTCTCGATCACCGGTCCGTCATGGCCGTCGCCGAACGGGGCCGCCAGCGCCGTCATCACGGCGGGGGGGAACAACCGCGACCACTCCAGCGGGTCGTAATAGAACATCGGCGTCCCGGGTCGGAACGGGATGCTGTAGACCATCTGCTGGCTGACCGCGCTCGTGATCACCTCGAGGTTGATGCGACGCGTCGCCGGGTCCGGCCCCCACAACTCCCCGAAGCTGAGCGGCGGGCCGTCGACGCTCTTCCCCGCAAGCTCGTTGAAGTAGACGT
>CAMPJJ010000063.1 GCA_946886855.1 uncultured Roseateles sp. | reverse complement strand
CGCCGCCAGCATCGTCCCGATCACCCCGATGGCGATGCCCAGGCACAGCTCGAGGAACAGGGGCCAGGCCAGCGCGAACAGGCGCGGGGTCGGGAGGGCGGTCGGGGAGGAGGACATCGGGCGGCGGCGGCAGGCAGGTCCGCGCCGCCGCTGGCAGCGGCGGACACGACGCGCGGAATTCTCGCGTGAGGCCTTCGGACCGGGGGCCGTAACCGCGATGAAACCGTGAGGGGGCCGGAAGGACGCGTCAGTCTGTGGTTTCGCCGCCACCGCGGCGGGCGATCAGCGATCGCTCGCAGGCCAGTGCCCGATCAACCGATCCAGCCCGTTCGGTGCGGTCCGTGCGGTCCGTGCGGTCCGTTCGTCGGGCGCGTTCAGTCTGCCGATGGCTCCGGCGGCGTGGCGACCGGACACATCGGCAGGCCGCCGGCCATCAACGTGGCGCGTTCGGCGTCTTCGGCCTGCCGCAGGGACACCAGCCCGGACCGCGTGCCGTAGAGCTCGTCGAGCTCCTCCAGCAGCAGGGCGCGGACCTGGGCTTCCGCCATGGGCGGCAACGCGCGGACCCATTGGCGGTCGCGGCCGTCCAGGCGGTAGACCACCACCCAGATCTCGCAGGTGTCGATGAATGCGGACATCCCCGCAGCCTAGTCCAGCCGTCCCGGGCTGGCGAGGGGGACTGCCCCGACCTGTGCGCCATATTCATCGAATCGCGGCCCCCGGACGGGGGATCAGCGCCATTCGACGACCGACACGCCCAGCCCGATCCGGGATTCGCGGAAGTTGTAATCGATCAGGCTTTCGCCGTAGCCGCTGAACAGCTGCAGGTAACCGTGCAGCCCGCCGCCGATCGGGAAGGCCCACTCCAGTTGCGCCGACCCGCGCGAGCGGTCGCCCCCCTTCAGGCTGTGCCGCGCCGTGAGGGCCAGGACATGCCCGCCCAGCTTCTGCGTCACCAGCAGCTCGCCCCGGCCGATGTAATCCTGGATGCCCGGGTTGTCGTCGCTGCCGGTGTTGAGGATGCGCCACCACGGGCGCAGGCTCACCGTGGTCTCGCCGCGCTCCAGGCTGAGCTCGCCGATCACCCGGTTCCAGCTGCGCGACAGCGGCACCGCGCGCCCGTTGGACTGGTGATTGAAGCTCAGCCCGACCATGCTGGCCTTCCACCCGAACGGCAGCCCGACATCGGTCCCGTGGGTCAGGATCACTTCCGGTTCGTAATTGGTCTCGCGGAAGGGCCGCGACTCGCGCCCGTTGTAGACCTGCCAGCGCGAGCTCTGCGTGTAGGCGCCCCACACCGCGAAGGTGCCGTGGTCGTCGAGCGCCCAGATCTTGGATTTCAGGCTGATCTGGAACTTGGCCTCGTTCTTGTCCAGGTCCAGCGCCTGGACCACGCCGTTGTCCGGGCTCTCGGACGACGCCGGTCCCGGCAGGCGGTTGGAGCGCGTGGTCCACGACACCGGCAGCAGGTAGACCGGCCGGTAGGGACGCGGCAGGAAGCGCGGCATCTGGTCGCGGCAGGACAGCTCCCAGCGCTCCGACAGCGTCGAGCCGAGGTAGCTGCGGGCGCTGCCGGAGGCTTCCGGCAGGCGTGAGCAGGGATCGTCGACGCGCGGCGCGCTCGCCGCCGCGGCGACCGGCAGCGCGGCAGGTACCGGCTGCAGCCGCACCTGGGCGGCCGCCGACGGCGGCGCCGCGTCGGGCGCGCGCCCGTTCAGCCGGTCGTAGCAGGCCAGACGGGCGTCGTTGTCGCGGATCACGGCGCAGTCGGCCGGCGTCTTCGCCGACGAGGCCGCCGACAGCGCCGGGTTCTGGACCGGCAACGCCGCCATCTGCGCGGACGCGTCCTGCGGCATGGCCGCGATCAGCGCCGCCAGCAGCGCGGCGCCCCCTGTCATCGCCATTGCCAGACGGCGGCGGAACTCCCTCATCGACAGCATCATGCTTGGCCCTTGTTCAGTCGCGGCGCAAGTGCAAACAGCGTGCCCGGGTGCGTTTGCAGAACTTGCCGAGGGAACGCTCCCTAGAATCGACCGCCATGCAGACGTCCCTCCCCGCCGACTTCGCGTCGGGCCCCGTGCCTGGCAAGTCCTGGCCCCGTTGGGCCGCGCTGGCCGCCCCGCTGCTCCTGGCGGCCTGCTCGCAGCTGCCTCGCGCGCCGGCGCCGTCCCCCGAGCCGACGCCCGGCGGGCCCTTCAGCCCGGCCGCCCTGCAGGCGCTGCGCCCGGCCCAGTTCCGATCGACGGTCGGCACCGCGGTCCAGGCCCAGGACCGATGGGTCAACGACCGGACCCGGATCCGGACGGTTTCCGCCCAGGCGCTGGCGGCGCCGCGGGACGGCGCCGTCTTGCGCGAGTTCGCCCAGGCCTTGCGGCTCGTCGCCCACTACCGGGCCGAGATCGACACCGCCCGCCCGGCGCTGCTCGCCGCGCTGCCCGCGCTGGACGACCAGCCCGCGGACCTCCAGCGTCCGCTGCTCACGGCGGCCTACACGCTCTACGCGGTCGACGCCGCGCCGCTGCTGCGCCCCTTGCTGCCGCGGCTGGCCACGCCGCGCGAATTCGCGATCGCCGCCTATGCGCTCATGCAGACGCGACAGCCGGCGGATCTCGCGCTGATCCAGTCCCAGCTCGCGCAGCGCGACCGCGACGAGCCGCGCCTGCAGGCGCTCGCGCTGGCGGTCGCCGCCGCCCAGGGCCAGCCGCAGACGGCCCGGCCGCCGCTGGCCGACCTGCTGGCGATCCGTCCGGGCCATCCGGTCGTGTTCAGCTTCCAGCGCCCGGGCCGCCAGCAGATGGGCCTGGCGCTGGTGCGGCAGGCCGACGGGCGATTCGTGCGGCGTCCCGACGGCGGCGTCTTCAACATCGAGCAACTGGCGCTGTCCAGCAGCGGCCTGCCCGGCACGATCACGCTGGGCAATACGCCTCAGGGGCTGTTCACCATCCAGGGCGCCGGTCGCGCCGCCTCCAACATCTGGATCGGTCCGACGCCCTACCTGCACACCAAGGTGCCCGGCGAGGCCAGCGTCGCCGACTACGAGCAACGCGCGCCGGGTCCCAACGAGCCGGCGTGGTCGCTGGACCGTTACCGCTCGCTGCTGCCCGCCTCGTGGCGCGACTACGCGCCGCTGCAGGAGGCCTGGCTGGCCGGCCGCGCCGGACGGGACGAGATGCTGATGCACGGCAGCACCATCGATCCGCGCTACTACGCGGGCAGCCGCTACTACCCGGGCACCCCGTCGGACGGTTGCCTGGTGGCGATGGAGTACTGGTCACCGGACGGCGTGATGGTGCACAGCGACCAGATCGCCCTGCTGCAGGCTTTCACCGCGCAGGGCCGCGACCGCGGCTACCTGGTGCTGATCGAACTGGACGCTGCCCCCACGCCGGTGTCCCTGGCGGAAGTGATCCCGTCCGTCCTGGACGCCGAGGCCCGCACGACCGGACGCCGATGAGGCGCGAGCAGGGCATGAGGTTCGCGGACGCGAGGCCTCATGCCCGGATCGGGCCTGCGCGCCGGAGGTGGCAGTCCTTGCCAGCGTCCTGGCGACGTCCGCGATTTTCCGGATTACCGTGGGTTATGACGCTCCTGCCGCGTTTCATTGGCAGCTGCCTGCCCCGCCCACTAGAGTAGGCCGCACCTTGCGGGCCTCCCCTTCCGCCCCGGCCGAGCCATGTCCCTTCCTCTCAAGACCGAAACCCCCAGCGCCCACCATCCCGACCTGGACCTGTACGACAGCGCCCGCCTGATGGCGGTCTTCATCGACGACCAGCGGTCGGCGGTGGAGGCGGTGCGGGCGGCGGCACCGGCGCTGGCGGCGGCGGTGGACGCCGCGCTGCCGCGCATCGCCGCCGGCGGACGGCTGCTGTATGCCGGCGCCGGCACCTCCGGCCGGCTGGGGGTGCTGGACAGCGTCGAGCTGGTGCCGACGTTCTCATGGCCGCGCGAACGCGCGGTCGCCGTGCTGGCGGGGGGCGAGGGCGCGATGTTCGTCGCCGTCGAAGGCGCGGAGGACGACGAGCCTCAAGGCCGCCGCGACATCGAGGCGCTCGCGCCGACGCCCGACGACGTGCTGATCGGCATCGCCGCCTCGGGCCACACGCCCTATGTGCTGGGCGCGCTGGCCGCAGGCCGCGCCGCCGGGTCCCTCACGATCGCGATGGCCAACAACCCGGGTGCCGCGGTGCTGGCCGCCGGCGAACATGCCATCCTGCTGGACACCGGCGCGGAGGTGATCTCCGGCAGCACGCGTCTGAAGGCCGGCACGGCGCAGAAGATCGCGCTGAACACCTTCTCCAGCGCGCTGATGGTCAAGCTGCACAAGGTCTACGGCAACCTGATGGTGGACATGAAGGCCACCAACGCGAAGCTGGTCCGGCGTGCCGTCGCGCTGACGATGCGCGCCGCCGACGCCGACGAGGCGGCCGCGCGCGCGGCGCTCGACCAGTGCGGCTTCCACGTGAAGACCGCCGTCGTGATGCTGCTGCGCCGACTCGACGCCGCCGGCGCTCAGGCCCTGCTCGCGCGCCACGACGGCGACGTGCGCGGCGCACTGGCTGATCGCTGATCGTCGATCCTTGCCCGTCGACCGCCCACCGCCGACCGCGCGCGCCCCTCGCACGCAAGCGCTGCAATCCCCGATGCGGCAGCCCTCCGGTTTGCGTCGACACTGAGCGCCATGCACGCTGATCCCGTTTCCCCGAGCGCCCGCAGCCCCTGGCGCTGGGTGCCCACGCTGTACTTCGCGCAGGGCATGCCGTACGTGGTCGTGATGACGCTCTCGGTCATCATGTACAAGAACCTGGAGATCTCGAACACCGACATCGCGCTCTACACCAGCTGGCTCTACCTGCCCTGGGTGATCAAGCCGCTGTGGTCGCCGCTGGTCGAGATGCTGGGCACGAAACGGCTCTGGGTCGTGACCTTGCAGTTCGCCGTCGGCGCGGCGCTGGCGATGGTGGCGCTGACGCTGCCGATGGAACGCGCCTTCCAGATGTCGCTCGCCGTGCTCTGGCTGATGGCCTTCGCCTCGGCCTCGCACGACATCGCCGCCGACGGCTTCTACCTGCTCGCGCTGGAGAAGCATGAGCAGGCCGCCTTCGTCGGCGTGCGCTCGACCTTCTACCGCGTCGCCAACATCGGCGGCCAGGGCGGCCTGGTCTGGCTGGCCGGCGAGCTGCACGACCGCGGCGACAGCTGGGTGCTCGCCTGGCAGGGCGTGATGGCGGTGCTCGCGGGCGCCTTCCTGCTGCTCGCGGCGTATCACCTGTGGCGCCTGCCGCGCCCGGCCGTCGATGTCCCCCTGCCGCCCGAGCAGCGCGCGCCGGGCACCTTCTTCCAGATCTTCGCCGCGTTCTTCCGCAAGCCCGGCCTGGCAGTCACGCTGGGCTTCCTGCTGCTCTACCGCTTCCCGGAAGCGCAGTTGCTGAAGCTCGCGACGCCGTTCCTGCTGGACCCGCTCGACAAGGGCGGCCTCGCGCTGAGCAACAAGCAGGTCGGCCTGGCCTACGGCACGGTCGGCCTGATCGCGCTGACGCTGGGTGGCCTGCTCGGCGGCTGGATCATCTCGCGTGTCGGCCTGAAGCGGGCGCTCTGGCCGCTGGTGCTCGCGATGCACCTGCCCAACGTCGTGTTCCTGGCCATGGCCTATGCCCATCCCGGCAGCCTCGCCGTCATCAGCGCGGCGCTCGCGGTCGAGCAGTTCGGCTACGGGCTCGGCTTCACGGCCTACCTGATGTACATGGTCCTGGTCGCCGAGGGCGCCCACAAGACCGCGCACTACGCGATCTGCACCGGCTTCATGGCCCTGGGCATGATGCTGCCCGGCATGTGGAGCGGCTGGCTGCAGGATCACCTCGGCTACCCGCACTTCTTCGCGTGGGTGCTGATCGCGACGATCCCGTCGCTGGTCATGACCGCGCTGATCCGGGTCCCCGAGAACTTCGGCCGCAAGGAGTCCACTGCATGAGCGCCCCGGCGACCGGCCACCGTCCCGGCGGCGGCGGCGGCGGCGGCGAGCGGCTCCTGTCGCTCGACGCCTTCCGCGGCTTCGCGATCGCGGCCATGCTGCTGGTCAACAACCCGGGCGACTGGTCGCAGCTCTACGCGCCGCTCGAGCACGCCGCCTGGCACGGCTGGACCTTCACCGACTGGATCTTCCCGTTCTTCGTCTTCATCAGCGGGATCTCGATGAGCTTCAGCCTGGCGCGCCGCGGCCAGGCCGACGACCGCGCCGCGCTGCTGCGTCACATGTGGCGCCGGGGGGCCACGATCATTCTCATCGGGCTGGCGCTGAACCTCTTCCCCTTCTTCCACGTCGAGACGCTGCGCATCCCCGGCGTGCTGCAACGGCTGGGGCTGATCACGATCCTGGTCGCGCCGATCGCGCTCTGGTGCGGCTGGCGCGCCCAGCTGGCGTGGTTCATCGGGCTGCTGCTCGGCTACGGCCTGGTGCAGACCTTCGTCGCCGTGCCGGACGCCTCAGGCGTCTGGCATCGCGGCTCGCTGCAGCCGGGCGAGGACGTCGGCGCCTGGCTGGACCGGGCGCTGCTCGGCGGCCACCTCTGGGCGAAGAGCAAGACCTGGGACCCCGAAGGCCTGCTGAGCACCCAGCCCGCCGTCGCGAGCCAGATCGCGGGTCTGCTCGCGGGACGCTGGCTGGCGCTGCGCGGCCGCGATCCCGGCGAGAAGGCGACCTGGTTCCTGGTGGCGGGTCTTGCCTGCCTCTGGGTCGGCCAGGTCCTCGACGCCTGGACCCTGCCCATCAACAAGAATCTCTGGACGCCGGCCTTCGTTTTCCTCACGACGGGCTGGGGGTGCCTGGTGTTCGGCGTGTTCTACTGGCTGCTCGATGCCGCGCCCCTGCCGCGGATGCGCGACGCGATGGCGCGACGCTTCCGCCCGCTGGTGGTGTTCGGCATGAACGCGCTGTTCCTCTTCGCGCTGTCGGGCCTGGTGGCCCGAATGCTCGGACTGATTCACGTGGCCGAGGGCGTCACGCTCAAGGCCTGGCTCGTCGCGCCGCTGCGCGCGCTGCCGGTGGATCCGCGTTTCGCGTCGCTGCTGTTCGCCGCCGGTTTCGTGGCGGTGTTCTACGGCATCGCGTGGGCGATGTGGCGGCGCGGCTGGATCGTGAAAGTGTGAGCGGCCCCTGGGGCGCCGCCCGGTGAGAGCCTTCGATGCGACGACGACAGTGGATGACCGCGGCCCTGGCCGCACCGGTGCTCGGTTCCCTGGGCACGACGCTTTCGGGCTGCGGCACCGCGCGGCCGCAGGCCCTGCCCGCACTGCCGGGCCCCGCACCCGACGACGCGCCCCCGCCCGCGCCGCGCGAGTTCCGCGCCGCCTGGGTCGCGACCGTCGCCAACATCGACTGGCCCAGCCGCCGCGGCCTGAGCGACGCCGCGCAGATCGCCGAGATCCACGCGATCCTCGACAGCGCCCGCGCGCTGCGCCTGAACGCCATCGTGCTGCAGGTGCGCACCAGCGCGGATGCGCTGTACCGCTCGACGCTGGAGCCGTGGAGCGAGTACCTCTCGGGCGTGCAGGGCCAGGGCCCCGGCTACGACCCGCTCGCGCTGTGGATCGAGCAGGCGCATGCGCGCGGCCTCGAACTGCACGCCTGGCTGAACCCGTACCGCGCGAAGCAGAGCGGCGGCAAGTCGGCGGCAGCCCCCACGCACCTGAGCCGCACCCGGCCGGAGTGGGTCAAGAAATACGGCGACCAGCTCTGGATCGATCCGGGCGAGCCGGCCGCCGCGGACCACACGCTGGCCGTCTGCCGCGACCTCCTCACCCGCTACGCCATCGACGGCCTGCACATCGACGACTACTTCTATCCCTACCCGGTCCAGGACGCGGCCAAGCAGGACATCGACTTCCCCGACGAACCCAGCTGGCAGCGCTACCTGCTCGGCGGCGGGACGCTCACGCGCGCCGACTGGCGGCGGGACAACGTCGACCAGCTGGTGCGTCGGATGTACGAACTGGTCAGGACCTTGCGCCCCGCCGCCCGTGTCGGCATCAGCCCCTTCGGCCTGCCGCGGCCGGACCTGCGTCCGGCGGGCATCACCGGGTTCTCGCAGTACGACAAGCTCTACGCCCACGTCGAGCACTGGATGGCGATGGGCTGGCTGGACTATGTGGCGCCGCAGCTCTACTGGCCCCGCGCGCAGAAGCCGCAGGCCTTCGAGCCGCTGATGCGCGCCTGGCAGGGCGTCAATCCGCTGGGCCGCCACCTGTGGCCCGGCCTGTTCACCAGCCGCGCCGCCAACGAGGCCGAAGCCTGGCCCGTCGACGAGATCCCCGCGCAGGTCGAGCTCATGCGCTCCGCGCCGGCCACCGGCGGGCATCTGCACTTCAGCATGATCGCGTTGCTGAAGAACCGCCGCGGCATCGCCGGCACGCTGCGCGACGGCGCCTATGCGCAGGCGGCGCTGGCGCCAGCGACGCCTTGGCTGTCCGCCCCGACCTGCGACGTCGTCGCCCTGTCCAGGGAGCCGGATGGGACCCTGCGCGCCACGGTCAGCGGGACAGCGGCCCAGCGCTTCGCGCTCTGGCGTCGCCTGCCGGGCGGCGTCTGGCGTTTCGAGGTCCTGCCGCCGGACGGTCGCATCGCCCAGCCGGTTCCCGGCGAAGCCCTGGTGCTGTCCGCGATCAACGCGATCGGTGATGAGGGACCGCGCGCGACGTTCGTCGCCTGAACCCCGACGGTTTCTGTCGACTCGGCGCAACGACGCCCCCTGATCGCGTGCGGTGGCCGCGCCTAGGGGAAACCCTCGGAAACCGCCTTCTGGAAGCGACGGGCCCATGCACCGTCGCGCGCCGTCGCGCCCTGCCCCGGGGCCATGTTTCCGCCACGTGTTGCGCGGGTGCACCAACCGCAAACGCCAGTGAACACTTGTCACAGCTCCTCAACATTGGCTCTCCAGACTGCGCCGCTGACGCGTCGTCGAGGCGCCGGGAGCGGCCATGCAAATGGGCTCGAACGGCGCATTGACAGCGCGGCGTGAAGGGGAGCTCTCCCGATATTGCCGCATTGATGCGGCTGGTTTCGGCTGGTAGGCTTTTTGCTTCATAAGCGAAGAAGGCCGCTGCATCAGCCGGCCTCGCGCAATAACAAATCGAGGGCGGCCAAGGACGGACACGCGACCAATCGCGGTGAAGTCGGCCACGGAAAACGTTTGCGGAACGTTTGGTGCCCCCTCGGAACGGGTTTTCGGTCTGACGTCGCACAGGAGCACAGGAAATGAATCAGAAGGATTGGTCGGGTTTTTCGCGGACGGCGCTGTCCGTCGCGGTCGCCATCGTGGCGGCCGCGCCGGTGATGGCCCAGAACACCACCTCGGCCGTCAGCGGCCGCGTGGTCGGCGCTGACGGCAAGCCCGTCTCGGGCGCCACGGTGGTGATCCTGCACAAGGAGTCCGGCTCCTCGAACACGCAGACCACCGACGCCGACGGCCGCTACAGCGCGCGCGGCCTGCGCGTGGGCGGCCCCTACGTCATCACGGTGACCAAGGGCGGCGACCGCGAAGTCTCCGACAACGTCTACCTGGCGCTGGCGGAGACGCTCGGCCTGGACGTGCAACTGGGCAAGGCCTCGACGCAGCTGGAGACCGTGGTCACCACCGGCAGCGCGACCGCGGCGAAGTTCAACAACTCGACCATGGGTTCGGGCACGCAGATCAGCCGCGCCGAACTGGACTCGTACGCATCGATCGCGCGCAACCTGCAGGACTACGCCCGCAACGATCCCCGCCTGGCGCAGACCGACAAGGAACGCGGCGAGATCTCGGCCATGGGCCAGAACTCGCGCTACAACTCGATCACGATCGACGGCGTCGCCATCAACGACAGCTTCGGCCTGGAAGCCAACAACCTGCCGACCGCCAAGCAGCCGATCTCGATCGACGCGATCCAGTCGGTGCAGGTCAACCTGTCCAACTACGACGTGACCCAGAAGGGTTACACCGGCGCCAACATCAACGCCGTCACCAAGTCGGGCACCAACGAGTACAAGGGCAGCGTCTACTACGTCTATCGCAACGACGACATGGTGGGCAAGCGCTTCGACCGCGGCAACCAGCGCTACACCGACTTCCTGCCCTTCAAGGAAGACACCAAGGGCTTCACCCTCGGCGGCCCGATCCTGAAGGACAAGCTGTTCTTCTTCGTCAACTATGAAGAACTCAAGAGCAACCGCGCGCAGCCGGAATTCGGCCCGATCGGCAGCTCGCTGACCAACAACGCGATCTCGCAAGGTCAGCTCGACGCGATCACCAAGACCGCCAAGGACGCTTACGGCATCGACACCGGCAGCGTGATCGGCACGTCGCAGCTGTCGGTCAAGGACTACCTGGCCAAGATCGACTGGAACATCAACGACCAGCACCGCGCCAGCATCCGCGTCGCCCGCACCGAGCAGTCGGACACCAACAACGGCTCCTTCGGCGGCTACAGCGCGACCGGTCTGCAGATGACCTCGCAGTGGTGGCAGCAGAAGAAGAAGATCGACACCGTCGTCGGCCAGTGGTTCGCCGACTGGACGCCGGACTTCTCGACCGAGCTGAAGATCTCCAACCGCGACTACAACAGCGTCCCGCAGAACAACAGCAACCTGCCCGCGATCGGCATCCGCTTCAACGGCGCGCTGCCTGACGGCGCCCCGGCGGGTTCGAGCACCGGCAACCGCTTCGTCAACTTCGGCACCGAGCAGAGCCGCCAGTTCAACGTCCTCGACACCAAGACCATCGACGGCTACCTGGGCGCGACCTGGGTCAAGGGCGATCACGAGCTCAAGTTCGGCGGCGACATCCAGCGCAACAAGATCTACAACGCGTTCTTCCAGAACGTGAACGGCAACTACACCTTCGGCTGTGAAAGCGCGTGGCAGTACAGCTTCGGCGCAATCAACTGCAACACGGCCTCCGCAGCGCTCGTGCAGCAGGCCGTGCTGGAGAACTTCACCCGCGGCCGTCCGTCGTCGTACCAGGTGCAGGTCCCCGTCGCGGGCGGCACGCTGAACGACGGCGCCGCCCAGTGGACGCTGCAGCAGGCCGGCCTGTTCGTGCAGGACACCTGGAACATCTCCAAGGACCTGAACATCACGGCCGGCTTCCGCGTCGACCAGATGAGCACGGACGACAAGCCGACGTACAACGCCGCCGCCGCGGCCGCTCCCGTCGCGGGCCGTGTGACCGGCCCGGCTGCGGTGGCCCGCGCCACGGGCGGTTTCGGTCTGGACAACTCGACCACCGTCGACGGCGAGAACCTGTTCCAGCCGCGCTTCGGCTTCAACTACGCGCTGGACAGCCGCACCGGCCACAAGAAGCAGATCCGCGGCGGCGCGGGCCTGTTCCAAGGCGCCGCGGCCTCCGTGTGGCTGACCAACCCGTACTCCAACACCGGCACGGCCACGCGCATCATCGGTTGCGGCGCCGCGGGCCTGAGCGCCTGCTCGGGCACGGCCTCGGGCGTGTTCAATGCGGACCCGACCAAGCAGCCCATCCTGACCGGCACCACGCCGGCAGCCAACGTCGACTTCATCCAGAAGGGCCTGAGCCAGCCTTCGGTCTGGAAGATGAACCTGGCCTATGACGCCGAGCTGCCGTTCTTCGGCATGAACTTCGGCGTGGAGTGGGTCTACACGAAGGTCCAGACCGGCATCTACTACCAGCATCTGAACCTGGGCGACCCGACCGCCACCGGTCCGGACGGCCGCTCGCTGTACTACACCCCGCAGAGCTACGCGACGGGTTGCTGGACCAACACGAACGGCAGCCTGTCCACCACCGGCGCCTGCGCCGGCGGCCGCTCGCGCGCGCTGTCCAACGAGGCCTACAACAACGTCACGCAGGCGACGAAGACGAAGAAGGGCGACGGCAATGCCATCACCCTGTCGTTCCAGCGCCCGGCGCGTGACGGCTTCGGCTTCGGCGTCGCCTACACCTACACGGAAGCGTCGGAAGTCAGCCCGCTGACCTCGTCGGTGGCGAACTCCAACTTCAACTCGCGCGCCATCTTCAACCCGAACGAGAACGTGGCCGCCAACTCGGCGTACATGATCCGCGACCGGTTCACGGCCAACGTGACGTGGCAGAAGGCGTTCATCAGCAACCTGAAGACGAACGTCGGCCTGTTCTGGGAAGGCCGTCGCGGCAAGCCCTACAGCTGGACCTACCTGAACGACATGAACGGCGACGGCGTGTCCGGCAACGACCTGCTGTACATCCCGGCCTCGCGCGGCGCCCCCGGCGTCAAGTTCGCCACCCCGGCGGACGAGGCGGCGTTCTGGAACATCGTCGACAACAACCCGGACCTGGCGAAGTACAAGGGCGCCGTGGTGCCGCGCAACAGCTCGTTCTCGCAGTTCGTGAACAGCTTCGACCTGCGCGTCAGCCAGGAAGTGCCGGGCTTCTTCCCGCAGCACAAGGGCAAGGTCACCTTCGACATCCTGAACATCGGCAACCTGCTCAACAAGAAGTGGGGCCGCATCGACGAGGTGACGTTCCAGTCGGCCGGCGGCAACCGCCGCAGCTTCGTGAACTTCGCCGGCATCGATGCCCAGGGCAACTACGTGTACCGCACCAACGCCAACGCGATCAACGACAACCTGGCCATCCGCCAGGTCAAGGGCGAATCGCAGTGGGCCATCCAGGTGACGGCCGCCTACGAGTTCTGATCCACGGCACGATCGCCATCGCCGCGATCTCCGCGATTCCCGCGATCGACCGGCCTCCGCGGCCGGTCCTTCGAGGCACCGCAACGGGCTCCTTCGGGAGCCCGTTTTTCTTTCCACGACCGGCCGGGCACGCCCGGTCCGGCCCACCGACCTTCCCAAGGGCTGCACCGCCCTTCACGAGCCATGAGCCCAACTCATACCCATCGCGTGCATTGACAATGGCAAACGCGCGGCGCCCCCCGTAAGCTCCGCGCGCCAACGCCGCCATGAGTTCCACGCCCGCCGCCATCGCCGACCCCCTCGCCCCTGACCGGCCCGCGCCCGCCCGTGCGGGCGCGGTGCCCGGCCCGCTGGGCCTGGGCCTGGATGCCGGCGGCACGCAGACGCGCTGGGCGCTGGCCCGCCCCGACGGCACGCTGGTCGCGCGCGGCGAGGTCGGCGGCTTCAGCGCGCTGCTGCTGGACACCAGCGCCGGCCGCGTGGTGCTGGCGCAGACCTTGCAATCGCTGGCCGCCGCGGTCCTGTCGACGGCGGCCCCGGGCGCGCTGCGCGGGCTGCAGGCCGGCATCACCGGACTCGGCGAGCCGGACGGCCCCGCCGGCCGGCAGCTGCGCGCTCTGCTCGCGCAACAGCTGGGCCTCGCCCCGTCGCAGATCCAGTGCGACAGCGACATCGCGCAGGCCTGGCATGCACTCTTCCGACCCGGCGAGGGCTACCTGGTCTACGCCGGCACCGGCGCGATCGCGGCCTTCATCGACGCGACCGGCACGCTGCACCGCGCCGGCGGCCGCGGTCCGCTGCTGGGCGACGAAGGCGGCGGCCAATGGATCGCGCGCGAAGCGCTCGCGCTGGTCTGGCGCCGCGAGGACGACGCACCCGGCGCCTGGACCGACTCCCCGCTCGCGCGGCATCTCTTCGACGAACTCGGCGGTGCCGACTGGCCGACGACGCGCGCCTTCATGTACGGCGGTGACAGCGCGGCGCGCCGCGGCGCGATCGGCCGCCTGGCGCTGGCCGTCGCGCGCGCCGCGACCGACGACGACGCCGACGCGCTGGCCCTGCTGCACCGCGCGGGCCGGGAGCTGGCCCGGCTGCCGCTGGCGCTGGTGCGACGGCTGGGCCCGCGACCGGTGAGCGCCGCCGGACGTGTGCTGCAATTGCATCCGGCGATCGAATCGGGCCTGCGCGACGCCCTGCCGCAAGACCTGCCCCTCACCGTCCATCAACCCGACACCGCCCTGGCCGCCGCGAGGCGGGCCGCGCTCGCCTCATGAAAACCAAGCTCCTGACCCTCGCCGCCGCCGCGCTCCTGGCGGCCTGCGCCACGCCGACGTCGACGCTGCAGATCGACCGCACCCATGTGTCGGAGAACCAGGACAGCCGCGCGCAATTCCTGATCATTCACTACACGGTGATCGACTTCGAGAAGTCGATGAAAGTGCTGACCACCGGCGGCAAGGTCTCGGCCCACTACCTGGTGCAGGAGAACCCGCCCAAGGTCTACCAGCTGGTGGACGAGAACCGCCGCGCCTGGCACGGCGGCGTGAGCTACTGGGGCGGCGCGACCAACCTGAACTCGGCCTCGATCGGCATCGAGATCGTGAACCCCGGCTTCACCGAGACGCCGATGGGCCGCGTCTACGCGCCTTATCCGCAGGCGCAGATCGACGAGGTGATCAAGCTGGTGAAGGAGATCGCCGCGCGCCACGCCATCCGCTCGGACCGCATCCTCGGCCACAACGACATCGCGCCGGGCCGCAAGCAGGACCCCGGTCCGGCCTTCCCCTGGAAGCAGCTCGCCGACGCCGGCCTGATCGCCTGGCCCGACCCGGCGCAGGTCCAGATCAAGCAGGCGATCTACCAGGTCGCCCCGGTGCCGGATGCGGCCTGGTTCCAGAAGCGGCTGGCGCAGGTCGGCTACCAGACGCCGCAGACCGGCATGCTGGACACCGCGACGCGCGAGGTGATCAGCACCTTCCAGATGAAGTACCGGCCGACCAACTTCACCGGCGACATGGACGCCGAGACCGCCGCGCTGCTGGAGGTTGTGAGCACGCCCGGCGGCATGCTGATGAAGAAGCCGCTGCCAGCGGACAGCCAGCCGCGTTCAGAGTATTGATAGACGCCGCCCGCCTTGCTGAACTTCCTGCTCCGCCGCCTGGCCACCTTGCTGCCGACCTTGATCGGCGTGACGCTGGTCGCCTTCGGCCTGATCCGGCTGGTGCCGGGGGATCCCATCGCGATCATGATGGGCGAGCGCGCGCTGGACGACGCCACCCATGCGCGGCTGATGCAAGAGCTCGGCCTGGACCAGCCGCTGTGGCGCCAGTACGCGGACTACGTCGGCGGCCTGCTGCACGGCGACCTCGGGCGCTCGCTGGTCTCGCACGAGCCGGTGTCGCACGAGTTCCTCGCACTGTTCCCTGCCACGGCGGAACTCGCGCTGTTCGCGCTGCTGCTGGCGATCGTGCTGGGCATGGCGCTGGGCACCGGGGCGGCGCTGCGGCGCGGCTCGCTGCTGGATCAGGGCGTGATGGGCGTGGCGACGGTCGGCTATTCGATGCCGGTGTTCTGGTGGGGGCTGATCCTCATCATGTTCTTCTCGGTGGGCCTGGGCTGGACGCCGGTGTCGGGCCGCATCGCGGTCGAGTACGACGTCCAGCGCGTCACCGGCTTCATGCTGATCGACGCGGCGCTGCACGACGAGGCCGGCGCGTGGCGCTCGGCGCTGCGGCACCTGCTGCTGCCGGCGCTGGTGCTGGGCACCAGCACGACGGCGGTGATCGCGCGCATGACGCGCTCCAGCCTGCTCGAGGTCCTGCGCGAGGACTACATGCGCAGCGCCCGCGCGCGCGGCCTGTCGCCGGCGCGGGTGGTGCTGGTGCACGGCTTGCGCAACGCGCTGATCCCGGTGATCACGGTGATCGGCCTGAAGGTCGGCAGCCTGCTCGCGGGCGCGGTGCTGACCGAGACCATCTTCAGCTGGCCCGGCATCGGCAAGTGGCTGATCGACGCGATCGCGCGGCGCGACTATCCGGTGGTGCAGGCGGGGATCCTGATCTCGGCCTGCACCTTCATCGCGGTCAACCTGCTGGTGGACCTGCTCTATGGCGTGGTGAACCCGCGCATCAGAAAATGAGCCCCCCAGTCGCTCCGCTCCTGCCCCCAAGGGGCGCAATCCGCCTCGGGGCGGGCCCGGCGGCGGACATGGCAGGGAAGAGATCGACATGAGCGCCCTGCCCTCCGTTCCAGCGACGACGCCGACGATCGCGCCTCCCGGCCCCTACGCCGAGTTCTGGCGCGGCTTCTCCGCCAACCGCGGCGCGCTGGTCGCGCTGATCGTCTTCACGCTGCTGGCGCTGGCGGCGCTGCTCGCGCCCTGGATCGCGCCGCACGATCCGGTGCGGCAGTACCGCGAGCACATGCTGACCCCGCCGATCTGGATGGACGGCGGACAGACCCGGTTCCTGCTCGGCACCGACGAGCTCGGCCGCGACCTGCTGTCGCGCCTGCTGCACGGCGCGCGGGTGTCGCTGGGCATCGGCCTGGCGTCGGTGGTGCTGTCGCTGATCCCCGGCGTGCTGCTGGGCCTGCTGGCGGCCTTCCACCAACGGCTGCTCGCGCCCGTCGTCATGCGCGTGATGGACGTGATGCTGGCGCTGCCCGGCCTGCTGCTGGCGATCTGCGTGATCACCGTGCTCGGTCCGGGCCTGACGAACACGGTGATCGCGATCGCCGTCGGCAGCCTGCCGGAGTACGTCCGGCTGACGCGCGCCGCGGCGATGGCCGAACTCGGCAAGGACTACGTCACCGCCAGCCGCGTGGCCGGCGCGTCGACCTGGCGGCTGATGTTCTCGGCGGTGCTGCCGAACTGCCTGGCGCCGCTGATCGTCAACGCGTCGCTGAGCTTCTCGGCGGCGATCCTCGAGGCAGCCGGCCTCGGCTTCCTCGGCCTGGGCGTCCAGGCGCCGATGGCGGAATGGGGCACGATGCTCTCGTCCGCACGCGACTACATCGTCCGCGCGCCGTGGGTGGTGACGCTGCCGGGTCTGGCGATCCTGCTGTCGGTGCTGAGCGTCCACCTGATGGGCGACGGCCTGCGCGACGCGCTCGATCCGCGCCTCAAGAAGGTCTCGTGATGCTGGAGATCCGCGATCTGCGCGTGCGCTTCGGCGCGTTCCCGGCGGTGGACGGCGTCGACCTCGACGTCGCACCGGGCGAGGTGCTGGGCATCGTCGGCGAGTCCGGCTCCGGCAAGTCGGTGAGCATGATGGCGCTGATGGGCCTGATCGATCCGCCCGGACAGGTGAGCGCGGCGGCGCTGCGCTTCCAGGGTCAGGACCTGCTGGGCATGAGCGCCTCGCAGCGGCGCCGGCTGATCGGCAAGGACATCGCGATGGTGTTCCAGGATGCGCTGGCCAGCCTCAACCCGAGCTACACCGTCGGTCACCAGCTGGAGGAAGTGCTGCGCGCCCACCTCGGGCTGCGGGGCGCCGCGGCGCGCCAGCGGGCGACGGAACTTCTGGAGCAGGTCGAGATCCCCGACGCCGCGAGCCGGCTGAAGGCCTATCCACACGAACTCTCCGGCGGCATGAACCAGCGCGTGATGATCGCGCTGGCGATCGCGTGCTCGCCCAAGCTGCTGATCGCGGACGAGCCGACGACCGCGCTCGATGTGACGATCCAGGCGCAGATCATGGACCTGCTGCTGCGACTGCAGCGCGAGCAGGGCATGGCGCTGGTGATGATCACGCACGACCTGGCCGTGGTGGCGGAGATGGCGCAGCGCGTCGCCGTCATGTACGCGGGTCAGGTGGTGGAGACGGGCCCCTTGCCGGACGTCTTCGAGGCGCCCAAGCATCCGTACACGGCGGCGTTGATGGCGGCGATCCCGGAACACAACCGCGGCGCGCGCCGGCTGCAGGCGCTGCCGGGCATCGTGCCGGGCGCGCTGGACCGGCCGACGGGGTGCCTGTTCTCGCCGCGCTGCGCGCGCGTGCAGCCGCACTGCCGCGAGGCACGTCCGGACGTCGTCGAAGGCGTGCGCTGCTTCTATCCGTTGATCGAGGAGTCCGTCGCATGAGCGCCGTGCCAGACCAGTCTGCCGCCGCTGGCCCAGGCGCCGGCGCGGCGCCGCTGCTGGTGGCGCGCGACCTCGCCCGGCACTACCGCGTGAGCCGCGGCTGGTTCGCACCGAAGGCGACGGTGCGGGCGCTGGACGGGGTCAGCTTCTCGCTGTCGCCTGGCAGGACGCTGGCGGTCGTCGGCGAATCGGGCTGCGGCAAGTCCACGCTGGCGCGCGCGCTGACGCTGATCGAGGCGCCGACCTCCGGCGATTTGCGGATCCACGGCCGCGACGCCGCCGACGCCGCCGCGCGCAAGGCCTTGCGGCGCGACGTGCAGATGGTGTTCCAGAACCCATATGCGGCGCTGAACCCGCGCAAGACGATCGCGTCGACGCTGGCGGAGCCGCTGGTGATCAACACGCCGCTGAGCCGCGCCGAGCGCCAGGAGCGCATCGAGGCGCTGGCCGCCAAGGTGGGCCTGCGCCAGGAGCACCTGCAGCGTTACCCGCACATGTTCTCCGGCGGCCAACGCCAGCGCATCGCGATCGCGCGGGCGATGGTGATGCAGCCGGGGATCGTCGTCGCGGACGAGCCGACCTCGGCGCTGGACCTGTCGATCCAGGCGCAGATCCTGAATCTCTTCATGGACCTGCAGGAGGAATTCGGGACCGGCTACGTGTTCATCTCCCACAACCTCGCGGTGGTCGAGCATGTGGCGGATGAGGTGATGGTGATGTACCTGGGCCGCGTGGTCGAGCACGGCGACAAGCGCCGTCTCTTCGCCAAGCCGCTGCATCCGTACACGCAGGCGCTGATCAGCGCCACGCCGGCGCTGCGACCGGCCGACCGCCGCCAGCGCATCCGCATCCACGGCGAGCTGCCCAGCCCGCTGAAGCCGCCGACGGGCTGCGCGTTCCATCAGCGTTGCCCGATGGCCGTCGCGCGCTGCGCGGAGGTGCGGCCCGAATTGCGAGAAGTGGATGGGCGACTCGTGGCTTGTGATGTGATCTGACGGACTGATCACATCGAATGGAAGGCGTGAAAGCAACCTGCGTTTTCTAGTCAGCAATTCGACTGGTTGAGGTGATTGAGAGCGGAACACGGACGACGTGAAATGGTCGCCTTCCACTCCCGGAGACCTCCAAATGCCGTATCGCTCGCCCGAGTTCCCGACGCCGTCGATGAGCCGCCCCTATCGGGCGCCACCGCTCCCGATTGACCCGCCCATAATCGGCCCGCATTCAGGAGCCGACATGGAAAAGATCCTCGCCGACCTCACCGTCAACATCACGGACTTCAAGAAGAATCCCGACGCCACGTTGCGCTTGGCGAAGAACCGACCTGTCGCCGTGCTGCGAAACAAGAAGCCTGCCTTCTATGTCCTCGAGCCTGCGCTCTTCGAAGCCATCATGGATGAACTCGAAGACATGGGATTGCATCGCGATGCCATCGAAGCGCTGGCCCATGGAACCTCTGCGATGGAGGTCGATATTGACGATCGCTGAGGTGCCGACGGGGGAAGGGCATGCGTACCGCCTTGAGTTCTCCCCGGAGGCACGGACAGCATGGATCAGGTTGGATGGCTCTGTCCGCACCGTGCTGTGGCCGCTGCTGGAGCAACGACTCGATCAACCGCATGTGCCTGGCGCCAGGCTGCACGGCAAGTTGGCCGGGTGCTACAAGATCAAGCTCAGCCGATTGGGCATTCGGCTGATCTACGCAGTGGAAGACGGCCGGCTCGTCGTCACGGTGATGAGTCTGGGAAAGCGCGAACGGAAGGAGGCCTATGACGTCGCCGCGCTCGCGCTTCAGCGGTTCAAGGTCCAGATCGAGCAAGGCGAACAAGGGCAGTGATGAGATGAAGGAAGGGGCTTCCACATAACCCAGTGTTATGGTCCAACCCGCCCATTTCAGTTGTGACCTGGGAAGCGGCGTTTCCACAATGTGCGGCTTGCCTTCCTCCCGATGCGCCCTGTCCTCCCCCTCTCGCTGGCCATAGTCCTGTCCGTCGCGTTCCACGCCGCTCACGCGGCCGGCGCCGCCGCGGTCAAGCCGCTCGTGTACTGCACCGACGCCAGCCCCGAGGGCTTCGACCCGGGGTTATGGGATTCGGCCAGCACGAACAACGTCAACAACCAGATGTTCCAGGGCCTGGTCCGCTTCCAGCGCGGCGGCACCGCGCTGGAGCCGGCCCTCGCGACGAGCTGGACCATCAGCCCCGACGCCCGCGAGTTCACCTTCACGCTGCGCGAGCACGTCCGCTTCCACACCCGCCCCTGGTTCACCCCGACCCGCGCGTTCAACGCCGACGACGTGCTCTTCACCTTCGGCCGTTTCCTCGACCGCGAGCACCCGTTCAACAAGGCCTTCCCCGCCAACTTCATCTATCCGCAGAACCTCGGCCTGGCCAAGGCGATCGCGAAGATGGAGAAACTCGATGACCGCACCGTCCGCTTCACGCTGACCCGGCCCAACGTCACCTTCGTCACCTGGTTCGCGATGGCCTTCGCCGGGATCCAGTCGGCGGAGTACGGCCAGCAGCTGCTGCGCGAGGGCCAGGCCGCGCAGATCAACCGCCTGCCCATCGGCACCGGCCCGTACCGCTTCCGCAGCTACGCCAAGGACGACGTCGTCCGCATGGAGGGCAACCCCGACTACTGGGGCGAGCCGCAGAAGACGCAGAAGACGCAGAAGCTGATCTTCAGCATCAGCCGCGAAGCGCCGGTGCGCGTGCAGAAGCTGCTCGCGGGCGAGTGCCAGATCACCTCGCCGCTGCGCGACATCGACGTCGCCGCCATCGACCGCCATCCCGAGCGCATCCAGCTCGAGAAGATCCAGGCGCTCAACATCTCCTATCTCTCCTTCAACCTGCGCAAGGCGCCGACCGACAACCGGCTCGTGCGCGAGGCGCTGGACATCTCGGTCGATCGCGACGCGATCTTCCGCGCGCTGTTCCCGCGCGGCGACGCGATGCAGGCGGTGAATCCGTTCCCGCCCGCGATCCCCGGCTACAACCGCTCGATCAAGAACGAATACAACCCGGATCGCGCCAAGGCGCTGCTCAAACAGGCCGGTTTCCCGAACGGCCTGGACCTCGACCTCTGGGCGCTGCCGGTCACCCGCCCCACCAATCCGAACGGTCAGCTGATGGCGCAACTGATCCAGCAGGATTGGGCCCGCATCGGCGTGCGCGCGCAGATCCGCACCTACGAATGGGGCGAATACCTCAAGCGCGCCAACGCCGGCGAGCACACGGTCTACATGAGCGGCTGGTCCGGCGAGAGCGGCGACGCGGACGACTTCCTGACGCCCAACCTCAGCTGCGCGACCAACAAGTCGGGCGTGAAGTTCTGCAACCAGGACTTCGAACGCCTCATCGACGCCGCCCGTGCGACCTCCGATCAGGGCAAGCGCATCGCGCTCTACGAACAGGCCCAGGAGATCTTCAAGCGCGAGCGCCCGTGGATCACGATGGCACACTCGACGGTCTACATCCCCATCAGCAAGGACTTGCGCGGCTTCAAGATGCAGCCGAACGGGGGGGTTGTCTTCGAGAACGTCTACCGCGAGTGACCATGCGCCTGCGCCACATAGAAGTCTTCCACGCGATCATGCAGGCCGGCACGATCAGCGGCGCGGCGCAGCTGCTCCACATCTCCCAGCCCGCCGTGACCAAGGTGCTGCAGCATTGCGAGCTGCAGCTCGGCATGCCGCTGTTCGACCGCGTCCGCGGCAAGCTCTATCCGACACCGGAGGCGCAGCGCCTGTTCGTCGAGATCGACAAGCTCAACCGCGACCTCGTCGCGATCCGGCGCCTGGCCGCCAACCTGCGCAGCGGCGAGTCCGAATCGCTGCGCCTGATGGCCACGCCGACGCTGGGCGCCTCGGTGATTCCCGCGGCGATGACGCACTGGGCGCAGGCCTTCCCGCGCAGCCGCTGCCAGCTCAGCACCAACCACACCCGCGAGATCGTCTCCGCGCTGCTGCTCGGCGAGGCCGACCTGGCCCTGAGCCTGCAGGACCCGCGCCACCCCGGCATCAAGGCCGAGGTGCTGGCCAGCGGCACGATGATGGCGCTGTGCCCGATGCACAGCCCCGAGGCGCAGGGCTCCGGTCCGTTGCCGCTGGAGGAGATCCAGTCCGAACTGATCGCGATGGCCGAGGACGATCCGCTGGGTCACATGCTGCACAACGCCAGCGAGGCCGAGGGCCGCCACCTCGACAGCCGCATCACCGTGCAGACCTACCAGCTCGCCCGCGCGCTGGTGGAGGCCGGCGTCGGCATGACCGCCGTCGATCCCTTCACCGCCGCGTCGGCCGACCGCAGCCGCGTGAAGGTGCGGCCGCTGGCGCCGGCCATGAGCATCCAGCTGTACCTGCTGACCTCCGCCAGCGCACCGCTGGCGCAGGCGGCGCGCCGGCTGGTCACCTACCTGCGCGACGCCGCCCGCGCCAACCTCGAGAGCCTGGAGTGACGCGCCCCGGCGTCTGATCTTCCGTCTCCACGTCGCCCCACCATGATGCCGGACGCCTCCGTCGACAACGCCCCGCCGCCGCCCATCGCCTGCGAGGAGATCGCCTCGCACGCCGAGTTCCGCGCGCTGCTGACCATCCCCGGCATCGCGGTCGACCTGCGCTACGCGACGCCCGACAACTTCGTCGGCCGCAACGTCTACGGCGGGCTGGACTGCGCCTACCTGCGCCGCGAGTCGGCGGACGCGGTCGCCGAGGCCGCCGCCTACCTGGGCCGGCACTGCCCCGGCGTGACGCTGGTCGTGCTGGACGCGTTGCGGCCGCAGCGCGTGCAGGAAGCACTCTGGGCGGAGCTCGAAGGCACGCCGTTGACCAAGTACCTTGCGCATCCCGCGCGACGCTCCATCCATTCGTTCGGCATGGCGGTCGACGTCACGCTGCTGGACGCCGAGGGCCGCGAGCTCGACATGGGCACCGGCTTCGACGAGATGACGCCGGCCTCACACCCCGAGTTCGAGGCTGAACAGCTCGCCGCCGGCGGCCTGACCGCCGACCAGCTCCGCCACCGCGGCTGGCTGCGCGCGGCGATGCGCCACGCCGGCTTCCAGACCATCAGCACCGAGTGGTGGCACTTCGACTTCGGCGACCGCGAACGCGTCCGCCGCGAGCTGCCGCTGGTGATCTGACGAACACCCGCCGTCGCCTCGCCGCCCGATCCGTCCAGCCGCTTGGCCGCTCCCACGCGCCTGCCCTCCGGAGACTCCATGACCGCTTCCCGTCGCCAGATCCTCACCGGTGCCGCCACTGCCGCGGCCGCCGCACTCGGCGCGCTGCCGACGGCACAAGGCCAGACCGCCGCGCCAGCGCGTGACGGGCGCGATGCCCGCGGCACCCGCACGCCTGCTGTGCCCGAGCCACTGCGCGCGCGTCGGCTGAAGGTCGGCGACACCATCGGCCTCGTCAGCCCGGCCAACGCGACCTATGAGCGCGAGCCACTGGAGATCGCCGTCGAATCGCTGGAGGCGCTCGGTTTCAAGGTCAAGCTCGGCGCCAACGTGCGCGGGCGCTACGGCCAGTTCGGCGGTACCGACGTCCAGCGCGCGGCCGACATCAACGACTTTTTCGCCGACGACGAGGTCGCCGGCATCCTCGCGCTGACTGGCGGCTCGGGCTGCAACCGCATCGTCGACAAGCTGAACTACGCGCTGATCCGCCGCAAGCCGAAGTTCTTCGGCGGCTTCTCGGACCTGACCAGCCTGGTCAACGCGATCCACCGGCAGACCGGGCTGATCACCTTCCATTGCCCGGTCGCGGGTTCGGAGTGGAACGAGTTCTCGCTCCAGCACTTCCGCGCCGTCGCGATGGACGCGCAGGCCGACCTGCTGCAGAACCCGCAGGGCGAGCGCGGGGCCCATGTCGTCCAGCGCGAGGACCGCATCAGCACGCTGCGTCCGGGGCTCGCACGCGGGCCGCTGGTCGGCGGCAACCTGGCGGTGCTGAGCTCGCTGGCGGGCTCGCCCTTCTTCCCGGACACGCGCGGCGCGATCCTGTTCCTGGAAGAGGTCAACGAGTACATCTATCGCGTCGACCGCATGCTCTCGACGCTGCGCCTGTGCGGCGCGCTCGACCAGCTGGCCGGCGTCGTGCTGGGCAAGTTCACGCAGTGCGGCCCGGGCGACGGCAACTTCGGCACGCTCACGCTGGACGAGGTCTTCGACGACTACTTCCTGCCGCTGAACGTGCCGGTCTACCGCGGCGCCATGATCGGCCACATCAAGCGCAAGTTCACCGTGCCGGTGGGCCAGCCCGCCGAGATGGATGCCCGCGCCGGCACGCTGCGGCTGCTGTCGGCGGCGGTGCTCTGAGGGCCCCGGATCGATGGTCTTGCGCTGGCTCGCGCTCGCCGACCGACACCGTCTCAGGCAGCGGCGACGCTGAGGTGCCCCCCCCGGGGAACCGCCCTTCTCGCGTGCTCGCCGCCGCGGCTAGCATCGCGCGCTGAGGGAGTCGCGAAACAATGAACATCGATCGAGCCCCGCGCGCGACGCGGGCAAGCGGCCGCATGGCCGCCTTCGCCAGGACGGCGGCCGTCACCGTGGCGTTGGCAGCCCCCATGGCGCTGCTGCCTGCCGGCGTTTCCGCCGCGCCGCTGCCGGCGCTCACCGACACCCCGACCTGGGTCAGCCCCGTCGCGCCGGACCCCGCAAGGACGGTCAAGAACGCCGTCCAGGGGCTGGACTACCTGCTGGCGGACGTACAGACGCGCGTCGCGCCGGACGGCACGCGGCAGGCCTTCCGCCACTACGCGATGCGGGTACGCACGACCAAGGGCCTGGACCAGGCGGGCCAGGTCGAGATCGAGTGGGACCCCGCCTACCAGCGCCTGCAGCTGCATCAGATCCGCGTGCTCCGAGACGGTCGCTGGCTGCCATGGCGTGATCGCGCCGCCGCCCGCACACTGGACCGGGAGCCCGAGGCCGAGCAGCGCATCTACGACGGTCGCAAGACCCTGCTGCTGCAGCTCGACGACATCCGCGTGGGCGACGTGCTCGAGTACGCCTACACCGTCAACGGCTGGAACCCGGTCTACGCAGGCAAGCAGTTCGGCGGCTTCTCGCTGGACTACGGCAGCCCGGTGGCGCGCATCCACAACCGGCTGGTGCTGCCGACCGGGCGAGAGTTTGTCGTCCGGACGCCGCCGGGCACGCCCGGGCCACGCCGCAACGTCGGCAGCAGCCAGCAGGAACTGGTCTGGGACGCCGACGACGTGCCCGCCGTGCGACGCGAGGACAACACGCCGTCCTGGTTCGACCCGTGGAGCGAAGTGCGCTGGACCGAGTTCCAGAATTGGGGGGATGTCGCCCGCTGGGGCGCGCCGCTGTACCAACCGCCGGCGAAGCTATCACCGGCGCTGCGGGCGGAGGTCGACCGCATCGCCGGCGCGTATGCCGCGCCGGCCGAGCGCGCCGCGGCCGCCTTGCGGCTGGCGCAGGAGCAGGTGCGCTACCTGTCCATCTCGATGGGCACAGGCTCGCACGCGCCGCGTGCGCCGGACCGCGTCTTCGCGCAGCGCTTCGGCGACTGCAAGGACAAGTCACTGCTGACCGTCTCGCTGATGCGCGCCCTGGGCCTGGAGGCGAACGTCGCCCTCGTCCACACCGAGATGCGGGAGAAGCTGGCCGACTCGCTGCCCTCCGCCAGCGTCTTCGACCATGCGATCGTGCAGGCGGTGGTCGACGGCAAGACCTACTGGCTGGACCCGACGCAACCGCCGCAGCGCGCGTCGCTGGATCGGATCGCCCCCGCGGACTTCGGCCAGGCCTTGGTGCTGTCGCCGCAGACGATCGGTCTGACCCGGATGGAAAACGGCGAGTCGGCGCTCTATCGGCGCCAGATCGCAGTGGTCTTCGACCTCGGCAAGGGACCCGGCCACCGCGCCGGCTTCGAGGTCACGACCCGCTATGAAGGCCTGGCCGCGGAGCGCATGCGCAACGGCAACTTCTCGGAGAACCTGCCGGAGTACGAATCGAAGGCGCTGAAGTACTACGCAAAATTCACCCGCCTGGCGGGCATCCAGCCGCTTGCGGCGATGGAGTGGGTGGACGACGAGCAGGCCAACGTCGTCACCACCCACGAGCGCTACGACATCGACGACCCCTGGCAGCGCGACAAGCACGGCGCACCGTCGACGGCCGGGCTGCCGTCGCCGGAGATGGTGGACCTGCTGCGCAAGCCGGAGATCGCGTTGCGCAAGCAGCCGCTGAGCTTCTCCCGGCGCGAGGAACTGATCATGCGGGTCGAAGAGCGCGTGCCCGCCTCCTGGACACCGATGGAGAAGGACAGCGACGTCCGGACCTTCCAGGCGCAGGCCTTCTCGTACCAGCGCGAGTTCAGGATGGAAGGCCACCGCGTCCATCTGACGCAGACCTTCCGCAGCAAGTCCGACCATGTGCCGGTCGACCAACTGGCGGACCACGTCAAGACGATGGACCAGGCCGCCGACTGGGTGGGCCACGACCTGTCGTGGGACATCCAGGCGCGCTCCCGCTCTGGCGGCTCAGGCAGCGTGGGCAAGGGCCTCCTCGCCCTGATCGGCCTGCTGGTCGTATGGATCGGCGCGTACCACGGCGCGAACTGGCTGAGCCGCCGGCGGCTGGACGCATCGCTGGCGCGGAACGCGGCAGCCAACGCGGCGGCAGCCAACGCGGCGGCTGGCTCGGCAGGCAGCGCGTCAGCCGGTGCGGAACGCGCCGGCTAGCGCCGCGCCACCCAGTCCACCAGCGCATCGATCGCCGGACGCGCCTTGGCCGCCTGATCGTCGTTGACGATCGCGACCACGATCCAGGTCTTGCCGGTCGAGTCCGGCACGAAGCCGGCCAGCGCCACGACGTCGCGCAAGGTGCCGGTCTTCATCCGCGCACGGCCTTCGGCGGCCGTGCCCTTGAAGCGTCGGGACAGGGTGCCGTCGACGCCGGCCACCGGCAGCGTGGCCAGCAACTCCGGACCATGCGCACCGCGCGCCGACGCCTGCAGCATCGCCGCCATCTGCGCGGCCGAGGCGCGCTCGCTGCGCGACAGGCCGGAGCCGTTCTCCAGCGCCAGACCGTCCGTGCCAATCTTCTGCGCGGCGAACCATTCGCGCACGACGCGCGCGGCGGCCTCACGGGTGTCTTCGCCGGGCTGGGCCGCCGACGCGCCGAGCCGCAGGAACAGCATCCGCGCCAGCGCGTTGTCCGAGGACTTCATGACCGGCCGCAGCAACTCCCCCAGTGGACGGTCGCGGTGCTGCGCCAGCACGCGGGCGCCTTCCGGTGTCGCACCCTCGCGGATCTCGCCCGACAGCGTGCCGCCCAACGAGCCCCACAGCTGTCGCAGCGCCTGCGCCGTCTCCCACTGGCGGTCCAGCACGTTCAGCGACTGCGTGACCTGGCAGCCGCGTGGGAATTCGCCCGCGAGCACCAGTCGTCCGCCGCCCTCGGGCAGCGCCTCGAAGCGCGACGGCTTCCAGTCGTCGTCCCAGTCCTTGCAGGGCTTGTCGTTCAGCAGGACCGCGCTCGTGTCGATGGCCAGCCCGCCGAACTGCGGGAAGGGCCGCACCGTCAGGCTGCGGTCGTCGGACCAGAAGTCGTACTGCAGCAGGCTGCCGTTGAGGTGCAGCGCGTCCGGGATCACGTTGTAGGGGAACTCGGCCTGCTCGTCGAAACGCGGCGCGCCGATGTCGGGCCGCGCCGGGTTGAACAGGCCGCGGTCGACCACGATGCCGCCCGCCAATTCGCGCACGCCGTGGCGCTCGCGCACCTCGCGCAGCATCGCCCACAGCGCGGGCCAGTCGAGGTCCGCGTCGCCGCCGCCCTTGAGCACCAGCGGGCCGTCGAGCCGGCCGTCGCGGAGCGCGCCCGCAGCCAGCAGCTGGGTCTGTCCCCGACTGTTGGGACCGAGCCGGTCCAGCGCCACGACCGCGGTGATCGTCTTCATCGTCGAGGCCGGCGCCATCGGCCGGTCCGCGTTCAGGCGCAGCCCGGTGCCGGGCGCGTCCAGCGGATAGGCCACCACCGCCAGCGACGAGGCCGGCACGCCGGCCTGGCGCAGCGCGGCTTCGACCGGCGCGGGCGGGGTGTCGACGAGGGTCGCGCAGCCGCTCGTGGCGAGCGCGGCAACCAGGAGCACGAGGGCGGGGATCGATCGCATGAGCAGCGACTGTATATTCCCGGCCCCGCTGCATTCCCGCAGGTTATACGCGCGAGACAAGCATTCATCGGGACGGAAACAACAAATGGGTGACGTTCCTATGACGGTGAAAACCGCTCGTGCTTGAAGATCATTCACAGCTCGCAACACAGCCACACCAAAGGGTCGCCCCCGCATCGGACGGCCGCAGTCGTTGGAGGCGTTCCAGGACGCCGGACCGGTTAACAAGGAGAAGATCGTGAAACTGAATCAACTCGCCCGCTGCCTCGTCGTGGTGGGACTGGGCGCCCACGCGGCGGCCTGGTCGCAGGAAGTCCAGAAGATCGAGCGGGTGGAGATCACCGGCTCGAGCATCAAGCGCATCCAGGACGAAGGCGCGCTGCCCGTGCAGACGATCTCCCGCCGCGACCTGGACCGCCAGGGCATCGTGTCGGCCGAGCAGCTGATCGCCACGCTCTCCTCCAACGGCAACGGCCTGGACAACCTGGCCTCCAACGCGGACGTGGTCTCGGGCCAGTCCCGCGGCAACAACGGCGCGACCTCCGCCAACCTGCGCCTGCAGGGCGCGAACGCGACGCTGATCCTGCTGAACGGCCGGCGCATCGCGGCGCACGGCCTGAACGGCGGCGTCGTCGACCTGAACCAGATCCCGATGGCCGCGATCGAGCGCGTCGAGGTGCTGAAGGACGGCGCCTCGTCGACCTACGGCACCGACGCCGTCGGCGGCGTCATCAACTTCATCCTGCGCAAGGACTACACCGGCCTGACCGTCAGCGGCTTCACCGACGTGACCCAGCACAGCGGCGGCAACATCTACCGCGGCTCGGTGACCGGCGGCGTCGGCAACCTGGACAAGGACGGCTTCAACGTCATGGCCGTGCTGTCCATGACGGACAACAAGCGCCTGGACGGCTCGCAGCGCGACTTCGTCAACAGCTTCCAGCCCGAGCGCGGCCTGTCCCCGGACACGCGCGGCACGCCGTTCGCGACGGTCTTCTTCTCGCCCACGATCACGCCGCCGGTCTACAACGGCGCCACCCTCACCAGCGCCAACATCCTGGACCTGCCGGGCGGCGCGGGCTGCGCGTCGCAGCCGGGCATGGCGCCTTACGCCGAGAAGCTGTGGAACTCGGCCGCCGCGTCGCCGGCCAACCAGTTCGGTTGCGCCTGGGACTCGGGCAAGGCGGCGGTGATCCAGCAGCCGGTGAAGAACACCAACCTGGTCACGCGCGGCATGCTCAAGCTGGGCGAGCACACGCTGACCGGTGAAGTGCTGCTGGGCAAGTCGGAGTCGCAGAAGATCTTCTCGGCCAACCAGATCAGCAGCGGCAGCGCCACGGCGACGATCGGCCTGCCCAACGGCACCACGGTCCCGAGCCCGTTCCGCAGCCTGGCCTACCCGTCGAGCGGCTCCAGCTACCAGACCGTGTGGAACGCGCTGGTGGGCGCCTTCCCGTCGCTGGCCTCGCAGGCCGGCAAGCCGCTGGCCTTCCGCTGGCGCTGCATGGAGTGCGGCCAGCGTGAGTTCGAGACCACCACCGACACCGGCCGCTACCTGGTGAGCATGGACGGCCCGCTGCCCTTCCTCAAGGACTGGGACTACAAGGTCGGCGCGTCGCAGGCCTTCAGCAAGAGCAACTCGGTGCTGGGCACCGGCTACCAGAACTGGGTCGGCCTGGCCAACCTGATCAACACCGGCGTGCTCAATCCCTTCCTGCTGGCCGGCCAGTCGCAGTCGCCCGCCGCCCTGGCGGCGCTGGACGCGATCTCGGCCGAGGGCACCAAGCTCTACGGCGGCAAGTACACGACCGACGAGTACGACGCGACCGCCTCCGGCCCGCTGTTCAAGCTGCCGGCTGGCGACGTGATGGGCGCGGTGGGCGTGGACTACCGGATCGAGAAGTACCGCTTCGACGGCAACCAGACGGTCAACACCAACGACATCAACACCTGGATCTTCAACGCGCCGTTCGACAACGTGAACGCGCTGAGCGGCGTGAAGCGCAAGGTGGGCGCGATCTTCGGCGAGACCATCATCCCCATCGTCAAGAACCTGGACCTGAACCTCTCGGTGCGCTACGACAAGTACACCGGCTTCGGCAGCACGACCAACCCCAAGGCCTCGATCCGCTACGCGCCGATCGACAGCCTGGTGTTCCGCGCGTCCTACAGCACCGGCTTCCGCGTGCCGACCTTCAACCAGCTGTTCAACGGCGTGACCGAGTCGCCGTACACCGGCGCCGGCGTGCCGGATCCGGCGACCTGCCCGGGCAACGTGGTGAGCAACGCGCCGGGCTGCCAGGCGGTCACCTTCAACACGCTGTTCGGCGGTCGCAACGACCTGAAGCCGGAAGAGTCGAAGATGTCCAACATCGGCTTCGTGTGGCAGCCGGTGAAGGATTTCAGCGCCTCGGTGGACCTGTGGGACATCCGTCGTGACGGCCAGATCCAGAGCCTGACGCTGACGCAGATCCTGAACAACTACCAGCTGTTCCCGCAGGCCTTCATCCGCGACGCCAGCGGCGCGCTGCAGACGGTCGACACCCGTTGGGTGAACACCGGCGAGACGCAGACACGCGGCCTGGAGCTGTCGCTGCGCGGCAGCACGCCGATGAACGGCGGCCGCCTGAGCGGCGGGCTGGACGGCACCTACCTGCTGAAGAAGCGTTCCAAGCTGCTGGACAACGTGGCCTTCGGCCCGAGCGAGATCGGCCAGTTCACGCGCTCGAGCGAACTGGGCATCCGCTGGAAGCACAGCGCGTACATCACCTACACGTATGGCGACTGGGCCTGGTCGCTGCGCCAGCAGTACAGCACCGGCTACTACGGTTACGTCCCGCCGGGCGTGGCCAACGGCAATGCGTCGGCGCCCGCCTTCGACCGCTGGGTCAAGCCGTACTACCTGCACCACGCGAGCGTGGCCTACAGCGGCGTCAAGAACCTGACGGTCACCGTCGGGGTGAAGAACATCTTCGACCAGGACCCGCCGTTCGCGAACAGCTACGACACCAACACCGGTTCGGGCAGCTCGTGGGAGCCGCGTGTGGCCGACCCGCGCGGACGCTCGTTCACGCTGGGGCTGGACTACAAGTTCTTCTGATCAGGCCTCGCCTGCCGCCTCGCGCGGCGGGCCTTCGGACACCAGGCCCGCCGGGAGACCGGCGGGCTTTTTCGTGGTGCCGCCGAGCGCACGGGAACTCAGGGGGAAAACGTTCCTCATGCCCTGTTCCCGGATCGTGTGCAGCAAACGGAGGACGGGTCCGGTGGGCCGGGTCATGCCCTGCTCATAGCGGCGCAGCAGACGCGCCGTCGTGTTGAGCATGTTGGCGAAGACATAGAGGTTCAGATCCTCCTCCTCCCGGATGGCGCGGACCTCCTCGGGCGTCAGGTCCTCGGGAGGCGCCATGCCACCCCATCCCAGACGCTGCATTCGCTCGTCGCTCACCCACCCGCGAGCGTGCATGGCCCACCCGGTTTTCACCATCCGGTCAATTGATTCGTGCTTGCGCTTACGCATCACAGTTCACCTCTTTCAGGAGTCCAGAGTCAACGGCGTCCGCCAGTTGATCGGCGTTCATCTCTTCCAGCAGCGCATTTGTCTGTTTGCAGATATGCAACTTCCCTGCTTCGATATTGGCAATGGCGCTTTTGGCGTAGCCCTCGACGAAGAACCACGGACCACCTCGCCGACGGGCCACGATCACGCGATACCCATCGCGTTTGCCGGCCCCGGATCGTCCGATCCGTTTCTTGAAGAGTCCACTACCGAGATTTGCATCGATCAGCCCGCGTTCCATTTCCGCCACGGCGCGGCACAGGTCCGCGTCTGCGCAGTTCCTGCTTGCGCATCCACCGTTGAAAGCCCTGGACCAGATAGACGGGAGTCGCCACATCGACCTCTTCGCACTGTTGCGAGAGGACTGAGTGACAGGTCATGCCCAGGACGGATTCGTCCTGAAGTTGGCCCCCTCATGGGGGAAGCGCAGCGCTCAGGCCCGGAGCGTTCTCTCGTCCGGATCCAAGGTCACCGCGACGCCGATCGGCAGCGGGAGGTGGGGCGTCGTGTGGCCGCTCGGCCAACCGGCGAGGACCGGGATGCCGAGGTCGCCGAAATAATCGGCGAGCACCTCGTCGGGTGAATCGGCGTCGGTGAAGCTGCCGAGCAGCACGCCGGCGATGTCGTCGAGCGAGCCGCCCAGGCGCAGCTGGCACAACAAGCGGTCGATCTTGTAGGGGTCCTCGCCGATGTCTTCAAGGAACAGGACCGCGCCGCGCAGATCCGGCATGAACGGCGTGCCCATCAGTGCGACGAGCACCGCCAGGTTGCCGCCGCTCAGCACGCCGCGCACCGGCGTCGAGCCGCGGTTCAGCGGATGCGGCGCGAGCGCCGGTCCGAGTGGATCACCCACGCGCAAGCCGCGACGCAGTCGCTCGCCCAGCGCGACGGCATCGGCCCAGCCGGCATCGCTCTTGTGCCAGTCCGAAGCCGGCATCGGTGCATGCCACCCCGCCATGCCGAGCTGCTGGCGCAGCGCATGCAGCGCCGTCAGGTCGCTGTAGCCGATCAATGGCTTGGTCGATCGACGCAGCAGCGCGCGGTCGATGCGATCGAGCAGACGCAGGCAGCCGTACCCGCCGCGCAGGCCGATCACCGCATCGACTTGAGGATCATCCAAGGCTTCATGAAGATCGGCGAGCCGACGGCCATCGTCCGCCGCGAGGTGGCCGAGGAACGCCGGTCCGTGGCAGCCCGGGAAGAGCTTCGCGCGAAAGCCCAGCCGCTCGATCAGCGGCACCACGAGGTCGAGCGTGCCGTCCCGCGGCGGTCCGGCGGGCGCGATCACGCCGAGGCAGGCGCGCTCGGGCAACGGAGGCAGCAGGAAGGTGTCGTCAGCCATGAGCAGCGTTGAAGAACATCGGCGCGCGCGCCGGGGACATGGTCCGGATCAGGACGCCAGCCATGCAGCCATCCTCGCGTCGATCGCGGCACCGAGCGCCGGGATGCGCCAGGTGGTGGCGCAGTCGGGATGCGGCGCGTAGCGCGAGCCGAGGTTGCTCAGCAGCGCGATGAGGTAATGCCGGCGACGAGGGAGGATGCCGCGCACGATGCCCGCATCGGACGTGTAGTTCTCGGTGTTGCCCGTCTTGTGCGCGAACCAGACTTCGCCGCCCGTCGCAAAACGGCGCAGATCGCCAGGCAGCGACACCCCGCCCGCATGCAGCCCGCCATCCGGCATCAACCAGCGACCGGGCAGACGCGCCGGCAGCCCCGGCACCCAGCCGGGCAAGCCACCGAGCGCGCTGCTCGACAGCACCTGATGCAGCGCCTGGTCCTGCAACGCGTGCATGGCCTGGTTGCGGCTCTCGGGCGACAAGCGCGGCGCATCGGCGCGCAGCCACGGCGCGCGCGGCGCGACCGGATCCAGCCACCACAGCAGCCGCACCGTGTCCCAGGCGGTCATCTGGATCTGGCCGACGCCCGATCCCGATCCGTTGCCCCAGCCGCCCTCCGCCGTCGTGTTGGCGAAGCGCAGCGTCGTCAGCCCGAGCGAGGCGAACAGCGCGTGCAGCTCGTTGCGCACCTCGCGCCCGCCGTCGCGGCGGATCGCGCCGGCCGCATGCATCAGCGTGACCAGCGCCGAGGTCGCCTCGTTGCTGCTCCAGGTGACCATGTCGTAAGCCCAATCGGACACGGCGCGCTCGCGGCCGGCATAGGTCAGCGGCTGCCACCAGCCCGCCCGCCCTTGATCGACGAGCCGACCCACGCCCACCAGCAGCATCAGCT
>CAMPJJ010000062.1 GCA_946886855.1 uncultured Roseateles sp. | reverse complement strand
GGGCGACGGGCCCGCCGGAGACGCTCCGCGGCAGGCCACCGCCGAGCGGGATGCCGAGCCCGATGCCGGTGAAGACGCGGTCTTCCGCCAATACCTCGACAGCCTGCGGCTGCGCGATCCGCGATCGCTCTGGGCGATGCTCCGGCAGCCGCCGATCCGCGCGATGGCGCCGGCCTCTGCCGTGGTCATCGCCTGCGCCCCGTCCTCCAGCGTCGCGGCCTGCGGCGTCCTGCAGGTCGGCGGACAGCTGGGGCTGGTGCTCACGCTGGACGGGGTCAGCTTGTGCGTGCTGCCGCTGGGCGTGCGCGCAGAACAGGACCTCGAGACCGCAGCGGCCTGAGCTCCCGATCCCCCTGGCGACGGGGCGCATTCTCGCCGTGACGCACCACCGCGCGTCATGACCTCCGCCACAATCCCGCCCCATGAGCTTCGAACCCACACCGCTGCTGGACATGTCCAGCCCCGAGGCCAAGCGCGCCTCGTACGACACGCTGGTTGCCCAGACCCAGGCCCTGCTGCACGGCGAGCGCGACTGGCTCGCCAACCTGGCGCAGTTCTCCGCGCTGGTCTTCAACGCCGTCCCGACGCTGAACTGGGCCGGCTTCTACCTCGTGAATCCGAAGAACGACCAGGAACTCGTCCTCGGCCCGTTCCAGGGCAAGGTCGCCTGCGTGCGCATCGCCTTCAGCCGCGGCGTCTGCGGCGCCTGCGCACGGACGCAGGACGTCCAGCTCGTCGAGGACGTGCACGCCTTCCCCGGCCACATCGCCTGCGACGCGGCCTCGCGCTCGGAACTGGTGCTGCCGCTCATTGCCGGCGGCCGGCTGCGCGGGGTCTTCGACCTCGACAGCCCGGAGCCCGCGCGCTTCGACGCCATCGACGCCGACGGCTTCCAGCGCGCGATCGCCGCGCTGGTCGCCGGCACCGACTGGGCCTGACACGATGCGCGCGACGTCCACGGGCGCCCGCCGCGCCAAGGCCGGGGTGCTGGGGCTGATCGCCCTGGCCGGACTCGGCGTCCTGCCGATGCCGCTGTCCGCCGCGGAGCTCAAGCTCCGCGTGCTGGAGACCAGCGACATCCACATGAACCTGCTGAACTACGACTACTACCAGGACCGCCCGGCCCAGGAGTTCGGCCTGGCCAAGACGATCACGCTGATCCACCGCGCCCGCGCCGAGGCGCCCAACAGCCTGCTGTTCGACAACGGCGACCTGCTGCAGGGCAATCCGCTGGGCGACGTCGTCGCGCGCGTGAAACCGCTGAAGGCCGGGGACGTCCACCCCGCCTACAAGATCCTGAACCTGCTGGACGTGGACGCCGCCAACCTCGGCAACCACGAGTTCAACTACGGCCTGCCCTTCCTGCGCCAGGCCATCGCCGGCGCCAACTTCCCCTACCTCAATGCCAACGTGATGGAGGCCGACGGCCGCCGTCACGCGTTCACGCCCAGCACGATGCTCGAGCGCACGATGCGCGACGAGACCGGCAAGGACCACGCGCTCAAGATCGGCGTCGTCGGCGTGACCCCGCCGCAGATCCTGGAATGGGACCGCCAGAACCTCGCCGGCAAGGTGCGGGTGCGCGACATGGTCGACGCCGCCGCCGAGCAGGTGGCCGACCTGCGCCAGCGAGGCGCCGACCTGGTCGTCGTCATCGCCCACACCGGCATCGACAAGACCGAGCTGCCCAAGCTGTCCGAGAACATGGCCGCCCAGCTCGCCCGCGTGAAGGGCGTGGACGCGCTGCTGCTGGGGCATGCCCACACCGAGTTCCCGGGCCCCGGCTTCGCCGGATACCCCGGCGTGGATCTCGCGAAGGGCCGGCTCTACGGCACGCCCGCCGTCATGCCCGGCCGATGGGGCGATCACCTCGGCATCGTCGACCTGACGCTGAAGCAGACCGGCAAGACCTGGCACGTGGCGGACAGCCAGTCCAGCCTGCGCCCGATCTTCGACCGGTCCGCGCGCAAGCCCCTGGTCGATGCCGACCCGATGCCCGCCGCCGTCATCGCCGCGGAGCATCAGGCGACGCTGGACTACGTCCGCAGCCAGGTCGCGGTGGCGGACCAGCCGATCCAGAGCTACTTCTCGCAGGTGCTGGACGGCACCGCCGTGCGCCTGGTCGCGCAGGCGCAACTGGCCTACGCGCTGAAAGCCGTGCAGGGCACGGCGCTGGAGAAGCTGCCGATGCTCAGCGCCGCCGCGCCGTTCAAGTCCGGCGGACGCCAGGGCTGGACGCAGTACACCGACATCCCCGCCGGACCGGTCGCGATCAAGCATGTGGCCGACCTCTACGTCTACCCGAACACGATCAAGGTCGTGAAGCTGAGCGGCGCGCAGGTGCGCGACTGGCTGGAGATGTCCGCCGGGCAGTTCCGCCGCATCGATCCGAAGGGGCCCGCGCGTCAGGACGTCGTGGACACGGGCTATCCGAGCTTCAACTTCGACATGATGCTGGGGCAGGACGGCGCGCTGCGCTACGAGCTCGACCTGACGCAGCCCGCGCGCTTCGACAAGGACGGCAAACGCGTCGGCGACGGACAGCGCGTCGTGAACCTGACTTGGCGTGGCCAGCCGCTGGACGAGCGCGCGGACTTCCTCGTCGTCACGAACAACTACCGCGCCTACGGCGGCGGGCATTTCCCGGCGCTGGCGGCGGACAAGGTCGTCGTGGACGCTCCGGACGAGACGCGCGAAGCCCTGGCGCACTTCCTGGCGGCCCAGCCGTCGCTGAGCGCGGCGGTCGCCGGGTCGTCGTGGCGCATCCGGCCGGTGCCGGGCGTGGCGATGCAGTTCGTGTCCGGCAGCGGCGCGGCGGCGCATCTGAAGGACACGCCGCAGGTGACCCGGGTCCAGGACAACAGCGACGGGTCGTCGCTGTTCGAGCTGAAGCCGTGACGCTGAAGCCGCGAAGCTGATGCCTTGAGCGGGAACCTGCATCCAGGAACGACAACGGCCGCTCGAAGCGGCCGTTTTTCCTGGGATCGGGAGGTCCGCGCCGGGAGGCCCGGACCGGGCATTCGCTCAGACGTGGATGTCGAGCAGCGCGCCCTCGGCCCGGATCTGCGTCTGCAGCACCCGCAGGTTGCCGACGAAGGCATAGGTCGCCGACTTCTGTTCGACGATGTCCGCCGCGAGGTCGGCGCCCGGTTGCGGCAGCTTCTCGACCTTGGTGGTGACGCCGTTGCCGTCCTCGGCGGTCTGGGCCTCGATCCGCTCGCGGCGGTAGCCCGGCGTGGCGGCGTTGGCGACGTTGTTCGCCGAGGCACGCAGGCGCTCGTTGGCGGCGGACATGCCGGACAAGGCGGTCGACAGGCTGACGTTGGACATGGCGTTCTTCCGGGATTCCCGGCCTCAAGCGACCAGGTATCCCGCCGTCATCGGCACTTTCCGGGCGATCTTTAGAAAAGAAATGGCTTTCCCAGCCAGTTGGATGGATCAATGATCCGCCAATCGCACAAACGCCCTACGCCCTACGCCCTACGCCCTACGCCCTACGCCCTACGCCCTACGCCATACGCCCTACGCCCTCGGAGTCCGGAGTCCGGGCACCTCCAACAGCCCCGGCAGCGCCTCAAGCGCCCGCGAGTTCCTCGTAGCTCCCGCTCGAGATGAACACGCGGACCGAATCCCCGCCGGCGGCCTTGGCCTCGGTGCAGGCCAGTTGCCCGGCGCCGAGCACCGCGTCCACGGTATCCAGCGACGTCTGCAGCTGCACCACCCCCAGGCTCGCCTTCACGCGCGCCCGGTGCAGGCCCCAGCGCAGCCGGTAGCCGGCGATGGACGAGCGGATCTTCTCCGCGACGATCTGGGCGTAATGCTGGTCGCAGTCCGGCAGCAGCACGACGAAGTGGTCGTTCTCCAGCCGCGCCACGGTGTCGGACGCGCGCACCTTGGTGATCAGCATCTGCCCGAGCCCGTACAGGAAGTGGTCGGCGACCTCCGACCCCATGCCCTGGATGATCTCGCTGAACTTGTCGATGTCGACGAACAGCACCGACACCGGCTCATGCCGGCGGCTGCCGACGTGTTCGGCCAGGCGGCGTTCGATCTCGCGGCGGTTGGCGAGTTCGGTGATGTCGTCGTGCTTGGCCGACCAGGTCGGCTGCAGCCGTTGCTGGCGGGCGGCGGTGACGTCGTCGAGGATCCACATCGCCTCGCCCCCGGGCTGTTCCCAATGCACCGGCGTCGCCTGCAGCCGGCCCCAGAAGCGCGAGCCGTCGCGGCGGACGAACTCCACCTCCTCGTCCAGCGGCCGCCCCGCGCCGAAGGCGGTGCCCATGCGGGCCTGCAGCGCCTGATGCGCCGAGTCCGACACCACCGAGGCGCGCTGGTCGGTGCCGGTCAGGTCGGTCTCGTCCCCGTGGCCGAACAGGTGGTTGAAGTGCTCGCTGACCACCTCGAAGCGGCCGGCGGCCACGAAGGCCACGGCCAGCGGCGCCCGCACCAGCATCGCCCGCATGCGGGCGGCGTTCGGATCGGCGGCGTCGTGTTGGGATTGCATGTCGTCTCCTGGCGTATGCCGAAGGTGTACCGGTTTTTGCCCGCCCTGGAAAGCCCGGAAAGGACCCGGTTCCAGGGCCTCGTCAGCCGCTGGACACGCTTTCAGGGGGGCGGAGGTGCGATCTGTTCGGCCCATTCGTAGAGCGCGGAGAGGATGTCGCTGGCGCGTTCGTCCTCCGACTCTTCTGCCGTCTGGGCCAAGGTGTCGATGCGCTCGAAGAAGGCTTCCAGCGTCTGCGCCCCGCCCTCGCCCAGGTGCAGGCGGGCGGCGCGGTGGTGCTCCCAGCGCGCCTGCTCGTCCGCCGTCAGGCTGTCGGGGAAGTTGCGCGCGCGGTAGCGGAACAGCATCTCCTCCAGCCGGCCGTCCTCGAAGGCGACCTTCCCCTGCGCGACGCGATCGGCCAGCGCCTCGGGCGACAGGCCGCGCAGGCGCTCCAGCGCACGGCGGTCGTCGTTCGACACGAAGCCGCCGTACAGATCCTCGTCGACATCCACGCCACCCTCGCCCGCCGGCCGCTGGAACACCTGCGGCCAGAGCCGGGAGAGCGTCCCGCCGCGCTCCGCCAGGGTCTGCGCGTGCGCCTGACCCCGCGCCAGGTCCAGGCCCCAGCGGGCCGCCATCTCGGGCGACAGGATCTTCATCGACGAGATCACGATGGGCGACTTGTTGACGTGGATCGTCTTGATCGGCAGCCGCGTCACGCCTTCGGGCAGCAGCTCCTGCTTCGTGTACATGCGCAGCCGGATCGCCTCGGCATCCAGCGCCAGCAGCTCCGCCGGATCGCTGCCCAGGTCCCAGACGATCAGCTCGTTCTTGTTGGTCGGATGCGGCGCCAGCGGCCAGACCAGCGCGATGCAGCCGCGCTCCGTGCCATACATGCCGGAGACGTGCAGGAAGGGCCGGTTCGTGCCGATCTCCGCCCAGACCGCATCCTTGCGGCGCAGCTTCAGGCAGAAGTCCCACAGCCGCGGCTGCTTCTCCTTGATCAGCCGCGCCAGCGCGATCGTCGCGCGCACGTCCGACAGCGCATCGTGCGCGGCCTCGTGGGCCAGGCCGTTGGCGGCGGTCAGGTGCTCCAGCTTGAAGGACGGGCGGCCGTCCTCGTGCTTCGGCCACTCGATGCCTTCGGGGCGAAGCGCGTAGGCGCAGCGCACGACGTCCAGCAGGTCCCAGCGCCCGCAGTCGTTCTGCCATTCGCGGCCGTAGGGATCGATCAGGTTGCGCCAGAACAGGAAGCGCGTGACCTCGTCGTCGAAGCGGATCGTGTTGTAGCCCAGCCCGACGGTGCCGGGACGCGACAGCTCGGCGTGGATGTCGGCGGCGAAGCGGTGTTCGGCCAGCCCCTGCTCGGCGCAGGTCTGCGGGAGGATGCCGGTCAGCAGGCAGGACTCCGGATCAGGCAGCGAATCGGTGGGCGGCTGGCAATACACCATCAGCGGATCGCCGATCTCGTTCAGCTCCGCATCGGTGCGGATGCCGGCGAACTGCGCCGGCCGGTCGCGGCGCGGCACGCGTCCGAAGGTCTCGTAGTCGTGCCAGTAGAAAGTCATCTCGTGCATGGGGCGGGACGATACCTCAGCGAGGCGGCGACGCTGAGGACGCGGCAGGCCATCGCGCCGGCGCAGGCCCCTTGGAGGAAGCCGGCCCGCTTCGCGGATACTGCGGCGCGATTGCCTCCTGACAACCCGACCCCGCCCTCACCCCGATGCCGCTCAGCCACCTGCTCCTGTGCCTGTCGATCGCCGCGACCCTGCTGCCGGTGCGCGCCCCCTGGCCCTGGCTGTCCCTGCTGATCATGGCGGTCACCGCCGGGCTGGTGCACGGGCAGCTCACGATCGTCGCGATGGTGCCCGTGGCCGCGCTGGCCGCCCTGGCCTGGATGGCGATCGAGGCCCGGCACCGCCCGCGGCGCGAGGCGGTGCTGATGCTGCTGATGCTGGTCATCGGCTTCGCGCTGGCGCTGCACCTGCTGCCGGGGTTCCTGAACCCGACCTACCTGGCCACGACCTCCGACGCCCGCCCGCCGACGCTCAAGTACCTCAACTTCGACAAGGGCGTCGCCGGCATGCTGATGCTGGCGGTGCTGGCCTCGCAGCAGCGGCGCCGGTCCGAGGGCCGGTCCGAGGGCCGGTCCGAGGGTTTGTTGCCGACGCCTTCGCCCGGCGCGGCGGGCCTGCCCGGCTGGACGCTCTGGGCGGTGCTGGTCGCGACGCTCGCCCTGCCCTGGCTGGCGGCCGCGATCGGCGGCCTCGGGCGCCCCACGCTGCGCTGGCCGGACAACGCCGGGCTGTTCCTCGCGGCCAACCTGTTCCTGACCTGCGTGGCCGAGGAGGTGGCCTTCCGCGGCGTCATCCAGGGCCTGCTGGCACGCCGCCTGGGCACCGACCTGCGCACGATGAACGGCTGGCTGCCGATCCTGCTGGCCGCCGTGCTGTTCGGCCTGGCCCACGCGGCCGGCGGGACCCCCTACGTCGCGCTGGCGATGCTGGCCGGACTCGGCTACGGTCTGGCTTACGCGCTGTCCGGTCGCATCGAGGTGGCCATCCTGCTGCACTTCGCGCTCAACGCGCTGGTCTTCCTGACCTTGAACCTCGGGCACGGTTGATGCCCTGACCGCCGATTTCCACCCTTGTGGGTCGGCGGTGTGTCTCATGTGTACGGATTGTTGCCGTGCGCACCGAGCCCGGGACAACCCGGGATGTCTGACGATAATCCGCCGACCTGAACTCGTGCGCCCCGCATGCAGCAGATTGCTCAATTCGCCCGCAAGGTCGCCCATACCGTGGCCGGCTTCTTCCTCGCGCTCTGGCGCCGCACCGCGCCGATCCGGGAGTCGCTGCGCCAACTGCCCACATGGAAACGCATCGCCGTGTGGACCGGTGCCGGCGTGCTGGCGGTGGTGCTGCTGGCGGCCGGCGCGGCGGCCGTCATCTGGCCGGGCCTGCCCGACCTCGACCGCCTGACCGACTACAACCCCAAGCAGCCGCTGCGCGTCTACTCGGAGGACGGCCAGCTGCTCGCCGAATACGGCACCGAGCGGCGCAGCTACCTGCCGCTGGAGAAGATCCCCAAGCAGATGCAGCTCGCGCTGCTGGCCGTCGAGGACACCAACTTCTACGACCACCAGGGCGTCTACGTGCCGGGCATGCTGCGGGCGTTCTGGGTCAACCTGTTCTCGTCCTCGCGCAGCCAGGGGGCGTCGACGATCACGCAGCAGCTGGCGCGCGACCTCTACCTGACGAAGAAGAAGCTCTACACCCGCAAGATCGTCGAGATCCTGCTGGCCTTCAAGATCGAGAGCCAGCTGTCCAAGGACAAGATCCTCGAGGTCTACATGAACCAGATCTATCTGGGTCAGCGGGCCTACGGCTTCGAGGCGGCGGCGCAGGCGTATTTCGGCAAGTCGCTGAAGGACCTGTCGATCGCGGAGACGGCGATGCTGGCCGGCCTGCCGCAGAGCCCGTACCGCGCCAATCCGATCACCAACCTGAAGCTGGCGCAGCGCCGCCAGGCGACGGTGCTGATGCGCATGGTCGACGTCGGCATGATCACGCCGGAGCAGGCCAAGCAGGCCCGCGAGGAGCCCCTGAAGCTGCGCACCGCGCAGGAGCAGCGCCTGCCCTACGGCCAGTACGCGACGGAGATGGTCCGCCAGGTGGTGCACGCCCAGTACGGCGAGGACGCCTACAACCGCGGCCTGCGCGTCACGACGACGCTGCGCATGGACGACCAGATCGCCGCGTACAAGGCGCTGCGCCGCACGCTGATGGACTACGAGCGCCGCAAGGCCTGGCGCGGTCCGGAAGGCGACGTGGACCTGCCCGACGGCATGGACGCCCAGGAGCAGGATGCCGCGATCTCGCAGGTCTTCAACGAGCATCCGGACAACGACGACCTGCGCACGGCGGTCGTCACGCAGGTCGCGAACAACAAGCTTCAGGCGAGCCTGTCCGACGGCGACGACATCGAGATCACGGGCGAAGGCCTGCGCTCGGTGCAGTCGGCGCTGTCGCCCAAGGCCAAGGCGGACCTGCGCATCCAGCGCGGCTCCATCATCCGGGTGCTGCACGGCGCGCCGACCAAGGCGTTCCCCAAGGGGGCCTGGGTGGTGACGCAGTCGCCGGAGGCCGAGGGCGCGCTGGTCTCGGTCGAGCCCGACACCGGCAAGATCCTGGCGCTGGTGGGCGGTTTCGACTTCAACCGCAACCAGTTCAACCACGCGACGCAGGCCTGGCGGCAGCCGGGGTCCAGCTTCAAGCCCTTCCTCTACTCCGGCGCGATGGAGATCGGCGCGAGCCCCGCGACCCTGGTCGACGACGCGCCGATCTCGGTCGGCGACTGGAATCCGCGCAACTCCGACGGCAACTTCGACGGTCCGATGACGCTGCGCCAGGCGCTGGCCAAGTCCAAGAACATGGTCACCATCCGGGTGCTGGAGCAGCTCACGCCGGCGCGCGGCCGCACCTGGGCCGGCAAATTCGGCCTCGATGTCGACAAGCAGCCTGAGAACCTGACGCTGGCGCTGGGATCGGGCTCGGTGACGCCGCTGCAGATGGCGAGCGCGTATTCGGTCTTCGCCAACGGCGGTTATCTGCTCAAGCCGCTGCTGGTGACCAAGATCGTGGACGCGCAGAACCAGGTGCTGTTCCAGGCGGAGCCGGAGAAGCTCACCGACGACCGCCGCGCGATCAGTGAGCGCAATGCGTTCATCACCGGCTCGCTGCTGCGCGAGGTCGCGATCCGCGGCACGGCCTACAAGGCCAGCGCGTCGCTCAAGCGCTACGACCTGTACGGCAAGACCGGCACGACCAACGACGCGGTGGACGCCTGGTTCGCGGGCTTCCAGCGGCGCGTGGCGACGGTGGTCTGGATCGGTTACGACCAGCCGCGCAGCCTGGGCGCGGGCGAGTCGGGCGGCGGCATCGCGCTGCCGGCATGGATCGACTACATGCAGGTCGCGCTGAAGGACATCAAGCCCTCCGAGATCGAGCCGCCCAAGGACGGCGGGCTGGTGCAGGAGGAAGGCCCCTTCGGTCCCGACTGGGTCTTCAGCGAGTACGCGGGCGATGCGGGCCTGAAGACGATCGGGCCGATGCCGCCGCCGCTGCCGCCCCCGGAGGCGGCGTCGGGCGCGGCGTCGGGGCCCGCGACCGGCGCCTCCGGCGTGCCGCCGTCCTGGTGGATGGGCGGCGAACGTGGCGGTCAATGAGGAGACGCTTCCCATGAAGAAGACGCTGATGATCGCAGCGGCGCTGCTGACGGCCGCCGCCGGTTCCGCCCGGGCGGCGGAGGAGGCCAGGACCGATGAGGCCATCGAGCCCGACCAGCCCGGCATCGTCGAATCGAGCAGCACGGTCGGCAAGGGACGCGCGCTGCTCGAGACCGGCCTGGGTTATCAGCGCGACAAGAGCGACGGCGTACGCAGCCGGCTGTGGTCCACGCCGACGCTGCTGCGCTTCGGCTTTGCCGAGGACTGGGAGTTCCGTGTCGAGACCGACGGCTACCAGCGCCTGCGGGCGTCGGACGGCGGCGGCACGGTGAAGGCCAGCGGCTGGGCCGACACGGCGCTCGGCGTGAAGTGGCACGTGCAGGACGGCGACGGCGAGCGCCACACGCCGGGGCTCGCGTGGCTGCTGCACGTGGACATGGACAGCGGCTCGTCGGCGTTCCGGGGTCAGGGCTTGCGTCCGTCGCTGCGCCTGACGTCGGAATGGGACCTGCCGCACGACTGGTCGGCGGGGCTGATCGGCGGGCTCTACCGCGACAGCCGCGACGACGGCAAGCACTTCGTCGGCGGCATCCTCGGCGCCTCGCTGGGCTGGCCGATCGCGGAGTCGTGGAAGGGCTACGTCGAAGTCGCGGGCGATCAGCTCGCGTCCAAGCGCAACGGCGGGCGCAGCATCTCGGCGGGCACCGGCGTGACCTGGCTGGTCGACCGCAAGCTGCAGCTGGACGCGTCGATCAATCGCGGCCTGACGAAGCAGACCGCGGATTGGGTGCTGGGCCTCGGCGTTTCGATCGGATTCTGAGATGCGATTCCTCCTTCAAGTCATTGCCCTGAGCGCGGCGTTCACCATCCTGCCCTCGACCTGGGCGGCGCCGGCCAGCGGCACCCTCACCGCTTCGCGCGCCTGCGAGGCCTTCCAGTCCTTCAGGAAGAGCACCAACCCGGACGGGACGAAGCTCAGCCCCGGCACGGGCTACACCATCCTCGAGACGCACGATGCGGGCTGGACGCGCGTGCAGGTGCCCGGGGCGCGACCGCCGGAGCGCTGGGTGCAGAACGACTGCGGCGCGGCCGCGGGCGGCACGGCACCGTCGACCTCGAAGTCGACCGGCGCACGCCCCTCCTCCGACGACCCCGCGACGACGAACACCGGCCAAGGCATGTGCAAGACGCCGGACCAGTACGACAGCTTCGTGCTGGCGATGTCGTGGCAGCCCGGCTTCTGCGAATGGACGGCGGGCGGGCGGCGCGGCAAGCCCGAGTGCGAGGCGATGGAGGACGGCAAGCTCAAGGTGACCAACCTGACGCTGCACGGCCTGTGGCCCAACCGGCAGCAATGCGGGATCAGCTACGGCGACTGCGGCAACGCGCCGATGACCCTCTCGAAGGAGACGGTCGCCTACATCGGCCCGTGGATGCCGAATTTCCTCTACGAGAAGGGATTCGGCGAGCACGAATGGCGCAAGCATGGCACCTGCCAGACGACGCTGAACCCGGACGCGTATTTCCGTCGCGCGGTCGATCTGGTGAAGCAGTTCAACGATTCGGGCGTCGGCAAGTACATCCGGCAGAACATCGGCGGCGCGATCTCGCGCAACACCTTCTACGAGAAGCTGCAGGCCGAGACCGGTAGCGACGCGTATCGCGACAGCGTGAAGCTGATGTGCTCGGGCCAGTACCTCACCGAGATCCAGGTGAAGCTGCCGAGAGACTACAAGGCCGGTGGAACGCTGAAGCAACTGCTCGGCGATCAACCGAGCGGCAGCGGCGGCGGCACCTGCCGCCGGGATGAGATCCGGATCGAGGCGAGCGGGCGCTGAGCCCGGCGCGTCCGCACTCATGACGGCGATGTGGTGACTGGCGAGGGCGCGCACTACTGCAAAGCGATGAACGCCGCTTGTATGCTCCGCGTCCAATAAAACGATCCAGGGAGCGAGGCATGGCCGCGGCCATTGAACCGTCTTCGCCGACGGCCATCGGGCGTTGGGAAACCCTTCGTCGGCAGTTGGGCGAGCGCCTGTCCAAAGACCTGCTGCAAGAAGTCGCCCGAGAGGACCTGATGGCGACCCGCCGCGTTCGTGTGCGTTTGTCCGGGCGTCTCATGCTGGCCTATCTGGTGGCCCTCCTCGTGCACGGCGCGGGGCTCGGCGCAGGGGTGGCGGGTGTCGTGTTGCTGACCGGTGCCTGGTCCAATCTCTTCATCCCGCTGGGCGGTGTCGTGCTCGTCCTGATCGGAATCCTGGCGGACGGATGCGAGTCACCCGCCGACGGCGATGCGGGTCGATCAACTGCTGCGGCGAGTCGAAAGTGCGCCGACGGTGACGCTGCTCCCTGCCGAGGAGGAGGCGCTGGCCGAAGAGGTCAGCCGCCTCCTGCAGATGTCGCAGACCACGCTGGTCGGGCGAAAGCTCGAAGCGATCTACGGATGAGCGCGAGACAACGCCTGGCGGCATCGGCGCTTGCCCTCTTCGCGATGACATCTGCGCACGCTGACAAGCCCGACTTTCAGAAACCGCTCTCCTGCGATCGGCTCTTGCAAGTGCATGCACCGGTGGATGCGGACGGCCGGCGCGTTGCCGGCGAGATCACCGTCGAGGCGCGCGTCGTGCGCGGTCGCGTGGACAGCGTCGATTTTCTGGATGGGCGGGCCGACCTGTTGCTCGCCGCGCAGAGCCGACTGCGGGAGCTGCGCTGCGAGAAGCTCGACGAGCCGCGCACGTTGCGCATGACGCTCGTATTTTCGGGCAAGGAGCTGAATGCCTTGCCGGGTTTCGGGCCGGGCAGCGAGAGCATGGCGGCGCACAATGCCTTCCTCCGAGAGCACTTTCCGACGCGTGTCGACGCGCTGTTCACCCGGCCCGCGATCGATCTCGGGGCCTACCGGAATGTCGCCATCCTCGACGACGTGCAGGTGGAGCTCGAGCTTGGCGCGTTGCCGGCTGGGCCGATCACCGCGCCTCGACGTCTCACTTCTTCAGACAGCTCGCGAAAGGCGGCGCCTCGCCGGGCTGCTTCGCGCAGATGCGCACCGGCGACATCGCGCTGAGGCGCTGCTGCAGCAGCGCCCGATCGGGATGCGGAGGCGTGGTCGTCGGCTCGCCGCGCTCCGACCATTGGATCGTGTACATGTTCTTGTCGCCCTTGTAGACCGCGAGGATCGTGAATTCGCTGGTCGGCGACTTGTCGTTCGTCATCGTGTGCGTGCCGCAGCCGATGATCAGGATGTAGCCGTCGTGTCCGGTCTCGATGCGGCCCTCGAGCATGCGGGCGCCCATGAAGCTCGTCGGACAAGCCTGCTTGAAGCCCGCGGCGACGTTCATCGCATAACCCGCGGCGGTCGCGTTCGGCGCGAGCGCGGCATCCTTCACCGCCGTCAGGAGGAAGCGTTGTGTCCATCGACCGTCGACAGGATCGCCGGCGAGCACCATCGAGCGCATGTACAACGGGCCGTCGGTCTTCTCCACCTGCGGCTTGAAGCCCGGCGGGAGCTGCTGCACGAAGATCTCGTCGAAGATCGGCGTGGAGGCCGTCAGCGGCGGGAAGGTGCCCGGCTCCGGCGAGGCGGCGGAAGCGACCGTCGCAAGCGCGGCGAGCGAGCAGATCGTGGCAGAGGCGAAATGGCGGGTGATCGCGTTCATCGTGGAATTGGAGCATGAACGGGCACGCGGACACGGCGCCCGCGCGGGTCGCCCGCTGCGCCCGCGCTTGATCGGATCGGCACCAAACCTGATCGCCGCCGCACCGCCGGCCTAGGGCGCGCCCGCTAGGATCGATTCATCCCTTCCCAAGGAATCGATGTGAAGCCGAGCCCGAATCAGCCCCCCGACGGATCCTCGCTGGCCCGCGCGCTGCACGGTCGTCCCGGCATTGGCATCTCTGCCCATGTGCTGCAAGGACGCGGATTGCGGATCCTGCGCATGCGGGTCGACCAGCCCGCGCTGATCCTCGTCGACCGGGGCATCAAGACCGTCAAGCCGGCCCGCGGGGCGAGCGTCCGCGGCCGTCCCGGTCAGATGCTGCTGTTGAGCGGACAGCAGACCGTCGATTTCACCAACGACGTCGTCGAGGGCGAGCACTACGAAGCGCGTTGGCTGGTGCTTGACAACGCGTTGCTGGAGGACGCCTTCTATCGAGAGGCAGCGGCGCGGATCGCGTCCGTCGATGCCCCACTCGCCCCGGTGCGGTTGCTGACCCGGGCACGGGCGGGTCTAGCAGATGCCTTCGAGCGAGGCCGGCAAGCCCTGGCCCCCGACCCCGCGCTGCCCGACGCGGTCGCACGCCTGCGCGTGCTGGAGGTGATGCAGTGGTTGCTGGAGGACGGACTCGTGCTCCGGTCCGCACCGGCCGAGATGAAGGTATCCGTCCAGGTCCGCGCGCTGATTGCTGGACGACTCGATCACGACTGGACCACCCCGCGCGTGGCGCAGGCGCTGGCGATGTCCGAAGCGACGCTGCGGCGCCGGCTCGCCGCCGAAGGTGCGTCGATGACCGCGTTGATCGTTGACGCCCGCATGGCGTCCGCGCTGACCTTGCTGCAGGCGACGACCCACCCCGTCTCCCGGATCGCGAACGCCGTCGGTTACGACTCCCCGTCCCGCTTCGCCATCCGATTCCGCGAACGCTTCGGCTTCGCGCCCACCGTCGTCCGTGGCCACGAGCGCCTGGACTGACTCCCCCTCATCGGCCCGTCATGATCACCATCCACCACCTCGGTCATTCCCAATCCGAACGCATCCTGTGGCTCTGTGAGGAACTCAGCATCCCGTACGAGCTCAAGCGCTACACGCGTGACGCGGTGACGCGGCTATCGCCGCCGGAGCTCAAGGCATTGCATCCGCTCGGCGCGGCGCCGGTGATCGAGGACGGCGGGCTGATGCTCGCGGAGTCGGCCGCCATCGTGGAGTACCTCATCGCCCGGCATGGTGGTGGCGGGTTGAAGCTGTGCCCCGAGCACCCGGACTTCGCGCCCTACCTGTACTGGTTGCACTTCGCCAACGGCAATCTGCAGCCGGTGATGCTGCGGCGCCTGACCTTGGAACGTGCCTTGCCCGCGGACCATCCCGTCCTGGCGGCGACGCAGGAGCGTCTCGACAAGGTGCTGGCGCTCGTCGAGGAACGGCTCGGTCAGGCGCCCTACTTCGCCGGCGACGTCTTCAGCGCGGCGGACATCATGAGCGTCTTTTCGCTCACGACGATGCGGCTGTTCCTGCCGGTCGACCTGGCCCCGTATCCGAACATCCGGACATACCTGCAGCGCATCGGCGAACGGCCCGCATATCGACGGGCCATGACCAAGGGCGATCCGGAATTGACGCCGCTGCTGACCTGATCAGCGCTTCTTGACGATCACGCTGCCCACCGAGTACCCCGCCCCGAACGAGCAGATCACGCCCAGGTCGCCCTGCTTGAGGTTGGCGCGGTGCTCGTGGAACGCGATCACCGAACCGGCCGAGGCCGTGTTCGCATACGTGTCCAGGATCAGCGGCGCGATCTCCGCGCCCGCTTCGCCGCCAACCAGCTTCTTGATCACCAGCTGGTTCATGCCCAGGTTGGCCTGGTGCAGCCAGTAGCGGCTGACGTCGTTCGGCTGGATGTGCAGCGACGCGAGATGGTTCTCGATGTGCGCCGCGGCGATGGGCACCACTTCCTTGAAGACCTTGCGGCCCTCCTGGCGGAAGGTCTTGTCGCGCCCGTCCGGATCGCTGTCCTCGGCCTTGTTCATGAAGCCGAAGTTGTTGCGGATGTTGTTGGAGAACTGCGTCGCCAGCTTGGTGCCCAGGATCTCCCACTGCTCCGGCGCCGTCGCCAGATCCGCGCGCTCCACGACGATCGCCGTGCACACGTCGCCGAAGATGAAATGGCAGTCGCGGTCCTTCCATTCCAGATGCGCGGACGTGATCTCCGGATTCACGATCAGCACGCACTTCGACGCGCCCGAGCGCACCGCGTTGTACGCCTGCTCCAGCGCGAAGGTCGCCGACGAGCACGCCACGTTCATGTCGAAACCGTAGCCGCCCGCGCCCAGCGCCTGCTGGATCTCCACCGCCATCGCCGGGTACGCGCGCTGCATGTTCGCCGCCGAGCAGAACACCGCGTCCACGTCCTCGGGCTTCTTGCCCGCGGCCGCCAGCGCCTTGCGCGCCGCGTCGACCGCGATCTCCGCCATCAGCGACAACTGGTCGTCCGCCCGTTCCTCGAAGCGCGGGTACATGCGCGTCGGGTCCAGCACGCCTTCCTTCTCGATCACGTAGCGCTGCTTGATGCCGGAGGCCTTCTCGATGAACTCCACGTTGGAGTGCACCAGCGCCTCACGCGTGCCGGCGGCGATCGCCTCGGCGTGCTCGGCGTTCTGCAGGTCCACGTAGCGGTTGAACGAGTCCACCAGCTCGGCGTTGGTGATGACGTGCGGAGGCTGGTAGAGCCCGGTGCCGCTGATGACGACGGAATGCATGTGGCTGGTCTTCGGATGTCGCCCGTTGCAGGGCCAAGGGGGCGAAGTTTAGCGAACTGCGCCCAAAAGCCCCTGATCGATGCATGCTGCACCGCAGCGCGGCGGCGAGTCCCTCCAGCACGCGTAGAATGGGTCACCGGGCCCAAATTTTGGGACCCGGTTTTTTTTTGGCCGGGTCTCAAGTCAAGCGCTCGCAGCCCAGGGCGTGCACTGCATCAACGCAGCCCGACTTTGCGACTTTGGACCATGGAAATCTTCGACTACGACAACATCCTGCTGCTGCCGCGCAAGTGCCGCGTCAACAGCCGCAGCGAGTGCGACACCTCCGTCGAGTTCGGCCCCCGCCGCTTCAAGCTGCCGGCGGTGCCCGCGAACATGAAGACGGTCGTCGACGAGTCCATCACCGAATGGCTGGCCGCCAACGGCTACTTCTACGTGATGCACCGCTTCGACCTCGATGCCGTCGCCTTCGCCCGCACCATGCGCGACAAGGGTCTGCTGGTCTCGATCAGCGCCGGCGTGAAGGAAGCGGACTACGCCCTCATCGACCGCCTGGCCGCCGAGGGTCTTGGCGCCGACTACATCACCATCGACATCGCCCACGGGCACGCCGATGCCGTGCAGCGCATGATCGCCCACATCAAGCACAAGCTGCCCGACACCTTCGTCATCGCTGGCAACGTCGGCACGCCCGAAGGCGTCATCGACCTCGAGAACTGGGGGGCCGATGCGACCAAGGTCGGCATCGGTCCGGGCAAGGTCTGCATCACGCGGCTCAAGACCGGTTTCGGCACCGGCGGCTGGCAGCTCTCGGCGCTGAAGTGGTGTGCCCGTGTCGCGACCAAGCCCATCATCGCGGACGGCGGCATCCGCCATCACGGCGACATCGCCAAGAGCGTGCGCTTCGGCGCCGCGATGGTGATGATCGGCTCGCTCTTCGCGGGTCATGAGGAGTCGCCCGGCCACACCGTCGAGGTCGACGGCAAGCGCTACAAGGAGTACTACGGCTCCGCGTCCGACTTCAACAAGGGCGAGTACAAGCACGTCGAAGGCAAGCGCATCCTCGAGCCCGTGAAGGGCCACCTGGCGGACACGCTGCGCGAGATGGAGGAGGATCTGCAGAGCTCCATCTCCTACGCCGGCGGCCGCGCCCTCGGCGACCTGCGCAAGGTGAACTACGTGGTCCTGGGCGGCGAGAACGCCGGCGAGCACCTGTTCATGTAAGGCCTGGCCCGCAGTCCACCCGCATGCCCAAGGCCCGAGGGCAGCGGGTGCTGCTGGGGCCGGAATGATGCTTGGGGTTCCCGGAGGGATGCCCCATGCATCGTGGAGCGCCCGCGCCAGGCGCCACGAAGTCGACGCCCCTCCCGTTATGATCCCGCCCGTTGGTGCTCGCGCCCGGCCTTCCGCCGGCGCAGTTCAACGGGAATCAGGAGGGGCTGCACCCACGCGGTTGTGGCCCCAACCTGAGCTGCCCCCGCAACGGTAAGCGGAAGGCGCGCCGCTTCTGAACGCAGAGGGTGCGCGGCTCGTGTCTGAAACCACTGGACGGTTGTCCGGGAAGGCAACACGGGTTCATTCTTCCGACAGCCCGGATACCGGCCAACAGGCGGATCGTCGCTGTGCTTCCAGGAGCATGGCGCGTCCATTCCGCATGCGGCCGCGGGGAAGCGGCCGTCTGCCGCTGCTTTCCGAATCCCGACATGCCAGTCTCTTCTCCCCGCGCCGCGCTGCGCGCTGTCGCCCGTGCGTCGGCGACCGCGCTGGTCGCCCTGCCCACCCTGTCCGCCCTGTCCGCCCTTTCCGTCGTGCCGTCGATCGCGTTCGCGCAGTCCTCGCTCGATCCCGTCGTCGTCATCGGCACCCGCGAGCCGCAGGCCCTGAGCAAAAGCGTCGCCGACATCGTCCTGATCGACCGCGACACCTTGCGCGACAGCGGCGCCGCCAGCGTCGAAGAGGTCCTGCGTCGCTACGCCGGCCTGCAGATCCTGCAGAACGGCGGCCCTGGGCAGACGGCCGGCTACCTGCTGCGCGGCACCAACACCAACAGCACCGTCGTCATGATCGACGGTCTGCGCATCGGCTCCGCGACGCTGGGCCAGGCGGCCTTCGAGGCCTTGAGCCTGGATCAGATCGAGCGCATCGAGGTGCTGCGCGGTCCCGCGTCGGGCCTCTACGGCTCGGACGCCGTGGGCGGCGTGATCCAGATCTTCACGAAGCGCGGTCAAGGCCCGCTGAACATCACCGCCGGCGTCGCCGTCGGCGAGTACGACTCGCGCAAGGCGGACTTCGCGCTCAGCGGCGCGCAGGCCGGCTTCGACTACGCGGCCAGCATCGGCCGCGAGACCAGCGACGGCGTGTCCTCGATCCGGCCCAACGACCTCAACGGCTACTACAACCCGGACCGCGACGGCTTCCGCCGCACGGCGGCCACGGCGCGCCTGGGCTTCACGCCCGCCGAGGGGCATCGCATCGGCGTGAGCGCCTCGCAGAACAAGCTGAATTCACAGTACGACAGCGCCAATTTCAATCCGCCGGACTTCCTGCCCGACGCGACGCCGGACTTCCGCAACCGGCTGACGACCCGCGTGGTCAGCGCCGATTACCGCGGCACGCTGTCGCCGATCTGGACCACGACGGTCCTGGCGACGCATGGCATCGACGACTCACGCTCCGGCGCCCCAGATCCCGTGCCGTTCAAGACGACCCGGGATCAGGCGACCTGGCAGAACGCCCTGCGCCTGGCGCCGGACCAGCAGCTGCTGCTGGCCTACGAGCATCTGTCGGAGAAGGCCGAAGGCGTCGTCACGGAGGCGCTCAAGCGCACCAACAATGCCTACATCGCCGGCTACACGGGCCAGTTCGGCGCGACCTCGCTGCAGGCCAACCTGCGCCGCGACGACAACTCCGCGTACGGCGGCTTCACGACCGGCACGCTGGGCGCGAGCTACGCGCTCACCGAGACCCTCAAGGTCCGCGCCCTCGCCGGCACCAGCTTCCGCGCGCCGACCTTCAACGATCTGTACTTCCCGTTCTATGGTCGTCCGGACATCCAGCCCGAGCGCGGTCGCAGCATCGAGTTCGGCGTGAACTGGCGCTCGGGCGCGAGCAGCGCCGCAGCCACGGTGTACCGCAACAAAGTCCGCGACCTGATCGTCTACAACCCCGATCCCAGCGGCACCGAATGCCCGGCGGGCTTCTTCGGCTGCGCGGACAACATCGGCCGCGCCAAGCTGCAGGGCGCGACGCTGTCCGGCGCACACCGCTTCGGCAACCTGAGCCTGGCCGCGACGGTCGACTTCCTCGACGCGCGCAACGTCGAGACCGGCGCGCGCCTGCCGCGTCGCGCGGCCCATCAGGAGAGCGTCTCCGCCGACTACGACACCGGCGTGTGGAGCGTCGGCGCGTCGCTGACGGAAGTCGGCGCGCGGCCTGACGTGGGCGCGCAGCTCGGCGCCTACGCAGTGACGGACCTGCGCGCCACCTGGCGTTTCCTGCCGCAGTGGCGGCTGGAGGCCAAGGTGCTCAACGTCGCCGATCGCGACGTGCAGCCGGTCTATTCGTACCAGGGCCTGGGTCGTCAGGCGTGGGTCGGCGTGCGCTACGACATGAAGGGCTTCTGAGGCCTCAGGCCGCAGCCTCGCGCGGTGGCAGCGATGCCACCGCGCCCTTCATCACGCGCCCTCCCCCCTCACTTGGCCATCCCCATCGCCGCCTCCAGCTGCGCCGGATCGAACACCCGGCCCGCCTTGATCGTCTTCACGACCTGCCGCAGCGCGGCGATGTCCTTCAGCGGATCGCCGTCCAGCAGCACCATGTCCGCGTGCTTGCCCGCCGCGATCTCCCCGCGCTGGCCCGCCACGCCCAGCACCTGCGCCGGCGTCAGCGTCGCCAGGCGCAGCACTTCCGCGTTGGGAATGCCCGCGCGCACGTAGAGTTCCAGCTCGCGCTGCAGCGTGTAGCCCGCGAACCCGTCCGTGCCTGGCATCAGCGTCACGCCGCCGTCGTGCAGCCGCTTGACCAACTGCAGCAGCCGCGGCAGCGCCTGCCGGTACGCCTCCTCCCGGCCCGCTGGCACCGGCACCGCGCCCGACAGCAGCCGCCGCCGCACCATCGGCGGGAAGCGCTCGACCCGGCCCTGCAGCGCCGCCGGCGGCTCGCCCGGCGCGCCCGAGTACAGCCCCTCCAGGATCGCCACCGTCGGGTCGAGCACCGTGTGCCGGCGCCGCAGCTCCGCGATGAAGCCCGTCACCGGCGCGCTGTCGAGGTCCAGCTGCAGCAGCTTCTCCGCCATCACGGTGTAGCGGTCCTTGCCACGCGTGTCGGCGACCTCGGGGAAGAAGTTCAGCACGATGAAGTTCAGGTGCTGGATCTCGTCAGCGCCCGCATCGATGAACTGACCCGCGCGCATGAACGCCGGCACGTGGCCGCTGACGCGCAGCCCGCGCGCATGCGCCAGGTCGGCGATGGGGCGCACCAGCTCCGGCTTGAGGGACGAATAGAGCTTGATCTGCGCGTAGCCGCGATCGGCGTACCAGTCGACCGTCTGGCGCGCCTGCTCGACGGTCTCGACGCGCACGTCGGTCGGGGCGGCCAGTGGGCCGACGCCCTCGACGATGCCGGCCTTCACCACGCGCGGACCGAGCTCGGTGCCGGCGTCGAAGCGCTGCACGCGCTCGATCAGCGCCAGGTTGTCGTTGGCCATGTCGCGCGCGCTCGTCACGCCCGCGATCAGGTCGAAGACCCCGTCCGTGCCGGAGAAATGCTGATGAACGTCCCACAGCCCCGGCATCAGGAAACGGCCGGCCGCGTCGATGACCTCAATGCCGGCCGGCGCCGGCAGCGCGTCGTCGGGCTCGACGCGCACGATGAAGCCGCCGCGCACCAGCACCCGCATGTCCTCGCGCGCGACCAGGTCGCGCGGCTCGAACAGCCGCGCATGGCGGATCAGCAGGTCGCCCTGCGGCACATGCGTCATCCGCTTGGCCAGGTCCGCCGACCAGCGCTTGTCCGCGTCGCGCTGCGCCGCCGTCAACCGCGCCTGCAACGGCAGGTCGCGCGCCTCCAGCACCTCGAACCAGTCGTCGATCACGGCGGCGGTCTGCTGGCGCTCGTCCAGCCACACGGCCACCGGCGTGAAGTCGATGCCGGCGATCTGATGCAGCGTCAGCCGGCGCCCGCCCGCCACGATCGTCGGTCCCTTCGTGAGCGTCGCCTCGCCAGCCGGCAGCAGGGTCAGGCGTTGCCCCGGCGCCTTCAGCAGCGCGCGGGCCAGCACGCCGATGAACGCCGGCGGTGCGTTGGCGGGCAGGTAGAAGGCGCCCGCCTCCGGCCACGCGGCGCCGCCCTGCTCCACACGGTTCTTCCATGAGGCCTTGCCGTCGACGCGGTCGAAACGCTCGGTGAGCGGGACCTTCCAGTAGTCGTTGCCCTCGGCCTCGTAACGCAGCGGCAGGCCGCGCGCATCCAGCGTCCATCGCGCGCGGAGCTGGTCGCCGCGGCCGCGCTCGCTGAAGGCGTAGTCGACCAGCACCTCGTCGCCCTGGCGGCTCAGCGCCTGACGGCCGACGGTCATGCCGTGGATCCGGACCTGCGTCAGCTGCGCCTTCGCGCCCGGCAGCACCTGCGGCGCGGGCAAGTCGGTTGGCGTCGCCTGGGCGTCGGCGGCGGTCGGCGCCCATTGGCGCGCCAGATCGTCATGCGCGCGGGCGGCCGGCGCCCAGAGCGCGATGACCATCGCCGCGCAGACCGGCCAATGCCGGTTGGGGTGGTCCAGGACACCCAAGCCATTCAGGAGGGAAAGCAAAGAGGGCTTCATGCGTGCGTGGATCCCGTGGCCGTTGAGGGATGATCGCGCCTGTCGTCCCGCGATCGACCAGACGCCGGGGCAGGACTGCCGACAACTCCAGAAGCGTATTCCAAACATGCCCACGAAGACCGCCCAGGCCGTCGCGAGGACCGAGCAGGTGCTGAGGGCCGCCTACCCGGAGGACCGCGCCGAGACCAAGCGGCTGATCCTGGCGCAGGCCTTGTCGGCCTTCAACGCCCGGGGCATCGAGACCACGACGATCGACGACCTGCGCGCGGCCAGCGGCCAGGGCGTGGGCACGATCTACCACCACTTCAAGAGCAAGGAAGGCGTGGTCGCGGCGCTGCTGTTCGCGGCGGTGGACGACCTGGGCCGTGCGATCGCGGCGCGGATCGACGGGCTGGAGGACAGCCACGCGGTGGTCGACGCCCTGATTACCGCCTACGTCACCTGGATCACCGAGACCCCGGACCTCGCGCGCTTCTATTTCATCGCCCGGGAGGTGGTGGCGGGCGGACCGTTCGGCGACGAGCTGCGGGCGCGGACCGCGGCGCGGTATGCGCCGATCGACGCCTGTTTCGCGCGCGACGTGAAGTACGGGCGGGTGATGCCGCTGCCGGAGGAACTGATCCCGGCGCTCGTGCTGGGCGCGGCGGAGTGGTACAGCCGTTCGTGGCTGGCGGGACGCCGGCTGGCGAGCCCGGCGGACCGCGCCGCGGTGCTGGCCGAGGCGGCCTGGCGGTCGATCGCGCGGCACCTCTGAACGGCCGTCCCGCCTGGGGTCAGGCCTTGAGCCGGCGGAGTTCGTCCAGGAACCGCCCCGCCGCGATGTCCGCCGGCCAGGGCTCCCACGGGGTGCCACCGTACGCGGCCTGCAGCGGATCTTCCTCCAGCACGGGATGCGTGATGCCCAGGACCTCGCGCACCTCGCGCTCGGACCAGCCGGTGCAGCGCACGGCCTCGGTCGCGGCGGCGATGCTGTCGGCGCGCTTGTGCGTGACGTGCGTGTCCGGTGTCCACGCGGGCAAGCGGTAACGGACCGCGATCGCCGCCAACAGCCGGTCGCCGACGATGCGGAACGGCTCGCCCAGCACGCGCTTGAGCGGCGAGATGCAGTCGAACCCGAGGAAACCTTCCTCCGCGTCGTGCAGGAGTTCGGCCCGCTGGAGCGCCGCGGACAGCGGGGCGCCGTCCTCCTGCGCCCATCGGCGGCGCAGCGCGAGCACCAGCAGCGAATGCTGCGCCACCGACAGCGGCCAGGGCCAGACGGACTCGCCGCCCCAGCGGTAGGTGCGGGCCAGGCGCAGCGCCAGGTCCTCGTCGGTCCAGGCGTCGGGGGATGGATTGATCAGGTCGAGCGCCGCCCCGGAGGGCAGGCGGATCCAGGCGCGGGGGCTGTCGGTCATGAATCGACTGTAGCGAGCGCCACGACGCGCCCTGTCAGCAGGGCGTCGTCAGCCGAGCATGCGGCCGCGACATCGGCGCCGTCGGCGGCAGTCCCGCCCGCGCCGCAAGGCCGGTACGGCCCACGGCAGGCGAGCGTGCTCAGTCCATCTGCTCGCGCAGGGCCTTGGCCTTGGCGCGGTAGAACTTCGCCGAGGCGGCGTTGCCCGCCTTCTCGAAGCGGTCCGCGACCGACGTGGCGGCCTTGGCGGCTTCGTCGAAGGCCTGGATGAACACCTGGCGGTCCTCGCTGGGCACGAGCTTGCCCTGCTCGAAGCGGCCGGCCATGTAACCCTGGTCAGGGATGTCGACGACGCCCAGCGCGAGTTCACCCTTGGCCACGCGGCCGAGGAACATGCGCTTCACGGCGGCGCCCTGCTGCTCCTTGAGCACGCCCAGGCCGTCGGCCCGGTCGGCGGCGCAGGCGCCGTCCCAGCGCGCGGAGCCCGCGGCCCAGCCGTCCGGCAGCGTGGCCACGTTGCAGGCGGCCAGCGTGGGCTGGCAGGCGGCGGTCATCACCAGGCCCGACAGGGCCAGCAGGCGGAAAGCGGAGATCAGGCGGAGCTTCATGACGACGAGTATCCACGCAGCGCCGCACGCCGGCGGGCGCGCGTCGCGGAGATTGAAACAACGGGTGTCGCGGCGAGCGTCACCCCACGGGGCCAGAGCCTGCGGTCACCGGCGACCGCAGTCGCCGGCCGGACGGGATCCGCTCAGGTCAGGCGCGGCGCCCACTGGGAGACCAGCGAGCGGCTGGCCTCGAAGTGCATTGCGTCCTCGGTGCGGAATGCGGCGCCCCAGTACCAGCCGTGGCGGTTGAAGATGGGCGCGATCAGCGTCAGGCCGACCTGCACCTTGCTGTCGCCGCGGCGGTCCAGCACGCCGTTGAGGGTCAGGTCGATCGCCGTGCCCCACGAGTGGTTGGAGATGCCGGTGGTCGAGCCGCGGATGTTGCGGCAGCAGAGCATGCCGGCGGTGCCCAGCGCGGCGTAGACGGCGGGCTGCTCCTTGCGGATGTCCTCCATCACGGCGGCCAGGCTGTCGACGGCCAGGTCCAGGCCGGTGGCCCGGAAGGGGCCGACCGACTTCGACACGATGTGCTTCTTGAGCTTCTCGTTGGTCAGCGGCTGGCAGTCCTGCGAGTACGAATGGCGCGGCTGGCCCAGCGCCTGGACCATGTAGGACGAGGACACGGCCACCAGGCCGGGGTTCATCGTGTGCGCGTCGGGACGCGGCACCAGCGTGGTCAGCAGGGCGCGGGCGCTGCCGGCATCGCCGCTGGCCGCGACGTTCTGCGGCGTCGCGGCCGAGGTGCTGCCGGCGCTGGTGGCCGGCGTGGTGGTGGCCGCATGGGACGGCGTGGCCGAGGCCGCGGGACGCGCGGCGGCGGCCGGACGGGAGGCCGCGGCCGGCGCCACGCGCGCGGCCGGCGACGCGGTGTGCGTGGCCGGGGCGGCGGCGATCAGGCGCTTCAGCGTCCCGCCGTTGGGATCCACGCGCCCGTCGGGCTTGCTCATGAAACCGCGCTGGAAGCGCAGGATGCCGTCCACCGTCAGCGGGCCGCACAGGCCGTCGACGCGGCCCCGATAGAGATGGCGGGCCGTCAGCAGGCGCTGTACGGATTCGACGTCGGCCTTGCGGTTCTTGCCGGCGGCGCCGACGGAGTCGATGAGATGGGCTTGCACGCGAGGGTCCCCCTGCTGTCTGAAGTCGGATGGCGATCGCATTCTGGGCATCCGGCCCCGAGTGCGACATTGACCAAGGTCACGCGCACGGCTTCGCGTCCCTCGCAGCTGTGACCGGCGGTAACGCGGAACGCCCAGAACGCCCAGAACGCTCAGAACGCTCAGAACGCGCGAAACGCCCAGGCGCTCCAACGTCCTGAGGGCGCTCGCCGCGCCCGCATCGCCCGCTCAGGCCGCCGAGGCGGCGCCGACCAGTTCGCAGAAACGCGCCATGTCGACATTGCCGCCGCTGATGACGATGCCGACGCGCTGGCCTTTCAACTGGTCCTTCATCGCCGTTGCGGCGGCGAAGCCGAGACAGCCGGTCGGCTCCACCAGCATCTTCATCCGCGCCGCCAAGAAGCCCATGGCGTCGACCAGCTCCGCGTCGGAGGCGGTGAGGACGTCGTCGACATGCTGACGGATCAGCGCGAAGGTGATGTCGCCGAGGTGCGGCGTCTGCGCGCCGTCCGCGATCGTGCGCGGCGTGTCGATGGTGACGATCGTGCCGCTGCGGAAGGACTGCTGGCCGTCGTTGCCCGCCTCGGGCTCGACGCCATACAGCTTCGCCTTCGGCGACAGCGCGCGGGTCGACAGCGCCGTGCCCGACAACAGCCCGCCGCCACCCAGCGGCGCGAAGACGGCGTCCAGCGGACCGACCTCGTCGAACAGCTCCTTCGCCGCGGTGCCCTGCCCGGTCAGCACGTCGGGATGGTCGAACGGCGGGATGAGGGTCAGGCCGTGCCTGTCGGCCAGATCGCGGCCGATCTGCTGGCGATCCTCGGTGTAGCGGTCGTAGAGGACGACCTGACCACCGTAGCCGCGCGTGGCGGCGATCTTGGCGGCGGGCGCGTCCTTGGGCATCACGATGGTCGCCGGCATGCCGAGGAGGCGCGCCGACAGCGCGATCGCCTGCGCGTGGTTGCCCGACGAGAACGCGACCACGCCGAAGCGGCGCTGTTCCGGCGTGAAGCGCGACAGCGCGTTGAACGCGCCGCGGAACTTGAAGGCGCCCATGCGCTGGAAGTTCTCGCACTTGAAGAAGACCTGCGCGCCGAACAGCTCGTCGACGGTGCGCGAGGTCAGCACCGGCGTGCGATGCGCCTGGCCGTCGATGCGGCGGGCGGCGGCCTCGACGTCGGCGTAGGTCGGAAGGGCCACGGGCGTGGCGGCGATGGGGGACGTGGCGCTCATCTCGGCTCCAGAACGAAGGGCCGGACCATGATGCCGCAGCGCTGTATCGGAACAGCGATGGGCCAGCCATTCAGGCCTGTCGTCCGGGCGTCTCGTTCAGGCCTGCCAGACCCCGTAGCCCGCCTCGCGCAGGCCGATGGCGAGCTCGACCTCCATCTCCCGCGCGGCCTCGTAGGGCATGGGGTTGTAGACCTCGTAGAGCTGCGGCAGCAGGCGCAGGCCGTAGTCGAAGACGTAGCGGTTGGACTGGATGCCGGCCTTGTGCTTGTCGAAGCGCAGGTCGGGATCGAGCCCTGTCATGCCGACGTAGACGAAGGGCATGCCGAGCCGGTAGTCCGGATTCGCCTTGCGGAAGCGCGGCTCGTTCCAGACCTGGTCGGCGAGCTCGACGACGTAGACGTAGTGGCGGTGACGCTTCTCGCGCGGGGCCTTGGCGGCGGGCTTCGCGGCCGATGTCGCTGCGGGCTTCGTCGCGCGTTTCACAGCAGCCTTCGCAGCGCGTTTCGCAGCTGGCTCCGCAGCACGATTCGCAGCAGGCTTCGCGGCGGTCTTCGTCGACGCCGCGACAATGGTCTTCTTCTTCCGTTGCCCGCCCTCGCCCGCCATGCCGCTGTCCCCTTACCTAGCTACTGCCCCGGTGCTCGCCGAGCGCGTCTTCGTCCATGACTCCGCCCAGGTGATCGGCGATGTCACCCTCGGTCCGGACAGCTCGGTCTGGTGCAACGCGGTGCTGCGGGGCGACGTGAACCGCATTGTGATCGGCGCCGGCACCAACGTGCAGGACCTGACGATGGGCCACGTCTCGCACAAGCATCCGAAGAAGCCGGAGGGCTCGCCGCTCATCATCGGCGACCACGTGACCATCGGCCATTCCGTCATCCTGCACGGCTGCCGCATCGGCAACGAGTGCCTGATCGGCATGGGCAGCATCGTGATGGACGACGTCGTCATCGAGGACCGCGTGATGCTCGGCGCCGGCAGCCTGGTGTCGCCGGGCAAGGTACTCAAGAGCGGCCACCTCTACATGGGCCGGCCCGCGATGCCCGTGCGCGAACTGACCGCCGACGAGATCGCCTACCTGAAGTACTCCGCCGAGCATTACATCCGGGTGAAGGACAACCACCTGCGCGGCTGAACCGACCCCTCGCGATCGCTCGCGCTGCCTCGCGCTGCCTCGGGCTACCTCGCGCTGCCTCGCGGCCAGCCTCACGACATGGACCAATCCAAGCTCTTCGACGACCTCGACCCGCCCTCCGACGCGCTGCCTGACGGCATGACGTATCGCTCGGGCTTCCTGTCGTCGGACGAGGAAGCCGCGCTGATCGCGCTGATCCGCTCGCTGCCGTTGGAGGCCGCGCAGTACAAGGAATACACCGCGCGGCGCCGCGTCGTCAGCTACGGCGGCAGCTTCGATTACGACACCAACCGGCTGCGTCCGGCGCAGGCGCTCATCGAGGAACTGCAGCCGCTGCGGCGACGCGTCGCGGAATGGGCCGGCATGGCGCCGGAGGCGCTCGTGCACGCGCTGGTGGCCGAGTACTCGCCCGGCACGCCCCTGGGTTGGCATCGCGACGTGCCTGACTTCGAGGAGGTGTTCGGCGTGTCGCTCGGCGCGGCCGCGACGCTGCGCTTCCGCCCTTATCCGCCCGATGCGCCCAAGCGCGGGGACGTGATCAAGGTCAGCGTCGAGCCCCGATCGATCTACGCGCTGCGAGGGCCGGCGCGATGGGCCTGGCAGCACAGCGTCGCCCCGGTGGAACGGCTGCGCTGGTCGATCACGTTCCGCACCGCGCGTCGGGAGCGTTGAAGGCGTTCATCCGGTGATCGCACGACGATCCGAGCCTCCGCGCCATCGCGCTTGACCGTGCTCGCGAGGCACCACTACGATGACAACCGCTCCGCAGTCGTTTCGTTCTGAACTGATCTGCACCGGGCCGTAAGCGTTTACGTCAGCCAACGCGCAACCCCACTGGCATTCCGACGCCTCAGCGTCGTGCCGGCTTGCGCACAGGCATACCATGACCACGCACACCACGGTCCATTCCACGCTCAACCATCTGAGCTTCCCCTCCCACGACGTTCCCGCGACCGCTGCGTTCTTCGAGCAGTTCCTCGGCTTTGCCGTGCTCGCGATGGGCCGCAGCCGCGTCGTGAAGAAGGACGCCCTCGACATCGTCCTCGAGGACGCCCGCGATCGCGACATCAGCTGGCCCGGCAACTTCCACATCGGCGTCGAAGTCTCGACGCTGACGGATCTCCATCGCATCCACGCCGACATGCTCGGCGCGGGCGTGCCGATGGAGACCGAGCTGATCTCGCATGCGCGAGGCTCACGCTTCTTCTGCTGGATGCCGGGACGGCTGATGCTCGAAGTCAACACCCGCGAGGACGCGGCGCCGGAGTTCCGCAGGACCTTCGCGAGCCAGCAGGGCTGACCCTCGACGACGGAAGGCTGAAGCACCGAGCCGGCGGCCTCAAGCCGCCGGCTTGGCCTTCTTCGGCTTGGCGGCCGCGTCGTTCAGCGCCGCGGCCGCCTTGAACAGCGCTTTCAGCGCGGTCTCATCGATCTTCTCGCCCTGGCGGATGTCGATGGCACGGCGCGCGTTGCCGTCGAGGCTCGAGTTGAAGAGCTTGCCCGGATCCGCCAGCTTCGCGCCCTTCGCGAAGGTCATCTTCACGACCTCCTTGTAGGTCTCGCCGGTGCAGATCTGGCCGTTGTGCTCGAACACCGGCGTGCCGCGCCACTTCCACGTTTCCTCGACACCCGGCACCGCCTCCTTCATCAGCTTGCGCAGCCGTGCGAGCAGCTCGCCGCGCCAGTCGCCCAGCTCCGCGATGCGGGCATCGATCATCCTGGAAGCATCCACGCCGGGGACGTCGTCGTCGCTGGGCGCGGCATTCCTGAACGTGCTCTTGGCGACTGGCTTGGCCGCCTTCTTCGCCACGTAGGTCGCGGCGTGCTTGGCAGAGCCGGTCGAGGCCTTCTTCTTCGGAACGGTGGTGCTGGGCATGCGCGCCTCCAAGGGTCAGTGCTTGAGTTGCTGGATACGGATCATGTTGCCCGCCGGGTCTCGCACGCCGAAGTCGCGCACGCCGTAGGGCTGGTCGGTGGGCTCCTGGACGATCTCGGCGTCCCGCGACTGCAGGCGCTCGAAGGTGGCGTCCAGGTCCTTCGCGCCGAGCAGCAGCATCGCGTAGGTGCCCTTGGCCATCATCTCGGCGATGGTGCGCTTTTCCTCGTCGGTGAGGCCGGGCGTGGCGTTCGGCGGGAACAGGACGATCGACGTGTCCGGCTTGCCCTTGGGTCCGATCGTGATCCAGCGGTTGCCGCCGAAGGCGACGTCCTTGCGGATCTCGAAGTCCAGGCCGTCACGGTAGAAGGCCAGCGATTCCTCGGGGTCGGTGTGCGGCAGGAAGGTCGAGTGGATGGTGATGTCCATGGGTGTCTCCAGATGAATGGTTCCAGGTGACTGATGTCAGCGGGGTGAGCGGCCGTCGCCGCCGGGGTCCGGACCCTTGGAACGCAGTCTAGGGGGACGCCTTTTCCGGCGCTTCTCGATTCCTGATCGGACGCGTCACCTGCTTGGCGACGCAGGACGGCAGGCCCTCGGCCTCGCCCGCCGAGTCGCGGCGGTAGACGCTCGGCGGCACGCCGACCAATTCGGTGAAGCGGGTGCTGAAGGTGCCCAGCGACGAGCAGCCGACCTCGAAACAGACCTCGGTGACGCCGAGGTCGCCGCGGCGCAGCAGCGCCATGGCGCGCTCGATGCGGCGCGTCATCAGGTAGGCGTAGACGGACTCGCCGTAGGCCAGCCGGAACTGGCGGCTCAGGTGCCCGGCCGACATGCCGACGCCCTGCGCCAGCGCCTCCACGTCCAGCGGCTGGGCGTACTCGCGGTCGATGCGGTCGCGCACGCGTCGCAGGCGCGCGAGGTCGCGCAGTCGGGTGCCGGAGGTGTCGGGCGCGGTCATCCGCCCATCCTATCCGCCGGACCCGGCTTGCCCAGGTCGCCCAGGTCGCCGGGTCGCCGGGTCGCGAAGGTCGCCGCCGATAATGCTGGATAACCCGCAGACGAGTCATCGCATGGAAATCAAGGTCAACTTTCTCGACAAGCTCCGCCTGGAAGCCAAGTTCGATGATTTCACGGTCATCGCCGACCAGCCCATCCGCTACAAGGGCGACGGCTCGGCGCCGGGTCCGTTCGACTATTTCCTGGCCTCCTCGGCCCTGTGCGCGGCCTACTTCGTCAAGTTGTACTGCGTCACCCGCGACATCCCCACGGAGAACATCCGCCTCTCCCAGAACAACATCGTCGACCCCGAGAACCGGTACCAGCAGATCTTCAAGATCCAGGTCGAGCTGCCGGCCGACATCTCCGAGAAGGACCGCCTGGGCATCCTGCGCTCCATCGACCGCTGCACGGTCAAGAAGGTCGTGCAGGCCGGGCCGGAGTTCGTGATCGAGGAGGTCGAGAACCTCGACGCCGACGCGCAGGCCCTGCTGACGCTGAATCCGGATGCGACGGCGGCGACCTACATCCCGGGGAAGGATCTGCCGCTGGAGCAGACCATCGCCAACATGACGAGGATCCTGGCGGACCTGGGCATCAAGATCGAGATCGCCTCCTGGCGCAACCTGGTGCCCAACGTGTGGTCGCTGCACATCCGCGACGCGCACTCGCCGATGTGCTTCACCAACGGCAAGGGCGCGACGAAGGAAAGCGCGCTGGCCTCGGCCCTGGGCGAATACATCGAACGCCTGAACAACAACCATTTCTACGCGGGCGTGTTCTGGGGTGAGGACATCGCCAACGCGTCCTTCGTGCATTACCCCGATGAGCGCTGGTTCAAACCCGGACCGGACGATGCGCTTCCTGACGGCCTGCTCGACGAACGCTGCCTCGCCTGGTACGACCCCGACGGCGAGCTGCGCGCCTCGCACCTGATCGACACCAACTCCGGCAATGTGGCACGCGGCATCTGCGCGCTGCCGTATGTGCGGCGCTCCGACGGCGAGGTGGTCTGGTTCCCGTCCAACCTGGTCGAGAACCTCTACGTCAGCAACGGCATGAGCGCCGGCAATACGCTGGCCGAGGCGCAGGTGCAATGCCTGTCCGAGATCTTCGAACGGGCCGTCAAGCGCGAGATCCTGGAAGGCGAGATCGCCCTCCCCGACGTGCCGCAGGCGGTGCTGGACAAGTACCCCGGCATCGTGGCCGGCATCCGCAGCCTGGAGGAACAGGGCTTCCCGGTGCTGGTGAAGGACGCGTCGCTGGGCGGCCTGTATCCGGTGATGTGCGTGACGCTGATGAACCCGCGGACCGGCGGCGTGTTCGCTTCCTTCGGCGCGCATCCCCGCCTGCAGGTCGCGCTGGAGCGCAGCCTGACGGAGCTGCTGCAGGGCCGCAGCTTCGAAGGCCTGAACGACCTGCCCCGGCCGACCTTCGCCAGCAACGCCGTCACCGAGCCCAACAACTTCGTCGAGCATTTCATCGATTCCAGCGGCATCGTCTCGTGGCGCTTCTTCAGCGCCAAGGCCGATCACGACTTCGTCGAATGGGACTTCTCCGGCCAGGGCGCCGACTCGAACGCCCAGGAAGCGGCCACGCTGTTCGGCATCCTCGAGGACATGGGCAAGGAGTCCTACATGGCCGTGTACGACCAGCTGGGCGCGACGGCCTGCCGCATCCTGGTGCCGGACTATTCGGAGATCTACCCCGTCGAGGACCTGATCTGGGACAACACCAACCAGGCCCTGGCCTTCCGCGCCGACATCCTCAACCTGCACCGGCTGGACGATGAGCAGCTGGCGGCGCTGCTGGAGCGCCTCGAGGACAGCGAGCTCGACGACTACACCGACATCGCCACCCTGATCGGCATCGACTTCGACGAGAACACGGTCTGGGGTCAGCTGACCCTCCAGGAACTGAAGCTGCTGATCCATCTCGCGCTGGGGCAGCTCGAGGAGGCGCAGGAACTGGTCGGCGCCTTCCTGCAATACAACGAGAACACGGTCGATCGCGGCCTGTTCTACCAGGCCGTGAGCGTGGTGCTGGAGGTGCTGCTGGACGAGGAGCTGGAGCTGGACGACTACGTCGCCAACTTCCGCCGCATGTTCGGCGACGCGCGCATGGATGCCGTGCTCGGATCCGTGGACGGCAGCGTGCGCTTCCACGGCCTGACGCCGACCAGCATGAAGCTGGAAGGCCTCGACCGGCACCACCGCCTGATCGACAGCTACCGCAAGCTGCACGTGGCCCGGGCCGCCGCCGCGGCCCGCAACGGCAAGCCGGGCTGAACCGCCCGTCCATTGCGGGTTTTCCCTGAATCATCCTAGGGGGCTCTTCCCCCGGATGCGTACAAGGCACTCCGAGGGGCCGCTTCCTAGACTGGGCCGGCCCGGTGCATCTCGCGCCGGGCCACCTCATCAAGGGAGACACCATGACTCAGACAGCTTCGCCGCGGACCGCCCTGCGGACCGCCGCCCTGTGCGTCGCCTTCGCCACCTTCGCCGCGGGCAGCGCCTGGGCGCAGATCGGCCCGGATCCCACCTCGGCCAGCCTCAACGCCACCGCGGGCTCGTTCGCGGTCGCGACCAGCAACGTGACGCTCGCGCGGGGCTTCGGCGGCGGCACCATCTACTACCCCACCACTGCCGGGCGCTACGGCGTGGTCGCGATCAGCCCCGGCTTCACCGCCACGGAATCCAGCATCGCTTGGCTGGGCCGGCGCCTGGCCACGCACGGTCTGGTGGTGATCACGATGAACACCAACACCACGCTGGACCAGCCCGCCAGCCGCGCCACGCAGCTGATGGCGGCGCTGAACTACGTGGTCAACAGCGCCAGCAGCACCGTCAGAAGCCGCGTGGACAGCACCCGGCTGGCCGTGGCCGGGCACTCGATGGGCGGCGGCGGCGCACTGATCGCGGCCGAGGACAACCCGACGCTCAAGGCCGCGCTGCCGCTGACGCCGTGGAACCTCAGCACCAGCTTCACCCAGGTGCGGGTGCCGACGCTCATCGTCGGCGCCGACGGCGACACGGTGGCCCCGGTCGCCGTGCATGCGCGGCCCTTCTACGCCAGCCTGCCGGCCACCACGTTCAAGGCCTATGCGGAGCTCAACCTCGCCACCCACTTCACGCCGAACAGCACCAACACGCCGATCGGCCGTTACGGCGTGACGTGGATGAAGCGCTTCGTGGACGCGGACACGCGCTACTCGCCCTTCCTGTGCGGCACGCCGCACACGGCCTACGCGACCGCGCTGGTCTTCGATCGCTACAGCCAGAACTGCCCGTACTGAGCCCGAGGGAGGACGCCATGTCGCACCTGTCCGATCGCCAACGGGGCCGGCGCATCGCGCTGGCCCTCGCCACCGGCCTGGGCGCCGTGGCCCTCCTCGCCTGGCTGGCCGCCGGGGCTCAGGCCCCGGCGATCGCCGAGGAGCCGACCACGGCCTTTCCGTGGTCGCGAGCGGCCGGGGCGTCCGCGCCGGTCGACGCTCAGGCCGCGAACGCGAACGCGCCGTCGGCGTTCGACGGCAGCGTCAGCGCCTGGACGCCTGGGCCGACGCCAACCTCGGCATCTGCGTCGGCCTCGGCGTCGGGGGCAGGTCTTGCCGAGCCAGTGCAACGCGTCTTCCGCACCGATGCCAAGGGGCGACTCGTCGTCGACCAACCGATGCGTCTGCGCGCCGAAGCGCTTCTGGCGCTCAACGAAGGCGAGGCGCTGACGGCGCGCGTGGACGCCGAGCTGGCCGGCCTGCCGGCGCC